>NZ_SZZV01000031.1:0-34183 GCF_009829935.1 Pantoea sp. Seng | reverse complement strand
CACGATCAACAACCTGTTTGACTGCTTCAATTTTAAACTCTTCTGGATAACGCTTACCGCTCATGGGCACCTCTCTTTAAGCCATCTTAAATGACTCTGAGGTGTCTGTTAAACCCATAGCGATTCAAAATGATTTCCCACTGAATGTTGTTAATGTTCAATTAGCTATGATTCTCGCAATTTCTTTTAGCTGAGCATCTTCTTATGATGAAAAAAGATTGAGGCTTTAGGCGTAGCACGTCCGTGCCAAGCTTGCAACAATAGTCATACTCAGGCCAATTCAGACGGATGGCGCTGTATTCACACTTGCGGGTCTTGTCGAGAAGGACGCGGTTAAAACCTAAATCGTAGTCGGCCATAAGTTTTTTACCAAAATTGGCGTTTAAATCGAGAAAATCAGTCAACAAATCTATCTAATAGAATCACAGCTGTTACACCGCAATTTTTCATAGGCCACGACTCAAATTTTTTACATATGAGCCCCGAATACCCCGTAAGGATGGCTTCTCGGAACTCAGATTTTCTGGTTCTAACATTACACCGTCTGTCAACTTCTGTCTATCCGACAACGAGTTACCATAATATCCTTGGCCGCTTATAGCAGAGACCCTAAGCGAGTTATGGCAGCGAAATGTCCGTTTCACGCCTTTAACTATCCATACTATGGAAATAAAGGCTGATGAATTTGCGCGTTTGCTAGTTATACGTTGTGCATCTGCTCTGGGTAACTAATTACATCTAAACGCCCGTTTCTGGCTAAAAATGGCCATTACCAGCATGCAACACCTGAACAGCCACATTGCACATATTAGTGAAGCTGTTTTTGATAACCTCAGCTAAGATCACCCTTAGTGCACACTAGTGTACATCTCGCCTCAAACCCTTCACCATCTAATATCTTGAATTTAATCAATTAAAATCAAAAGTGAACAGTGTGAACACTTTTTCGTAAAATCATTTTATTTTGGATTTTAGGTTGGCCGTTAATTATCCTAGCAAAGCCGTTCCGGGGTATGAGATCCAATAATTGGTACACGTTTAGGTACACGGAACAAAGTTGAATTAACGAAAACCACTTAATTTCATTAGCTTGCGAAGCTTATTCAGATTCCGCCAGCCCACCAAAATCCTTTCGCGGCGGTTCCAGAGCCGTCCGCTGAAGTCCTGAAAGCCCGCACGGCGCAAGCCTTGCGGGCTTTTTTGTGCCCAGTATTCATGCTGCTGCTAATCAGATTATTGTGGGCAGAAATACCCGAACGGCAACGTACAAAGCAGCTGAGGCAATGGCAAAATCCTTTGGCGCGGATGACGAAACTGCGATAAAAATCGGCCTGACTGTCGACATCGCTGTTCCACCAGGATTTGCATTTAGTATTAGTGCAACCCGGTTAGCATCGGTGAGAGCGGGTCGCATCAAACTGATTGAGCATGAATCGATGACGGGGCTTAAAACCCGGAGGGCATACGCTTTCCACACACGTTGGCAAAAGCGATGCAGAATTGTTATCCCGTTTTGAAACCAATAAGCGTTTAACGTTCTCTACCACCTTTACTAACCTCCAGATAGCAGAGGAAGCAATATCGAGAGCGCTTTTTGCTAATAGAGCCGTCATAAAGTCTGTTCTCTCAGGTGGTAAGAAAGGTGTCAGATTGACTATTCGTAATGCAGCAGGGAAAACTATTGGCTACGGCTTCAAACGAGGAGACAGCCAGCGGATAGCCATGACAAATGTGAGAGTGGTCATTGAATTTCAACAATTTAATGGAAAACCCTACTACATTCTTACCGCGTTCCCGTCTCTTTAAGGTGCAAAATGCAAAATTTCCATTTTCTTGATCAACTGATTTTTGGTTATGTCAACCAGGACGCCGACATCATTAATGATGGCGAAGACACAGTTGAAGGAATAGTCAGGCTCTTTAAAAAAACAGCCCCAGGTTGGATGCTTAAAGACCTCGCAGAAGAAGTCGATGATTTTATCTCCGCCTATGATGATGGCGTAGAGGAGGAGTTCAAGCGACGCTATGAGTGTGATTTCTCACCTGAGCTTTGGGACACCACCGCGCGTGAATTCCTGATAACAGTACGTCAAATCTCGCTAGAGAAATGAGAGGTAGGGTGATACTGAATCCATCCCCTGCTCATAATGCCATGCGTCTGGCTTTTCTTCTGTTATGCCCCATGTTCTTAATGCGTGAGTCCCCTGAAATGCGGTATAAAGCTGCATGAAAATTCCAAACCGAATCCAACCGCTGGTCGATGACGGCCTGATTGATAACGTGCTTCAGCGCTTGAAAAGCGGCAAAGAAGCTGACGTTTACACTGTCATGTGCGGCGGCAAAGTCCAGTGCGCTAAAGTCTACAAAGAAGCTTCTCAGCGTAGCTTTAAGCAGGCCGTGCAATATCAGGAGGGGCGCAAAGTCCGCAACTCCCGCAGTGCGCGTGCAATGCAAAAAGGCTCCAAATTCGGACGCAAGCAGCAAGAGGAAGTCTGGCATACTGCAGAAGTCGATGCGCTGTTCCGCCTGGCCAAAGCCGGCGTTCGCGTGCCTGAACCCTATATGTGCCTCGACGGTGTACTGTTGATGGAGCTGGTCACTGATGCAGATGGCGCAGTAGCACCACGTCTGAGCGATGTGATTTTGTCGCAAGAGGAAGCTCTGACTGATTTCGCCACCATGATTCGCAATATCGTACGCATGTTGTGTGCCGGCATTGTGCATGGCGATCTGTCAGAGTTTAACGTTTTGCAAGATGAGCATGGCCCAGTGATCATCGACCTGCCTCAAGCGGTGGATGCTTCAGCAAACAACCACGCCGAATCAATGTTTGAGCGCGATGTGAATAACATCACCGAATATTACGGTCAGTTTGCCCCGCAGATTTTAGAAACGCGTTATGCGAAGGAAATCTGGCAGCTGTTTGAAGATGGCAAGTTAACGCCTGAAACTGCTTTAACCGGCCTCTTTGTAGAAGAAGTTCATGATGTGGATATGGACTCCCTGCTGGATGAAATCATTTCTGCGGAAGATGAGTATTACGATCGCCAGCGAGCGGCTAAAGAGCGGGATGAAGAATAGTCAGCCAGCCTGATTCGCTGGCTTCAAGTTATAGTAAAACCACTCTTCAAATTTCATCTGCTAAACAGATACATGTGCAGCCCGTCACTCTCATTGCCAGGCTAAAAAGCTGTTTCTCATCTCATCAATTGCGCTGGGTGAAAGCAGCAGCACAGATTTAAGACTCACCTCAATACGTTCAATGATGGCTTCTCTCGGCCCTGAACGCCACGCCTCGCTGGCATAAAATGCTTCCAGAACATCGTGCATTTCCTCTTCATTTTCAAATGCTCGAAGAAGAAAATAGCTATCAGCATCATGGAGAGAACAACCGTAAGCGACGACATCAATTCCCTGCTCGACGTGCAGAGGAACACTGATATCTCGCATGATTCGATGGAAGGTTCTGCCTGTATCTGTTTTCAACCGATATTGCAGGATTTCAACAACTCTACTTTTCATCTCTCATCCTTAAGACATTTTTTGTGGTTATGGCGGCACTAAAATTACCCTTTACCAGAAAAAGATACAGTGTCAGATCCACTAAAGCTGAGGCGACTCACAACTTTCATCGGCTTGCCTGAAGTGCCTTCAGGCTGAGCACATAGCAGCATGGCTTAAAATGCTCATTTCTCGCACCATCCAAACTCGATGATTCAATTAAGGTTATTCCTGGAGCCAATTCTGGCTGAGCGTGCCATTGTTAACTACGCTCATAACTCATAGAGCGATTGATGAGGGAATATTCATGAAAAAGACAATTATTGCTGTATCTGCCCTGCTGCTGGCTTCTTCGGCTTTTGCCGCTACCACACATGCAACTGACGACACCGTCGCGAACGCACAAGCGGGCGCAAACACCGCCAAAGAGAAGCTGCATCAGGCGCAGCATCAGGGCGAAGAGCAGAAGCTGAAAGCCAAGCATGCTGTTGAAGGTAAGAGCGACAGCACCAGCAGCAAAGTGAGCGAAGGCGCACAGAAAGGCTGGAACAAAACCAAAGAAGGCACTGAAAAAGGGTGGGATGCTACCAAAGAAGGTGCGACTAAAGGCTGGAACAAAACCAAAGAAGGTGCCAGCGATCTGAAGAAGAAAGTGACTGAATAAGTTCTTCTGACAGAATCCCGAAAGGCCGCGATTGCGGCCTTTTTCGTTTTTGCCGCTTTGCGTCCGGCTCGATATCGACTTACACTTCGCTCAACACTCATTAACCATTTTTTCTTATGTCTGACAACTTCAAACGCCAACCGCTGCCTTTACCCAACGGTCACAATAAAGTGCTGTTGCACTCCTGCTGCGCCCCTTGTTCGGGAGAAGTGATGGAAGCGATGCTGGCTTCCGGTATCGATTACACCATCTTTTTCTACAACCCAAACATTCATCCGCTGAAAGAGTATGAGCTGCGTAAAGAGGAGAATATCCGCTTTGCCGAGCAGTTTGGTGTGCCCTTCGTGGATGCTGATTACGATAAAGATAACTGGTTTGATCGGGCACGCGGCATGGAGTGGGAACCGGAGCGTGGCGTACGCTGCACCATGTGTTTCGAAATGCGCTTTGAACGCACTGCGCTGTATGCACATGAAAATGGCTTCCCGGTGATCACCAGTTCGCTGGGCATTTCGCGCTGGAAAGACATGAAGCAGATTAATGACTGCGGTGTGCGTGCAGCAGCGCACTATCCTGACATGCTATATTGGGAGTTTAACTGGCGTAAAGGCGGTGGATCATCACGCATGATTGAGATCAGCAAGCGCGAGCGTTTCTATCAGCAGGAGTACTGCGGCTGCATCTACTCGCTACGCGACAGCAATCGCCATCGCGTGGCCAGCGGGCGCGAACGCATTGAAATTGGTGTGCAGTACTACCAGCCCGACGAATAAACAATTAGCCTGCTGGCATCGGTTAGCAGGCGCTTACTCTCACCAGGCTAATTGCCTGCCGCTGTAATCGACGTAATGATGTCCGCCCTGACCGGAAAAACGGTTCAGTTGCGCCAATAATCCCTGAGCACTTTCCACCGCAGTAATATCCGCATCATCACCGCCCATATCGGTTTTCACCCAGCCCGGATGCAGTGACAGCAAGGTTGTGCCACGCGGATCCATCTGCTGCAGTAGTGCACGGCTCAGCATATTCAGCGCCACCTTACTGGCAGAGTAATACGGACGAATCGCCTCGGCATTCTCCGTCAGGCTGCCGAGACGAGATGTGGTGATACCAAGCACGCCCTGTTTTTCCGACAGCAAGGGTAGCAGGCCTTCAGCCATACGCACCGGTGCAACACTGTTGGTCATAAACAGTTGCATCAATTCATCATCGGGAGTGGCGATCAATTCCATTGAATCCGGGCCGAGAATCCCGGCATTGATCAGCGCGCGGTCAAATTGCTCACCTTTGAGCTGCTGAAGTAATTGCTCACGCTGTGTGGCAACGGTGATATCCAGTGGCAGCCAGCGCAGTTTTTCATGCTGATAGGAAACGGCAGTGCTGCGATAAGTGGCCGTGACGTCCCAGCCATCGGCCAGCAGTTGCTGCACCACCGCCAGTCCAATCCCCTTTGAAGCACCGATAATTAACGCGCGTTTTGTTTGGCTCATTTGTCCCTTCCCGCAGTTAAAAGGCAAAAAGGGCAGGATAACCTGCCCTTGGTTTGACTAACGAAACACCAACGTTAGCACAACAATCACCACCATCATGATTAGCAGATGGCACACCACCTTATTAAGATTCCGATTCCGCATAGCACCTCCATGGAGTTAGAACCACTGGCCGAAGCGTTTGATGTAGAGCATTTTCATGCCCTGTGCGACCACGCAGTAACCTAACAAGGTCGCGACCAGCCATGGGAAGTAAGCCCAGGGCAACGGGGTCAATCCCACCATGTGTCCCAACGGGGAGAATGGCAGCAGAATGCCTGCAATCATCACACACGCCGTAGTCAGCAGCACCGGCAGTGCAGCACGGCTCTGGATGAACGGAATTTTCTGGGTGCGCAGCATATGCACCACCAGCGTCTGCGACAGCAATCCTTCTACAAACCAACCGGACTGGAACAGTGACTGCATTTCCGGCGTGTTGGCGGCAAACACGTACCACATCACAGCAAAAGTCGTGATATCAAAGATTGATGATGTAGGCCCAATCCACAGCATAAAGCGTTTGATATTGCGCGCGTCCCATTTGCGCGGTTTGCGCAGGAATTCACGGTCCATTTTGTCCCATGGCAGCGCCAGCTGAGACAGGTCATACATCAGGTTCTGAATCAGCAAGTGAATCGCCAGCATTGGCAGGAACGGAATAAAGGCGCTCGCCACCAGCACAGAGAACACGTTGCCAAAGTTGGAACTGGCGGTCATGTTCAGATACTTGATGATGTTGCCGAAGGTTTCGCGTCCTTTCATCACCCCCTCTTCCAGCACCATCAGATCTTTTTCCAGCAGGATGATGTCAGAAGACTCTTTCGCGATGTCTGCTGCACTATCCACTGAAATCCCGACATCGGCATCACGCAGGGCTGGCGCATCATTAATCCCATCGCCGAGGAAACCGACGGTGTGTCCTTGCTGCTGCAATGCACGCAAGATGCGAGATTTCTGCAGCGGCGTCAGTTTGGCAAACACCGCGCTGTGCGCTGCCGCCTCTGCCAGTTGCTCGTCGCTCATCATCGCGATCTGATCGCCAGTCACGATATCGCCACTGTCGATACCGACTTGCTGGCAAATACGTGCGGTGACCACCGGGTTGTCGCCGGTCAGCACTTTGACGCTGACGCCGTTTTCACGCAGCGCGTTAATGGCTTTGGCGGCACTCTCTTTAGGTGGATCGAGGAAAGTGAGCAACCCTTCCACGGTTAACCCTTGTTCATCCGCCACACTCAATGCCTGCTGCAAGCCCGGCTCTTCCAGTACACGACTCGCCACCAGCAATACACGGAAACCTTGCTCGTTGTACTGGTGTGCCAGAGCTAACAATTCTGCACGGCGCTTTTCATCCAGCGGCTGAACCAGTTTTCCTTCACGCTCAGCCGTAGCGATGCTCAGCATCTCTTCTACCGCGCCTTTACAGATCAGCATCTGTTGATTCAGACGACGATCGCGCACCACAACAGAAACACGGCGACGCACAAAATCAAACGGCAACTCATCCACTTTGGCGTAATAGTCGCCCATGTCCGCCGTTACACGATCCTTGCCGTAGCGCAGAATCGCACGATCCATCAGATTCGGCGTGCTGCTCTGATAGTGGCTGTTGAGCCAGCTCAGCATCAGTACGCGAGAGTTTTCCACCCCGGCGCAATCCAGATGATGCTCAAGAATGATATTGTCCTGGGTCAGCGTGCCGGTTTTATCGGTACACAGGATGTCCATCGCGCCGAGGTTTTGAATCGCATTCAGCCGTTTCACAATCACTTTGCGGCGTGACATGGCAATCGCACCTTTCGCCAGATTCGAGCTGACAATCATCGGCAGCATTTCCGGCGTCAGACCGACCGCAACCGCCAGCGCAAACAACGACGCATCCAGCCAGTCGCCTTTGGTTAGCCCGTTAATCAGCAGCACCACCGGCACCATCACCAGCATGAAGCGGATCAGCAGCCAGCTGACGCTGTTCACACCGCGATCAAAAGCAGTTTGCGAGCGATTACCGACAATCGATTTCGCCAGGCTGCCAAAGTAGGTTTCGCCGCCGGTTGCCACTACCACCGCTTTGGCGCTGCCGCTGGAGACGTTGGTGCCCATCAGACACACGCTACCGAGTTCCAGCAGTGAAGCCCCGTGATCGCTCGCTCCCGCGCCTTTGCTGGTGACGTGGCCCGTGACGTCATATTTCTCAACGGGCAGTGATTCACCAGTCAGGATCGCCTGGCTGATAAACAGGTCACGCGAATCCAGCAAACGTACGTCGGCAGGCACCAGATCGCCAGCCGATAGATAGATAATGTCGCCGGGGACTAAAGTGGCAATATCCACTTCCTGTCTAGCCGGGGGCTGTTGGGCAGATTCCCGACGCAGTACGGTAGCGGTAGTGCGCACCATGGATTTCAACGCCTGCGCGGCTTTATTGGTGCGGAACTCCTGCCAGAAGCGCAGCAAACCGCTGAGCGTTACCATCGTCACAATGATGATGACACCGGTCAGGTCGGTCTCCTCGCCTTTACGCAACGGCAGCAAGTAGTCAGTGAAAAAACTCACCGCCGCCAGCGCCATCAACACATAAATGAACGGGTTATTAAACGCCTGAAGCAACTGAATCAGTGCTGGGGGCGCTTTATCATGTGCCACCTGATTGCGGCCATAAACCTCCAGACGCGCTTCGGCTTCGCGTTCGCTCAGGCCCAGCGCATCACTGCGCAGGCGAACCAGGGTTTCATCGGCGGTGAAACCTGCTTCATCTTCAATCAGATAGCGCGGCGTTTTCTGACGCTGCGGGCGGGCGTTGCTCCAGGATTTTTTTTCCTGGTTGAGTTTCATGTCAGTCATGATGACATTCCTCTATTTTTTTACGGCAATAACAGTCCCTGTGCGGGGAGCACATTAACGGGGATAAATTAAATTAACGACGATGCGTTAGATGATTAAAAATAACCTATCGGGAATTTCCATATGACCTCCCGTAAATAAAAGACGAAGAAATTCGCTCGTTAAAATAACGAGAAATAGCGATGACGATGTCAATGATGCCGCTGAGAGCGATCTTCAGTCAGTCCAGATTTGCCAGGTAGCCTGAGCACGGACGTGCCAAAACGCGCTAAAACAGCGGTTAATTATGCACGCTGAAAATCAGCGCGCGCATCGAGGTGGAGGAAAAAGTGCGTTTAAAATCATGTGCATAATGAAATCCCCACGGGCATCAACCCGCTACTGTCGTTTAAAGGGGAACAATCATCAGAGAGAAGAGAGGATTGCTGCCCGCCGTGTTGGCAAGCAGCGACAAAAGAATTCGCGCGTCAGCTTGCCTTGTGTTGCCATCTAAAAGGGTGACTGTCCAACTGAATTCTCCTGTTTGAAGTTGGCGCCATTATATTCCTGAAGACTTCGAAGTAAAGTTAATTATTTCCGTTCAGCAACGAGTTTAAATTCCGTTGTAATTTGGTTGATGAAAGGACAAAAATTAGCGAGTCTGTAGCACTGCGCGGCGCGATAACAATAACAGCATATTTAACAGGCTTATAACCAATCCGCCGCGCTTAGAACCGTAAGGCATATGCATAGCCATAAATTGACTATTCTTCATTACTGCGCTCTCGTAAACTCGCGTTACTTTTTTAAGGCAAGGAAACAACATGAAAAAAATCATTCCCTCACTGCTGGCTTTATCGCTGGTAGCCGCCTTCTCCTCTCAGGCCGCAACACCAAAAGATACGCTGGTGATTGCGCAGTCGACTGATGATGCAGATAGCTTCGATCCGGCACAGGGCTTTGAACTCACCACAGTGCAAGCATTCACTAACATCTATCAACGTCTGGTTCAGTCGGATCCGACCAATCCCACCGATCTGAAGCCAACGCTGGCCACCTCCTGGACGCCAGGCAGTGACAATCGCAGCCTGACCTTTGAACTGCGCGAAGGCGCGCAATTCGCCAGTGGTAACCCGCTTCGTCCGGAAGATGTGATCTTCTCGCTGGGTCGTGTGGTGAAACTCAACCTCGATCCTTCCTTTATTCTGACGCAGCTCGGCTGGAATAAAGACAACGTCGATACCTTCCTGAAAAAAGTCGATGACAACCATGTGCAGATTAGCTGGAGCGCCAACGTCAGCCCGGCCTATGTGCTGAGCCTGCTGTCTGCGCCGGTCTCTTCAATTGTGGATGAGAAAACTGCACAGGCGAATGCCAAAAACGGTGACTTCGGTCATGCGTGGTTAGGCACCCACTCAGCGGGTAGCGGCCCTTATCAGATTCGTAAAGTGGTGCTGCATGAAGTGGTACTGCTGACCGCCAACCCGACCTCACCGGCGGGCGCTCCGAAGCTGAAAAACATTCTGATCAAGAACGTGCCGGAACCTGCTGCGCGTCGTCTGCTGCTGGAACAGGGCGATGTGGATATTGCTCGTAACCTCGGCGCAGACCAAATTGCGGCGCTGAAAGGCAAAACGGGCGTGAAGACCGAAGCGATTCCGATGGCCTCGCTCTACTATATTCAGTTCAACGTCGGTGAGAATCCAGTGTTGAAGAACCCGGCACTGTGGGAAGCGGCGCGTTACCTGTTCGACTACAAAGGTATTGCTAACGACCTGCTGAAAGGCCAGTTCGAAGTACATCAAACCTTCCTGCCTAAAGGTTTCCTCGGTGCGTTGAATGACACGCCGTACACCTACGATCCGGAGAAAGCCAAAGCGATTCTCAAGAAAGCAGGTTTAACCAACGTCAGCTTTAAGCTCTCGACCAGCAATCAACCGCCGTACCTCGACATTGCGCAGGCATTACAGGGCAGCTTTGCCAAAGGTGGCGTGAAAGTCGAAGTGCAGCCGGGCCTGAGTTCTGAAGTCTCTACTCGCGTGAAAGCGCATCAGTATGAAGCGACACTGAACGCCTGGGGCGCGGACTACTTCGATCCGAATACCAACGCTGCTTCATTTGCTTACAACCCGGAAGATGGCAGCAAAACCATTGCTTACCGTTCAGACTGGCATATTCCAGAGCTGAGTAAACAGACGCTGGCCGCCACCGCTGAAGCGGACAGCAACAAGCGTGTTGAACTGTACCAGGCGATGCAGCGCGAAGTGCTGAAGAACTCGCCATACGTGATCGGCTTGCAGGCGCGCAACCTGATTGCGCTGCGCGATAACCTGAAAGGCTATGTGCAGGGGATTAACCCAGACATGGTGCATTACTCGCAGGTTTCTAAGTAATGGCAGTGTCTGCTTCACAGGCCGGGTTCGCCCGGCCACTCTGGCAACGTTTTAGCCGTCTGGTCACCAGCCTGTTATCGCTGCTGGTGACGTTGATTGGTTTGTTAGCGTTCACTTTCATGCTGTCGCACCTGTCGCCGGTTGATCCGGTGCAGCAAATCGCCGGCGATCACGCCAGCGAAGCCACCTATGCACAGGTGCGCCACGATCTCGGCCTCGACCAGCCGGTGCTGGTACAGTTCTGGCGCTATATCAGCCATCTGGCGCAGGGCAATTTAGGGCTTTCGCATCTGACCAATCAGCCTGTCAGCACGGATCTGATGCGCACCTTCCCCGCCACCATTGAACTCGCCACCTGTGCGATGATCTTTGCCGCCGTGTTTGGCATCACTTTAGCCTTGCTGGCCGCGTGGAAGCCGGGCAGCGTGATCGATAACGTAGCGCGCTTTATCTCGCTGCTCGGCTATTCCGTTCCGGTATTCTGGCTGGGTCTGCTGGGTCTGCTGCTGTTTTACGCGGTGTTGCATTGGTCTGCCGGGCCGGGACAGTTGGATGATATCTGGATCTACACGCTGGAGCCGAAAACCGGCTTTGTGCTGATTGATAGCTGGCTATCTGGCGATCCAGAGATGTTCCGCAATGCGATTGCCCATCTGTGGCTGCCGGTGATGATTCTTGGCTTACTGGCGATGGCCGGTATTACACGCTTATTGCGTGCCGCGCTGTTAGAAGAGAGCAGCAAAGAGTATGTGATTCTGGCGCGCGCCAAAGGCGCAGGGCGGACTCGCATCCTGCTGCGTCACATCTTCCCCAACGTGCTGGGGACGCTGATCACGGTCATCGCCCTCTCCTACGCCACCCTGCTGGAAGGTTCGGTGTTAACCGAAACGGTCTTCGCCTGGCCCGGTGTCGGACGCTACATGACCAACGCGCTGTTTTCCTCTGATACACCAGCGATTCTCGGCTCGACCCTGCTGATTGGCAGTTGCTTTATTCTGCTTAATGCCGTGGCCGATGCCCTCACCTGGTTAACCGATCCGAGAACCCGATGACTCAACAACTCTCTGAACTGGAGACAGTTCGTCCGCGCCGCCGCCGTGCGCGCGTGACTTCACTGACCATCGGTCTGACACTGGTGGTGATCGTGGTGGCGATGGCGCTGTTTGCCCCGCTGCTGGCACCCTTTGATCCTAACGCCCAGGTGATCGCCCAGCGTTTGCAGGCCCCTTCCGCGCTGCACTGGTTTGGCACCGATGGCTTTGGCCGCGATTTACTGTCTCGCGTGATTTACGGTGCGCGTCCTACGCTGCTGCTGGTGTCACTGATTCTGGTACTGACCATTCCGGTGGGACTTCTGGTCGGGATGACTGCCGGCTATGTGGGCGGCTGGACCGAACGCGTGTTGATGCGCATCACGGATATCTTCCTGTCGCTGCCGAATCTGGTGATCGCGCTGGCGCTGGTGGCCATGCTCGGTCCGGGATTGATGAACGGCGCACTGGCGCTGGCACTCACTAGTTGGCCACCGTTTGCCCGTCAGGCACGTGCGGAAACCCTGGCGCTGCGCCGCAGTGATTATCTGGCTGCCGCACGCATGCAGGGCATTACCGGTTTGCGTTTGATGTTCGGGCACATTCTACCGCTGTGTTTGCCAACCGCCGTGGTGCGCGCGGCGCTGAGCCTCGGCGGCATCATTCTCTCCGCTGCGGGCTTGGGCTTCCTGGGCATGGGCGTGCAACCGCCAACCGCTGAATGGGGTTCGATGGTGGCGGAAGGCAGTAAAGTGATTTTCGACCAATGGTGGGTGGCTGCCGCCCCCGGCGGTGCGATTCTGTTCGCCAGTCTGGCGTTTAATCTGACAGGCGATGGCCTGCGCGACCGACTGGATACCCGTCATGCCAAATGATCTGTTAATTGATGTGCAGGGGCTGACCATCCGCAGCGAAGATACGCTGTTAGTGGATAATATCGCCTTTCAAATAGGCCGTGAGCGCGTGGCGCTGGTGGGTGAATCCGGTTCGGGCAAATCACTGACGGCCCGCTCGCTGATGGGACTGCTCTCTCCTTCATTGCAGCTGCAGGCCGATCGCTTACAGGTGGTGGGTGCCGATGCGCTCAACCTGCGCGAACGCGACTGGATCGCCCTGCGCGGCGGCAAAGTCGCGATGGTGATGCAGGATCCGAAATACGCCCTCAACCCGACTCGCACTATTGGCTGGCAGGTCGAAGAACCGCTGGTACTACACCGCAAACTGAGCCGTGCCGAACGTAAAGAGAAAGTGTGCGAGATGCTGGATGCGGTCGGTCTGCCGGATCCCCGTCAGTTGATGAAGCGTTATCCACATCAGCTTTCCGGCGGCATGGGGCAGCGTGTGATGCTGGCGATCGCTTTGATCACCGATCCCGATCTGCTGATTGCCGATGAACCGACCTCGGCGCTTGATCATGCGATGCGCGATCAGGTGCTGGCACTGATTCGTCGTTTGGTGGAGCAGCGCAATATGGGCTTACTGCTGATCAGCCACGATCTGCAGCAGGTCTCTGAGCACTGCGATCGCGTGATGGTGATGTACAAAGGCAAATTGCTGGATACGTTGCCTGCGGCAGAGCTATCTAATGCGACTCATCCTTACACACGCACGCTATGGTCCTGTCGTCCGAGCAAAGCCACGCACGGTGAACGCTTGCCGGTGCTGGATCGTGCTGCGCTGGAGGCCAGCAATGATTGAGTTAAACAATCTGAGCGTGTCGCATAAGCAGGGTTATGAACTGCGCACCGTGGTGCATGACGTATCCTTGCAGGTGGCCGCGGGCGAGTGTTTTGGCCTGGTCGGGCCATCGGGCTGCGGCAAGTCATCGCTGCTGTGGGTGATGGCCGGACTGAATCCCTTCTGGAGCGGCAGCATGCAACTGGCGGGCACCGACGTGCAACCGGGTAAAGCCTTTACCGGCCCGCTGCGTCGTGATGTGCAGATGGTGTTTCAGGATCCGTATGCCTCGCTGCATCCACGCCATCGTCTGCGCCGCACCCTGGCCGAACCGTTGAAGATGCTGAAGCGCGATAATATCAACGACCGCATCAATCAGGGTTTTCGCCATGTCGGGCTGGATCCAGCGCTGGCGGATCGTTATCCGCATCAGCTGTCCGGCGGCCAGCGTCAGCGCGTGGCGATTGTGCGCGCCCTGCTACTGGAGCCGAAAATCCTGTTGCTGGATGAGCCAACCTCGGCGCTGGATATGTCGGTGCAGGCGGAGATCCTCAATCTACTCAACGATTTGAAGCAGAATGACGGATTGACCATGGTGCTGGTGAGCCACGATCCCGATGTAATCGATCATATGTGCGACCGCGCGGCACATATGGCGTTGGGTCGGATTGTCGGTTAACGCATTTTCACTCAACCGTTGCGGCGCGATTTTTTCATCCGCATCTAAAGCGATCATATCGCAAACAGATGCATGCTCCATCGTGCCGCCACGGACAGGCGTAAATTGATGCACCATTCAATTTACGCCAAATATGATCTCTGCTTAATGCGCCATCGCCTGCAGCGTCTCGCTGCGAATCGACTCGGTCACTTCGGCCTTTAACGCCATAAACTCGGGTGAGGTTTTAATGGTGTAATCGCGCCCATTATTGAAATTCACTGCTACCTCCTGCTTGATGCGGCCCGGCCGGGCGCTGAAAATCGCTACCTTGTTAGCCATGAAAATTGCTTCATCGATATCGTGGGTGACGAACAGCACAGTCTTGCGCGACTGCTCCCACACCGACAGCAACAGCTCCTGCATCATCACGCGCGTCTGATTATCCAGTGCGCCAAACGGCTCATCCATCAACAGCACTTTGGGATCGTTGGCCAGCGCACGGGCGATCGCAGTACGTTGCTGCATGCCGCCCGAGAGCTGGCGCGGATAGTGCTGGGCAAAGCCGCGTAATCCCACCTGCTGGATGTAGTAGTCGCTGCGCTCTTTCTGCTGCGCTGCACTGATGCCGCGCTCCTGCAGGCCAAAGCGGATGTTCTCCTCCACCGTCAGCCATGGGAACAACGTATAGCTCTGGAACACCATGCCGCGATCGGCGCCCGGCCCTTCCACGCTTTTGCCATCCAGCCAGATTTCCCCGCGCGTGGGCGTATCCAGTCCGGCGATGATGCGCAGCAGAGTGGATTTCCCACAGCCCGAAGGGCCGAGAATGGTAATGAAATCATTCTCTTCCACCTGATAATGAATCGGCTGCAGCGCCTGAGTTTGCTCGCCTTTGGGGCCGGTAAAAATGCGCTCGACGCCGCGCACGTTGAGTTTGCTGTGTTTCATTACAGGGTGCTCCATGCAAACAAGCGCCGATTGAGCACTTTGAACAAGTAGTCAGAGATCAAGCCAATGCAGCCGATCACAATGATGCCGAAGATAATCTGCCCGGTATTCAGCAATGCCTGACTGTCGACGATCATATGGCCGATGCCACTTTCCGATCCGATCAATTCGGCAACGATGACGTAAGTCCACGCCCAGCCGAGCACCAGGCGCAGCAGTTCAGCAATGCCCGGTGCAGCACCGGGGATCAGCACGCGACGCACGATCGAGCGGTTGCTGCAGCCCAGCGTGTAGGCCGCTTCCACCAGATCGCGACGGGCGCCGCTCACCGTGACCGCCACCATCAAGACGATTTGGAAGAAGGAGCCAATAAAGATCACCAGGATCTTCTGGGTTTCACCGATACCGGCCCACAGAATCAGCAACGGCACAAACGCCGAGGCCGGTAAATAACGGCAAAAGGAGACGAAGGGTTCAAGAAATGCTTCCCAGGTTTTGTAAGCGCCCATCATGATGCCCAGCGGCACACCTATCACGGCCGCCAGCAGGAAGCCCGACAGAACGCGCATCACCGTCATGCCGATATCCAGCGAGAAGTTGTACTCGGTGAACAGCACCACACCTTGCTGCAGCATGGTGAGAGGATCGGCGAGGAAAGTAGGCGACACCATGCCGCCCAGCGTTACCAGCGTCCATACCGCGATAAACAGCACAAAGAACGCCACGCCGAGCGCGACACGTAAGTGCAGCGAAATCGCTTTCAGCGGCACCATCAACGGATTGTGCCAGCGCTGCGGCGCCTCCGGCAGCGCTGCTGGCGGAGTCGCGGGTTGGCTTTTACTCATCTCCATCTCCTTTCTCCTGCTTACTGCACGAAGCTGGCGTCGTACAAGCTCTTCACATCCGGCATTTTCTTGATCACCCCCGCACGCAGCAACAGTTTGCCGGCTTCATCACTGAAGGTTTCAATTTCGCCATTGAAGAATTTCTTGTTCTCTTCCGGCCCTTGCCAACGCAAATAACTGGCCGATTCCGCAAACTCCTTGCCAGTGGATTTTACTGCTGCACCCATGATCTCGTTGGATTTATCCGGCTGCTGTTTGATCATCTCCAGCGCATCGTAATAGCTGGCCACCAGCGCTTTCGCGGCCTGAGGATGTTCTTTCAGGAACGTTGGCGTACAGCCGAGCGTGTCCATGACCATCGGATAATCCAGCGTGGTGGCGAGGATCTTGCCTGCCTTAGGCTGGTTGCGGATCACCGAGAGATAAGGTTCATAGGTCACTGCCGCATCGTTTTGACCCGCAGCAAAAGATTGTGCCGCCGCCTGCGGTGCCATGGTCGCGAGACGCACGTCTTTCATCGTCATGCCGTTTTTGTCCAGCATCCACGCCAGCAGGAAATACGGTGAGGTGCCGGGCGCATCCACCGCGATGGTTTTGCCTTTCAAATCTTTGATGCTGGTGATGTCACTGCGGGCGGCGAGGCCATCGGCACCGTAAGATTTGTCCAGCTGAACGATCTGCTTAATCGGCACGCCTGCGGCGTTCCAGGAGATGTAGGTTTCTACCGTGGTCGCCGCGCACTGAATGGTGCCGGAAGCCACCGCCAGATGTCGGCTGCTCTGAGGGATCATCTTCACATCGACATCAAGGCCGTGCTTTTTGAAAATCCCAGCTTTATCGGCCAGCGTCAGTGGGGCAAATCCGGTCCAGCCGGAAATACCGATGGCGACTTTGGTGTCGGCCGCCTGTGCTCCTAAAGCACTGGCGCACAGGACTGCGGCGGTTAATGCATGAACAACGAGTTTCACTGGCTTGCCCATCTTCCACTCCTGATAAAGGTGATGAAAAACAACAGTTGTATAGTCTTATCTATACAAGCCAAGCAATGGCTGTGCCAGATTGTGAAAGCCCATTGTGATGGGGAGAGGGGGTTGAGATCGCGCACTGAAACGGTGCATAAACCCTATGCCGATGATCACACTGGTGCGAAAGCAACCTTCGGCGGATAGCGCTATAATCACGCCAATTTTTCAACAGAAGGAACACCGTATGACGGTGAAATTGCGTCCGCTTGAGCGAGAAGATCTGCACTTTGTGCACCAGTTAGACAACAACGCCAGCGTGATGCGTTATTGGTTTGAGGAGCCGTACGAAGCTTTTGTCGAGCTCTCGGATCTCTACGACAAGCATATCCACGATCAAACAGAGCGTCGTTTTGTCGTTGAACACGATGGGCAAAAAGCGGGATTGGTGGAACTGGTCGAGATCAATCACGTGCATCGTCGCGCTGAGTTTCAGATCATCATTGATCCGGGGCATCAGGGCAAAGGCTTAGCCAGTCAGGCGGCTAAACTGGCGATGGATTATGGCTTTTCGGTGCTCAATCTCTACAAACTCTACCTGATTGTTGATCAGGAGAATGAGAAAGCGATTCACATCTACACCAAACTGGGATTTGAAGTGGAAGGCGTGCTGAAGCACGAATTTTTCATCAATGGTGAATACCGCAATACCATTCGCATGTGCATTTTCCAGCAGCAGCATCTGGCGCAGCATAAATCCGGTCATGCCATGGTGAAGCCGACAGCACAATAGCTTGAAATCGGCTCTCATTGTCGCTGCCGTCTTGAATATCAAACGGCAGCTAAGTGATTTATCGCTTTTAACCAAAAAGATGATGCTGAACCTTAGCAGCGCGGTTTATCGCGCATCTCTCAGCGACATACCTGCTTCGGAGATGCACAAAAAATTGCGCCGCGACCGCGCCATGCGGTTTAACCGCCGCGCGCACCCACCACGTTGAGACGTGGCTGAGGATGTTCAGGTTTCAGGTCGTACATGCCGCCATAGAACGGATCCACCAACAGCCAGCCGGGGAAGCCCAGTAACGGGATATTACCCAGCAGATACCACAAGTTGGCACTGGCCTCGATCGGCAGCGTCACCGGCACGTAGCCCGGACTCTCCAGCATCACCTGATAGTGTTTTTTACCAAAATAATTACCCGTGGATTTTGCCAGCTCGACGGTTTGTGGCGTGTAGCCCTGCGCCACTGCGCGGCCGGTTTCATCCTGCACGGTGAAACGCGCGCCTTGCGGGACAGAATCGATTTTTACCGGCTGCGTTTCCGTGCCGACAATGGTGGCGCAGCCGCTCAGCAGCAATGCAGTGGCAGGAAGAAGGTGTCGCAGGTTCATGGCAGGTCCGCTATAGAATCAGATAGGACAGTCTAAACTGCCCTATCCTGCTTTTCACTCGCCTCAATCGCCCTATCAGTGCTGCTTTTCTGGCCTTTATTGCGGTTGACAACAGGCGGCAATCGCCGCGATATCTTGCGGTGTGGTGCGGCAACAGCCGCCAATCAACCGTGCGCCCGCTTGTTGCCACTCAGGGAATTTATCCTGCAGCGTGCAGCCCGATGGCGCCGAGTGCCAGGTTTTGCTGCTCGCATCGTACTGTTCACCGGAATTGGGGTAAACCAGCAGCGGTTTAGCACACAGCGCCTGCAAGGTTTGCAGCGCCGGTGTCACGCTCTCCAGCGCTACGCAGTTGATGCCCATCGCCACCACCTGTGGTGCCGCATTGACCAGTTCAGCGACCTGGCTTAACGGCGTTCCATCGCTGATGTGTTGCGCATCACGCAGGGTGAAGGAGAACCATGCGCTGCAGTTCGGGAACTCTGCCAGCAAACTCACCAGCGCCTGCGCTTCGGCAAACGACGGCAGGGTTTCACACGCCAGCAAATCCACGCCTGCGTCCAACAGCGCCTTGACGCGCGGGCGATGGAAATCTTTCATCTCCGCTTCTGGCAGGGCGTAATCACCGCGATACTCAGCACCATTAGCAAGGTAAGCGCCATAAGGCCCAACGGAACCGGCCAACAGCAAAGCGGCTTCACTGCCTGATGCCGCACGATAATCATCACGCGCACGTTGTGCCAGTTTCACACTTTGGTCGATCAATGTGAGCGCTTGCGCCTCATCCAGCCCACGCGCCGCAAAACCCTGCGGCGTGGCCTGATAGCTGGCGGTGATCGCCACATTGGCGCCGGCAGCAAAATAGTCGTAATGCACCTGATAGATCAGCTCAGGATTTTCCATCAGCACTTTGGCAGACCACAACGCATCGGCGAGATTGCAGCCGCGCGCCTCCAGTTCGGTGGCCAGCGCGCCATCCAGAATCAGTGTGTCATGTTGTGTTAAGGCTTCTGCGACAGGATTACGCGACATCATTGGCCTCCCCGGCCTTCAGGTTACGTCGATGCGTGACATGGTATGCGGCATAGCAGAACAGCACAAATGGAATGCCACACCACAGCGCAATACGCTGCGACGGATCGAAGGCCAGCCCTACACACGCCAGCAGGCACAGCAGGAAACCGAGAATCGGCGTTAGAGGATAGAGTGGCGCGCGATAGGCGAGTTGTTGCAGCGAACCGCCTGCGGCCAAGTGGCGACGACGGAACACATAGTGCGAGGCACAGATACTCAGCCACACCGCCACCACCGCAAAACCTGAAATGGCTGACAGCGCCACAAACACGGTATCCGGCGCGATCACGCTGGAGAACAGCGCCAGCAGGCCGCCCAGCATACTGACGGTGATCGCCAACACCGGAATCCCACGGCGGTTCACCTGGGCGAAACAGCGCGGCAAGGTGTTCTCATTCGCCAGTGACCACAGCATCCTGCCCGATGCATACAGACCCGAGTTGGCGGCGGACAGGATCGCCGTCAGGATCACGAAATTGAAAATATCAGCCGCATAGGGAATGCCGATTTTCTCGAACACCAGTACAAACGGGCTTTTAACGATGCCGGCCTGTTCCATCGGGATCAGCGCCGCCAGCACAAAGACCGTACCAATAAAGAAGATGATTAATCGTGCCACCGTGGTACGAATCGCCAGCGGCAAGGCTTTCTGCGGCTGCTCGGTTTCTCCAGCGGCAATACCAATCAGCTCAGTGCCGGAGAAGGCGAAATTCACCGCCACCATGGTCATCAGAATCGGCAAGGTGCCGTGCGGCAACCAACCTGAGGCGGTCAGGTTACTCAGGCCCGGCGCGGCACTGCCATCCTTCATCGGAATAAAACCAAACATCGCGCCTGCACCGAGGATGATAAAGGCAATGATGGTGACCACTTTGATGATGGAGAACCAGAACTCCCCTTCCGCGAAGAAACGCGTGGAGACGATATTCAGCAGATAGATGGCGATGCAGAACACCAAACACCACAGCCACACCGGCGTGCTGGGGAACCAATACTGCATACAGAATCCGGCGGCGGTCAGGCTGGAGCCGAGCGCCACCGTCCACGTCAGCCAGTAGAGCCATGCCACAGTATAGCCAGTTGCCGGGCTGAGATAGCGCGCCGCATAGACATGGAAAGCGCCGGTTTCCGGCATCGCTACGGCCAGTTCGCCGAGACATACCATCACCAGCCACACCACCAGCGCGCCGATCAGATATGCCAGTAGCGTGCCCGCCGCACCGGTGGTTGAGATGATATAGCCGGTATTGAAGAACAGTCCGGTGCCAATCACGCCGCCGAGCGACAGCATCACCAGATGCCGCACTTTCATGGTGCGCTTAAAGTTTTCCTGCGAAGGGGTTTCCTGCTGTTGCATGGTTTTTATCCGTATGGACGTCTGAACATCTATATGGACACAGGTTTATACGCGCCAGCGTGTCAATTTGCAACGTGGCAAAGGGTGAGGGTTTTAAAAAGTCGGGGGGGGGCCCCGCGTCAACGGGGCACCACATCAGGCGCCAAATACGCCTTGCAGATAGCGCTCAAGCGCAATGCGCGAGCTAAAACCGTGCGGAATACCGTAATGTTCCTGGGATTCACCCATCAGATAAAGCGGGAACTGGGTGTAATGATCGCAGGTTTTCATTTCTGAGGCGGGCTCGGCAAAGTGCTGACTTTTCTCTTTCAGCGTGGGGTGAATGATCAATGCGGTGCGGCCCATGCGCGCTTCGCGATTGACGTAGACATAATTTTCACCACGACGATAACCGTAGATTTTTGGCGTCAGGGTGTCCATTTCGAACCCTGCTTTTTCCAGTACGCGCGCTACCTCATCCGGACGTAAATACATGCTTGCTCCTCTCTTCTCACAGCCCCGCAACCTTACAACAGCCCGACATACAGGACATTCGGAATTTCCCTAAAGCCTGGCACACGCCTGCGTTTAGTCACGTTTCGTCTACACTTAGTATTACTTGTTAAATCAAAGGGAGCGAAAAAATGTTTAATCGAGTAAGCAAAAACGATGACATTGATATTAATCAGGATGTGAATGAGCTGGCAGATTCGCTTGAAGCATTACTTAAATCTTACGGCAGCGAAGCCAAAGATGAAGTGGATAGCGCACGCAGTAAAGCACAGTCGTTGCTGAAGCAGACCCGCGCAAAACTGAACGGCGGCAACAGCCGCGTTTCTCAGGCAGCGCGTGACGCCAGTTATCAAGTTGATGCCTACGTGCATGACAAACCCTGGCATGGCGTGGGTGTCGGTGCAGCCGTGGGTCTGGTGTTAGGTGCGCTGTTAATGTCACGCCGTTAACCATCATTAGCGTTTAAAGAGAGCCTCGCGATTGCGGGGCTTTTTTGTGCCTGCCGCAAATGAAAGCGCACAAAATTTGACCTAAATTTTGCCTCCCTCGCCTTTACAAAAAAATTTTCTGGCCTGGAAGGCGCATGATCTCTGGCGTTAGCCTTTATCCGAAGATAAAAATACAAAATCCCTATATCTGGTGGGCTTGACCACTACGAGCACTACATCTAGTATTCAACCCATCAACTCGCTACCAGATGTCGTCAAGGACGAAGTTCGCTGCAAATAGGATTTTGCTTCGTATCTCGCATCCAGACCGCAATCAAAGGGAAATACGAATCATGCGCATTATTATTTACACTAAAAACAATTGTGTCCAGTGCAACGCGACTAAAAATGCCATGGACCGCAAAGGTATCGACTATCAACTGATCAATCTCGATACCCAACCGGAAGCCATTGATAACCTCAAATCCCTCGGCTATCGCCAGGTGCCCGTCGTCATGACCCATGATGACCACTGGAGCGGCTTCCGCCCTGACAAAATCGCCAGCCTGCGCCAGCTCGCTGCAGTCGGGGGATAAGGCGATGTTCCCACTGGTCTACTTCTCTAGCCAGTCGGAAAACACGCACCGATTTATCACTCGTCTGGGACTGCCTGCTTGCCGCATACCGCTTGATGGCAAGCAGCGCCTGCATATCGACCAACCCTTTATTTTAGTGGTGCCGAGCTACGGCGGCGGCAGTGCGCGGGGTGCGGTGCCCAGACAAGTGATTCAATTCCTCAATGATGACGCCAACCGACGCGGTATCCGCGGGGTGATTGCTGCCGGTAACCGCAACTTCGGTGAAGGCTATTGCCTGGCAGGCGACATCATTGCGCAGAAATGTCAGGTTCCTTATCTCTACCGCTTTGAGCTGATGGGAACCCCCGACGATATCGCTAATGTAAAAGCGGGAGTAACCCAATTTTGGCAACGACAGACACCCTGAACAGCACGCAGCTGGATTATCACGCGCTCAACGCGATGCTGAACCTGTATGACGCCGATGGCCGCATTCAGTTCGAGAAAGATCACGAGGCTACGCGCCAGTTCTTCCTGCAGCATGTAGAGCCGAATACCGTACAGTTCGCCTCGGCGGCCGATCGCCTGCGCTATCTGGTTGAGGAAGGCTACTATGAAGCCACGGTACTGAATCAGTACGACTTCAGTTTCCTGTGCCAGCTGCACGATGAAGCCGATGCCTGGGGTTTCCGTTTCCACACCTTCCTCGGTGCGTGGAAGTTTTACACCAGCTACACGCTGAAAACCTTCGACGGTAAACGTTATCTGGAAACCTTCGAGCAGCGCGCCTGCATGGTGGCGCTGACGCTGGCACGCGGCAACGAATCGCTGTCACGCGAATTGCTGGCAGAGATGCTCAGCGGCCGCTTCCAGCCAGCCACCCCAACCTTCCTCAACTGCGGTAAACAGCAGCGCGGCGAGCTGGTCTCGTGCTTCCTGCTGCGCATCGAAGACAATATGGAATCGATTGGGCGTGCGGTGAACTCGGCGCTGCAGTTGTCAAAACGCGGCGGTGGCGTGGCCTTCCTGCTCTCTAACCTGCGTGAATCCGGTGCGCCGATTAAGCGCATCGAAAACCAGTCGTCTGGCGTGATTCCGGTAATGAAGATGCTGGAAGATGCGTTCTCTTACGCCAATCAGCTTGGTGCGCGTCAGGGCGCGGGCGCGGTGTGGCTGAACGCTCACCACCCTGATATTTTCCGCTTTCTTGATACCAAACGCGAAAACGCTGACGAGAAGATCCGTATCAAAACGCTGTCGCTCGGTGTGGTGATTCCGGATATCACCTTCCAGCTGGCGAAAGAGAATCGCGATATGGCGCTGTTCTCGCCGTATGACGTTGAGCGCATTTACGGCAAGGCGTTTGGTGATATCAGCATCAGCGAGCTGTATGAAGAGATGCTGGCCGACGATCGTATCCGTAAGACTTACATTAAGCCGCGTGATTTCTTCCAGACGCTGGCAGAAATTCAGTTTGAGTCAGGCTATCCGTACATCATGTACGAAGACAGCGTGAACCGTCACAACCCGATTGCTGGTCGCATCAATATGAGCAACCTGTGCTCAGAGATTTTGCAGGTTAACAGCGCCAGCGAATTCTATGACGATCTTAACTACCGCCGCGTGGGCAAGGATATCTCCTGTAACCTCGGCTCGCTGAACATCGCGCATGCTATGGATTCCCGCAATCTGGCACAGACCGTTGAAACCGCCGTGCGCGCCTTAACAGCGGTTTCTGAGATGAGTGAAATCAATTCGGTGCCGTCGGTGGCGGAAGGCAATCGTCGTTCACATGCGGTGGGCCTGGGTCAGATGAACCTGCACGGCTATCTGGCGCGTGAAGGCATGGCTTATGGCTCGGAAGAGGCACTGGATTTCACCAATCTCTACTTCTACTGCGTCACCTATCACGCGGTGCGCACGTCGAACCTGCTGGCACAAGAGCGCAATCAGAGTGTTGATGGCTTTGAACAATCGCAGTACGCCAACGGTCACTACTTCGATAAGTATGTGGATCGCGCCTGGCTGCCACGCACCGCGCGTGTGGCACAGATTTTTGCCGATGCAGGCATTGCGTTACCGACGCAGGCAGACTGGCAGGCATTGCGCGAATCAGTGATGCAACACGGCTTGTTTAACCAGAACTTACAGGCGGTGCCGCCAACCGGTTCGATCTCGTACATTAATCACGCGACATCGAGTATTCACCCGATCGTGTCGCGCATTGAGATCCGTAAAGAGGGTAAAACCGGCCGCGTTTATTATCCGGCGCCGTTTATGACCAACGAGAATCTGGATCTCTATCAGGATGCGTACCAGATTGGTCCGGAAGCGATTATTGATACCTATGCCGAAGCCACGCAGCACGTCGATCAGGGCTTGTCGTTGACGCTGTTCTTCCGCGATGACGTCACCACGCGTGACATCAACAAAGCGCAAATTTATGCGTGGAAGAAAGGTATCAAAACGCTCTATTACATTCGTCTGCGCCAGATGGCGCTGCAAGGCACCGAAGTCCAGGGCTGCGTCTCCTGCTCATTGTGATGAAAACTATGCAACTTAAACAAATTCAAGCGATTAACTGGAACCGAATCCAGGACGAAAAAGACCTCGAAGTGTGGAACCGTCTGACCAGCAACTTCTGGCTGCCGGAAAAAGTGCCATTGTCCAACGACCTGCCAGCCTGGCAGTCGCTGGACCACCAGCAACAGCAGCTGACCATCCGCGTGTTTACCGGTTTGACGCTGCTCGACACTATCCAGAACGTGATCGGCGCGCCGGGCTTGATGGAAGACGCCATCACGCCGCATGAAGAAGCGGTGCTGTCGAATATCAGCTTTATGGAAGCAGTGCATGCGCGTTCCTATAGCTCGATTTTCTCCACCCTGTGTAACACCGCCGATGTCGATGCGGCGTATCGCTGGAGTGAAGAGAACGAAGCGTTGCAGAACAAGGCGAAGATTGTGCTGGAGTACTATCGTGCCGAGGACCCGCTGAAGAAGAAAATCGCCAGCGTGTTCCTGGAATCGTTCCTGTTCTACTCCGGTTTCTGGCTGCCGATGTACTGGTCAAGCCGTGGTAAATTGACCAACACCGCTGACCTGATTCGTTTGATTATTCGCGATGAAGCGGTGCACGGTTATTACATCGGCTACAAGTACCAGAAGGCACTGGAAAAAGTTGACGATACACGCCGTGAAGAGCTGCAGCAATTTGCCATCGATTTGCTGCTGGCGCTGTATGAAAACGAAGTGGTATACACCGAAGCGCTGTATGCGGATGTCGGTTGGGCAGAGGAGGTGAAAACCTTCCTGCACTACAACGCTAACAAGGCGTTGATGAATCTGGGATATGAGGCGTTGTTCCCGTCAGAGCTGACGACGGTGAATCCGGCCATTCTCTCGGCTTTGTCACCGAATGCCGATGAAAACCACGATTTCTTCTCCGGTTCAGGTTCTTCCTACGTGATGGGAAAAGCCGTGGAAACCGAAGACGAGGACTGGAATTTCTAGCCTCTGGCATGTAGCACAGGGCGCGCCACAGCGCGCCCTTTCAGCGCCTTGATATTTCCCGTTCAGATTACCAAATATTCTCTCGTTATTTCCGTTTCTCACCTTCATTATTTTGTCATTTTAGCGCCATTAATTCGTCCATTATATCGCCTACATAAGCGCAATTTATTCGTGTTTCACTGAGCATTTGCCGTGAAAGCGGGTTAATTTCATAAAAAATTCAGAAAAAAATGATTCGCTCTCATCCCTTGTGAGCACTGGAATTATCGCCAATCTGCACGCGCTCGCTCAGCCAAATATCCGAACCAAGGGTTGTCAGATATTCTCACTATGCTAGGTTATAGGGCGCTTAAATTTAATCGAGATCACTACAAGAAATAGCTAAACATTTAACCGGGAAATTAATTACTGCATGGCAATTAAACTCGAAGTAAAGAACTTATATAAGGTATTTGGGGATCACCCCGAAAAGGCATTTAAGCTGATTGAGAAAGGCGAAAGCAAAGAGAGTATTCTGGCGAAAACCGGTCTCTCCGTCGGCGTAAAAGATGCCAGTCTGGCCATTGAAGAAGGCGAGATCTTCGTCATCATGGGGCTCTCCGGTTCAGGGAAATCCACCATGGTTCGCCTTCTCAATCGTCTGATCGAGCCCACTCGCGGCCAGGTGATCATTGACGGTGTCGATATTGCGAAAATATCGGATGCTGAACTGCGTGAAGTGCGCAGAAATAAGATCAGCATGGTATTCCAATCCTTCGCATTAATGCCCCATATGACGGTGCTGAATAATACCGCCTTCGGCATGGAATTAGCGGGCGTGCCGTTACAGGAACGTCAGGAAAAAGCGCTGGAAGCATTGCGTCAGGTGGGACTGGATAATTATGCTCACTCCTATCCAGATGAACTCTCCGGCGGTATGCGTCAACGTGTCGGATTAGCGCGCGCGCTGGCGATCAATCCCGATATTTTACTGATGGATGAAGCCTTCTCCGCCCTCGATCCGCTTATTCGTACCGAAATGCAGGATGAGCTGGTCAAACTGCAGGCGAAACATCAGCGTACCATCGTATTTATTTCCCATGACCTCGACGAAGCCATGCGTATTGGCGATCGCATCGCCATCATGCAGGGTGGCGAAGTGGTGCAGGTCGGTACGCCGGATGAAATCCTCAATAATCCCGCTAACGATTATGTGCGCACCTTCTTCCGGGGGGTCGATATTAGCCATGTGTTTAGCGCCAGGGATATTGCTCGTCGCAGCGCCGGTGCACTGATTCGTAAAGCGGCCGGTTTTGGCCCACGTTCAGCCATTAAACTGCTTCAGGATGAAGACCGCGAATATGGCTATGTGCTGGAGAAACAGAAATTTGTCGGCGTAGTTTCAACCGATTCACTTAAAGCGGCACTGGCTGCGGGTGAAGGTCTGGATAGCGCCCTGCTTGAGACGCCGTTAGCGGTTCCTGCGGATACCTCACTGAACGATTTGCTCTCCCACGTTGCACAAGCGCCCTGCGCGGTGCCGGTGGTCGGCGAAGAGAATCAGTACGTCGGTATTATTTCCAAAAGCATGCTATTGCGCGCTTTAGATCGTGAAGGAGCCCAGTCATGAGTGAACAAACCAGCAATCCGTGGGATAGCGCCAGCCAGACCACGCAGCAACCCGCGACCACAGATTCGAGCGCGGCAGCCAGCAGTAGCGATCCCTGGGGCGGCAGTAGCAGCAGCGCACCCGCCGACAGCACGTCCAGCAGCGGTTCCGCCGATGCATGGGGCGATCCTTCAGCGGCGAGCGGTGGACATGATGCCGCCAGCAGCGCAGCCAGTAGCAGTGGTTCAGCCGATGCATGGGGTGATCCATCAACGGCGAGCGGCGGACATGATGCTGCCAGCAGTGCCGCCAGCAGCAGTGACTGGCTCAACAGCGCGCCTGCTCCGGCTCCCGAGCATTTCAATATCATGGATCCGTTCCACAAGACCTGGATCCCACTCGACAGCTGGGTGACCGAAGGCATCGACTGGGTCGTCAGCCATTTCCGCCCGGTGTTCCAGGGCATTCGCGTGCCGGTCGACTATATCCTCAGCGCATTTCAGCAGTTGCTGCTGGGCATGCCCGCGCCCGTGGCGATAGTGGTATTTGCGTTGATTGCCTGGCAAATTGCCAGCCCGGCCATGGGAATCGCGACTCTCATTTCATTGATTGCGATTGGTGCTATTGGCGCGTGGTCGCAAGCAATGGTGACACTGGCGCTGGTACTGACCGCCCTGCTGTTCTGCATCATCATCGGCCTCCCGCTGGGGATTTGGCTGGCACGCAGTGAACGTGCGGCACGCATTATCCGACCGTTGCTGGATGCGATGCAGACCACACCGGCCTTCGTGTATTTAGTGCCGATCGTGATGCTGTTCGGTATCGGTAACGTGCCGGGCGTGGTGGTGACCATCATCTTTGCGCTACCGCCGATGGTGCGTCTGACCATTCTTGGCATTAAGCAGGTACCTGCCGATTTGATCGAAGCGAGCGAATCCTTTGGTGCCAGCCCACGTCAGATGCTATTTAAAGTGCAACTGCCGCTGGCGATGCCGACCATTATGGCCGGTGTGAACCAGACGCTGATGCTGGCGCTGTCGATGGTGGTTATCGCTTCAATGATCGCTGTGGGTGGTTTAGGCCAGATGGTGCTGCGCGGTATCGGTCGTTTAGATATGGGTCTGGCAACTGTCGGCGGCGTGGGTATCGTGATTCTGGCGATTATCCTTGATCGCCTGACTCAGTCGTTCGCCCGTGATAGCCGCAGCCGTGGCAACCGTCACTGGTACAGCACCGGTCCAATTGGCCTGCTGCTGCGCCCCTTCAGTAAAAAAGCCTGATTTCTATGGACGGCCCAGCGTGGCCGTCCGTCTCCGACGCAACACGTAAAATAAGGAATGACTATGCGCAAGACAGCTCTGTTCGCTGCCGTCCTGACGACGTTCGCCGCGACGCACGTGTCCGCCGCCGACCTGCCGGGTAAAGGCATCACCGTTAAACCGCTGCAAAGCACCATCGCAGAAGAAACTTTCCAGACGCTGATTGTCAGCCGCGCACTGGAAAAACTGGGCTACACCGTTGAGAAGCCGGGCGAAGTCGATTACAACGTGGCCTACACCACCATCGCGGCAGGTGATGCCACCTTTATAGCCACTAACTGGAAACCGCTGCATGACGACATGTATAAAGCGGCAGGCGGTGATGACAAGTTTTACCGTGAAGGCACTTACGTTGGCGGCGCTGCTCAGGGTTATCTGATCGATAAGAAAACCGCCGAGCAGTATCACATCACCAACATCGAACAGCTTAAAGATCCGAAAATCGCCAAACTGTTCGACAGCAACGGTGACGGCAAAGCCGACATGACGGGCTGTACGCCGGGCTGGGGCTGTGAAGCGGTGATTAACCACCAGAATAAAGCCTATGGCCTGGCGGATACGGTTACGGCCAACATGGGTAACTATTCAGCAATGGTGGCTGACACCCTGGCACGCTACAAGCAAGGCAAACCTATCCTTTATTACACCTGGACACCTTACTGGCTGAGCGACGTGCTCAAACCGGGTAAAGATGTGGTTTGGCTGCAGGTGCCATTCTCTTCCCTGCCAGGAGAGCAGAGCAAAGTGGACACCAAACTGCCTAATGGTAAAAATTACGGTTTCCCGGTCAACACTATGCACATTGTGGCCAACAAAGCCTGGGCTGAGAAGAACCCGGCGGCGGCAAAACTGTTTGCTGAAATGAAATTGCCGATTGGTGATATCAACGCCGAAAACGCGGCGATGCATGCGGGTCAGGCTTCTGAAGCTGACATCAATCGCCACGTAGATGGCTGGATCAAAGGCCATCAGGCCGAGTTTGATAAGTGGATTTCTGACGCACAAGCGGCGGCAAAGTAATCCTCTTCCCTTAAAAGCGGCCTTTTGGCCGCTTTTGTTCTCAATCCCCGCAAAGTTCGTGCGTTATAGCGCACTGGTACGTCCTGTCAATTAACACACCATTGAAATAATTTTTTGGGTTACTATTAACCACAAATGATTATCTACGCCTTTCTTCCGCCATGAATGCTGCTAAGCCGAGACTTACCTCTGCAATGCCTGAGGTTAAATTCTCTCAACGAATGCAATTCATCATTTTAGCTGGTACGGTATTGGTACCGGAATTGTTACGATTAAGTTAATTAACCCATTGATTTCTTTATGTAATGCGTTCAGCTAAAGTGTTTAGAAAGCGTAAAGACCAACCCAATCACGTGAGTAAGACTATTCATTGATGATTGAGTTTGTTATGGTTAGCAGCACAGTTATTCACCAGAGTTATTTTTTCTCGCGAAATTATTTTTTCTTAAAAATATTTCACGATGTGAATTGATGACAATGTAACCATTCTGCGTGGCACATTGTCAGGGCGAAGTGCCCAGGGTTATGGAACGACCTGGAATGCCAGATGTTGACAATGTGATCGTGCGAACAATCACTGGCGGAAAATATGACTACGCTTAATCTGTCACCATCCTTACTATACCAGTTGCAACTAAGAGGTTTTTTTTAAAATGGAAAGTTCGTTTACTCCCATTGAACAGATGCTGAACATCCGTGCTAACCGCCATAAAGATTTTCCGTTGCAGGAAATCATCCTGACTCGTCTGTGCATGCATATGCAGGGAAAACTGCTGGATAACCGCAACAAGATGTTGAAGGCGCAGGGAATTAACGAGACCTTATTCATGGCGCTGATTACACTTGATGCGCAAGAAAACCAGAGCATCCAGCCTTCAGAACTGAGTTCTGCGCTGGGTTCCTCACGCACTAATGCAACACGTATTGCCGATGAGCTGGAAAAACGCGGCTGGATCGAGCGCCGCGAGAGCGATAATGACCGTCGCTGCCTGCATCTGCACCTGACAGAGAAAGGTAACGAATTCTTACGTCAGCTGCTGCCGCCTCAGCATCAGAGTCTGCAGTATCTGTGGTCTTCGCTCTCTACATCCGAGCAGGATCAGCTGGAAGCGATTACGCGCAAGTTGCTTAACCGTCTTGATAAAATGGATGAAGATCAGGTTATCGCTTCCCTGTCGCGCTAATAGCAAGAAGTGCGACACAATCACCTTCCGAAATCGCTATTTTAATCCCCTTTTATCCGGCCAGCGTCTTATACGCTGGCTTTTTCGACTCGGGAAACCGTATTGATGGATCAACACAGCCCGGCTAAATGGAAAACGTGGAGAACAACATGAGTGCGACCGCGGAAGCGCAAAGCCCGCAACAGCCAGCGAATAAAAAGAAGAAGCGCAAAGGTGTGCTGATCCTGCTGGCTATCGTGTTTGTATTGATTGGGGTGGCGTATCTGGCCTACTGGTATTTGGTGCTGCGCCATTTCCAGGAAACCGATGACGCCTATGTGTCAGGTAATCAGGTGCAGGTGATGGCACAGGTTTCCGGCAGCGTGAATAAAGTCTGGTTCGATGACACTGACTTCGTGAAAAAAGGCGATATTTTGGTGTCGCTGGATAAAACCGATGCGGAGCAGGCGTTTGAAAAAGCGCAGACTGCACTGGCCACCAGCGTCCGCCAGACGCATCAATTGATGATCAACGGCAAGCAGTATCAGGCCACCATCAAGCTGCAACAGACCGCGCTGGATCAGGCTGAAGCCGATCTGAAACGTCGTGAGCCGCTGGGTGCATCAAACCTGATTGGTCGTGAAGAGCTGCAGCACTCACGTGATGCCGTGGCCACGGCGAAAGCGCAACTTGATGTCGCCGTGCAGCAGTACAACGCGAACCAGGCGATGATCCTGAACACCGATCTGGAACAGCAACCCGCCGTCAAACAAAGCGCGGCTGAACTGCGTGATGCCTGGCTGGCGCTGCAGCGCACCGATATCCGTAGTCCAATGGATGGCTATATTTCGCGTCGTAGTGTTCAGGTCGGTTCGCAGATCTCCACCAGCACGCCGCTGCTGGCGGTAGTGCCTGCCACGAATTTGTGGATTGATGCCAACTTCAAAGAAACGCAGCTTTCCGGTGTGCGCATCGGTCAGCCCGCTACCGTGATCAGCGATATTTACGGTGATGACGTAGAGTATCACGGCAAAGTTGTCGGTCTGGATATGGGCACCGGCAGCGCCTTCTCTCTGCTGCCGGCGCAGAATGCGACAGGTAACTGGATCAAAGTGGTTCAGCGTTTACCGGTGCGTATTGAGCTGGACCCGCAACAGGTGGCCGAACACCCGCTGCGTATTGGTCTCTCCACCTTAGTCAAAGTGGATACCCAGAACAAAGACGGGGCCACACTGGCCAGTAGCGTGCGTCCACAAGCGGCGTATGAAAGTAACGCATTGGCAATCGACCTCGCGCCGGTTAACAAGCTGATTACTGAAATCGTTCGTGCCAACGCCGATTAATTCCGCGGGAGGCTGTGATGGCACAAAAACCGCTTGAAGGTGCGCCGTTAGTCCTGATGACCATCGCCTTATCATTGGCGACGTTTATGCAGGTTCTCGACTCCACCATTGCTAACGTAGCGATCCCAACGATCGCCGGTAACCTTGGTGCCTCGAACTCACAGGGCACCTGGGTGATTACCTCATTCGGGGTGGCAAACGCCATCTCGATACCGATTACCGGTTGGCTAGCCAAACGTATTGGTGAAGTGAAGCTGTTTACCTGGTCGACCATTCTGTTTGTACTGGCCTCATGGGCCTGCGGCATGTCAGAAAGTCTGGAGATGCTGATCTTCTTCCGTATCATTCAGGGTGTGGTTGCCGGTCCATTGATTCCGCTGTCGCAAAGTTTGCTACTGAACAACTACCCGCCGGCCAAGCGCAGCGTGGCGCTCTCGCTGTGGGCAATGACGGTGATCGTAGCTCCGATCTGCGGCCCGATTCTCGGCGGCTGGATCAGTGATAACTACCACTGGGGTTGGATCTTCTTTATCAACGTCCCGATTGGTGTGGTCGTCGTCGCGCTGACTCTGCAAACCCTGCGAGGACGCGAAACCAAAACCGAGATCCGCCCGATTGATATCGTCGGTCTGGTTCTGTTGGTCGTGGGGATTGGTTCGCTGCAGGTGATGCTCGACCGGGGTAAAGAACTCGACTGGTTTGGCTCCACGGAAATCATCGTACTCACGGTAGTCGCCGTGGTGGCGCTGGCAGTGCTGTTGGTGTGGGAGCTAACGGACGACCATCCGATTGTCGATTTGTCGCTGTTTAAAAAGCGCAACTTCACCATCGGCTGTTTGTCGATCAGCCTGGCTTACATGCTTTACTTCGGCTCGATCGTGTTGCTGCCCCAGTTGCTGCAGGAGGTATACGGCTACACCGCCACCTGGGCAGGTTTGGCGTCAGCGCCGGTCGGCATCATTCCGGTAATCCTGTCGCCCATCATTGGTCGCTTTGCCCACAAGCTGGATATGCGGCGATTGGTGACCTTCAGCTTTATCATGTACGCGGTGTGCTTCTACTGGCGTGCGTATACGTTTGAGCCGGGGATGGATTTTGGTGCGTCGGCATGGCCGCAGTTTATTCAGGGCTTTGCCGTGGCGTGCTTCTTTATGCCACTGACCACCATTACGCTGTCAGGGTTGCCGCCAGAGCGTATGGCAGCAGCATCGAGCCTGTCGAACTTTGTGCGTACGCTGGCCGGTTCAATCGGTACGTCGATCACCACCACTATGTGGACGGATCGCGAATCGATGCACCACAGCTATCTGTCTGAATCGGTGAATCCATTCAACCCGAATTCGCAGCAGATGTATGACCAACTGCAAAGCATGGGCATGACGCAGCAGCAAGCTTCAGCCTACATTGCACAGCAAATTACCAATCAGGGCCTGATCATCTCAGCGAATGAGATCTTCTGGGCATCAGCGGGAGTATTTTTGATCTTGCTGGTTCTGGTGTGGTTTGCACGTCCGCCATTTGGCGCGGGCGGCGGTGGTGGTGGCGCGCACTAAACAGTAGAAACAAAAACGGGCCTTTCGGCCTAATGCCAGTCAGTTAAGCCTGACTGGCATTTTTTCTTCTGGCTGTCGGATATTTATAGGGTCTCTCTTTCACCACCCTTGGGAACGAGCGCTCCCGTCGTCCCGGTAATCTGACCATCTCTGCTATCGAACTTACGTCCTTAACCAGTTCCGGGATACGCCCAGGCGATGCGCCTTCAAGTGTCCAGAGCAGTTTCATCACCCACGCTGTCGATTCCCTGAAGCTGAGCTGGTTAGGCCAGTATCCCTTCAGCGTTGAGGCCATTCTTATCATCTGATATCTCACCAGATTGTAGG
>NZ_SZZV01000030.1:0-40379 GCF_009829935.1 Pantoea sp. Seng | reverse complement strand
GTGATGAACGATATCGAGAGCCTGACTGAGAAGCATAAAAAAATCCGTAATCCCTGAGAGATTACGGATTTTTGCAGAACTGCCGGATCATTCAACCGATCATTTTTGTCTTAACTGATCGGCATTAGGCGAATACGCCGGCTTTTTTGATCAGAACAGTTCGTGGCTTTGGCCGTTGTCCATGAGTGTGGTGCCCACATCATGCACTGAATACTCCGTTGGCTGAGTGCCATTGATGAAGTACTCCTGACGGGTATTGCCGCCACCGTTGGCCAGCTTGCCCGTACCGCGATCGATCGTCACAGTGACAACGCCATCTGGCGGTGTCAGCGGCTGTACCGGCACGCCATCCAGCGCAGATTTCATGTACTCATCCCAGGCAGGCTGAGCACTCTTCGCGCCGCCTTCATAGCCAGAAATCTGGTCAGGAATCGCGCCTGACATGGTCGAGCGGCCCAGCGCGCGTGAATCATCAAAACCAATCCACACTGAGGTCACGACACCAGGGCCGTAACCCGAGAACCACGCATCCTTTGAACTGTTGGTGGTACCGGTTTTTCCGCCAATATCGTTACGCTTCAGGTCACGACCCGCACGCCAGCCTGTCCCCATCCAGCCTGGCTCACCGAACACGTTGGAGTTCAGTGCGCTTTTGATCAGGAACGACAGCGGTGTATTAATCACATGCGGTGCGTATTGCTGGTCACCTGCGGGTTGCGGCTGAGCAGGCACTTGCTCCAGCTCCGGCTGTGGCACCGCCTGATTCTGCGATTGATCGGAGGTCGCGACGTTTTCCACGCTCTCTTCGCTCAACGCCAGCGATTTTTTGGTATCACCGTAGATCACCGGCAGATTGCACTGTGGGCAGGCAATCTTCGGTTTCTCTTCGAACACTACGCCGCCTTGTTCATTCTCAATTTTGGTAATGAAGTAAGGATCGACAAGGAAGCCGCCGTTAGCCATCACGGCATAACCGCGCACCACCTGCATTGGGGTAAACGAAGCCGCACCCAGTGCCAGCGATTCGGTATGGATGATGTTCTGTGCTGGGAAGCCGAAGCGCTGCAGATACTCTGCGGCGTAATCCACACCCATCGCACGCATCGCACGTACCATCACCACGTTTTTCGACTCACCCAGGCCCTGACGCAAGCGGATAGGCCCCGCATAGGTCGGCGGTGAGTTTTTGGGGCGCCAGTCGGCTCCGGCACCCGCATCCCAACGTGAAATAGGCACATCATTCAGAATGGAAGCCAGCGTCAGTCCACGGTCCATCGCGGCGGTATACAAGAACGGTTTGATGTTTGAACCAACCTGACGCAGTGCCTGTGTCGCACGGTTGAACATACTCTGGTTGAAGTCGAAACCACCGACCAGCGCGCGTACCGCACCGTCTTCTGGATTGAGCGAGACGAGGGCCGAGTTGACCAGCGGCACCTGACCTAACCACCAATCGTTATCGACTTTACGCACCCAAATCTGCTGGCCTGCCTGCAGTACCTGCGTCACGCTGCGGGGCGTCGGGCCTTGTAGCGTGTCGGATTTGTAAGGACGCGCCCAGCGAACGCCCGCCATACTCAGAGAGACGCTGCTGCCGTCTTTCATCATCGCGGTGGCTTCATCGGCCGTGGCAGTGGTCACCACGGCGGCATTCAGTGGACCGTAGGTCGGCAGATCTTTCAGCGCGTTTTGAATGCGGCTCTTATCCCAGCTTGCTTCGCCCACTTTCCACAGCACGTTGGTCGGGCCGCGATAACCATGACGCATGTCATACGCCATCACGTTATTGCGAACAGCTTGTTGTGCGGCCTCCTGCAGATGACGCGTGACGGTGGTATACACTTTGTAGCCATCATCGTAAGCGGCATCACCATAGCGTTTCACCATCTCCTGACGCACCATTTCGCTCAGATAAGGTGCGGAGAAGGCAATTTCGGGACCATGATAGGTTGCGACCAGCGGCGTGTTGCGCGCGGCATCATATTGCTGCTGCGTGATGTAATTCTGGTCAAGCATACGCGCCAGTACCACATTACGACGCGCCAGCGCGCGCGCATGAGAGTAAAGCGGGTTAAAGGTTGACGGTGCTTTCGGCAGACCGGCAATCATCGCCATCTCACTCAACGAAAGCTGATCAACCGGCTTACCGAAATAGACCTGTGCAGCCGCTCCGACACCATAGGCGCGGTAACCCAGATAAATTTTGTTGAGGTAGAGCTCGAGGATTTCATCCTTGCTCAGCAGTTGTTCAATGCGAATCGCCAGGAACGCTTCCTTGATCTTACGCATCAGCGTGCGTTCAGGGCTAAGGAAGAAGTTACGCGCCAGCTGTTGCGTAATGGTACTGGCACCCTGCGAAGCATGGCCGGACACCAGCGCGACGCTGGCAGCACGGAAAATGCCCACCGGGTCGACACCATGGTGCTCATAGAAACGGCTGTCTTCGGTTGCAATGAACGCTTTGATCAGCTCAGGCGGCATCTGTTGCAAGGTGAGCGGCACGCGGCGCTTCTCACCGTACTGGGCGATAAGTTCGCCATCCGCGCTGTAAACCTGCATTGGGGTTTGCAAACGCACGTCTTTCAGCGTGTTCACATCAGGCAGCTGCGGCTCTATGTATTTGTACAAACCATAAACCGTGCCTGCTCCCAGCAGAATGCAACACACTGTAAGAATCAATAAATACTTTACGAACTTCACCTGAGAATTCCCATCTGTTGTCGTTTGGGCAGTTTATAAACAATCGCGCGGTAGTATAAAGGCAAGCCTGACGCTTTGATATACCCGTCATACTTCGAGCGGCAGCTACGTCGGCTGCGCGAGCTCACCTTAGACGCTGACTTCGGTAAGCGCCTGAGTAATAGTTCGTTTTCCGCCTTGCCGCCACTCGAAAGATTGAGGGTCTCTCTTTTTTTACCTTAAAAGATAAGGAGATCGCGCATATGGCTTTTCAGCGCTGGCAAATTGGATTGGACATCCAAAACGGGCAACTTTGCGCCCTGGGCATTGAACGCCGACGTCATGGCTGGCAGTTACGCCATTGGTGGCAGCAACCGCTGCCGCACGATACGTTACGCAACGGCGTGTTGCAAACTACCCCACTGTTACAGGAGATGTTGACGCGCTGGCAGCGCCATCTGCCGAAACGCTATTCACTGCGAGTTGGCTTGCCCCCGCAACTGGTGTTGCAGCGAACATTGCCGCTGCCAGAAACCTCGCTCAGTGAGCCAGCAATGAGCCGTTATGTGGCATCCTCGGCGCCACGCTTGTTTCCGGTTGAACCCGCCACGCTGTCGATTGACTACCGCTCGGCACGCAATGCAACGCAACTGTGCATTACGGCGGCTCGGCGTGAAGTGATTGCGCAGTGGCTGGCGCCGTTAAAGGAGGCTGGCCTGCGACCCGATGTCTTTGAACTGAGCAGCCTGGCGTTGACCCAAATCGCCATGCGCATGCCGCTGCATCGTGACCAACTTTTAATCCATCCGCTTAGCGATCACTGGCTATGGACGTTAGCCGGTGAGCCGGGCACATCAGGCGCGGCCACAGAGCCTCTAACGCTGGCGAAACTGCGTGATACCTTCCCTCAGGCATCCTCCATCTTTTGCACCTCGACCTACAGCCTGGCTGAACCCAGCGTGGCGCACTGTCAACCGCTTTCATTACTGCATTACCGGCAGCCGCCATTGCCCGCGCACGAAGGGGAATTTGCCATTGCGCTGGGTCTGGCGCTGCGCCCGGAGGATGCATGATGCTGGCCGTCAATTTATTACCCTGGCGCGTCCGGTTGCAGCAGCGCCGCCGCCAGCAAAGTTTTTCCCTGCTGGGATGCGTCCTGCTGGCGACTGTAATGATGGTGCTGTCGTTATGGTGGCGCGGAAGCCAGACACAGGGCCAGATGCACAGGACGTTGGCGGATATCAGCCAACAGCATGAAGCGTTGCAACGCCAGTTGACGCGACAGCAACTGCTGCTGCAGCAACGCGATGAGCTATTAGAGACGCAGCGGATACGGCATCGTAAAAAGGATGAGCATCAGCGCTGGCAACAGTTCTGGCTGCGCTTGCCAATGTTGATGCAGGACACGCTTTGGCTCAAACGGGTGGAGCGGCGCCAGGGCGTCTTGCTGTTCGAGGGGCAGGCGCAGAGCATGATGGCGATCCAGGATTTTCGTCATCAATTGATGCGGCAGCCGCTGTTTGCCACGGTTAAACCGGCCAGCGTGCAGCGCCAAACCGCTGGGCACTATCGATTTGTCTTGCGCGCGCGGATGCAGGAGAACATCGGTGAATGATGCATTACAGCGCTGGCTCGCTTTAGCCCTGATGTGGCGGATTGCCTGCCTGTTAGGCATGTCTCTGCTGCTGATGCTTATGGCGTGGTGGATTTTGCTTCGCCCGCAGCAACAGGTCCATGCTGCCCAATTACGCCAGCAGGCGGTGATGTCACAACAGATGATGCAGCGTCAGCAGCTATTGGCTGCACGACCTGCCATCAACGTGCTGGAACAGGAAATCGCACGGTTACAGCAACCCATGAGTGGCGTCACTGAGCAAGCTACGCTTGAAGCTTTGATCACCGCGCGCGGCGATCAACTGGAAAGCTGGCTACCGGATAATCAGCCGCAGCAGTTACAGCTGCGGCTCGGCTGGACGCAATTTGTTCCGCTGTTTTCTGAGCTGTCATTGACTCGCCTGCCTGTACCGCAGCGCTTTGAACTCAAAGAAGAGCAGGGAGCGCTGAACACACAGCTGTGGCTGGAGGATGGAGATGCGCCATAGTGCATGGCTGTTAGTGCTGTGGAGCGGCTTTACGCTGGCACGCGATCCCTTTCAGCCGCTGCCCGAGGTGCAATGTCGGATGCAGGTAGCTGAACCTGATGGCTGGCGGTTGCAGGGCATTATCGGTACTCCCACGCGCTATGTTGCCTGGCTACGCTCACCAGAAGGAAAAAATCATCGGCTTGGCCCTTCGGCTCGGTTACCGCGCTCAAGCTGGCAGGTGGCAGCATTAACCGCGAATAGCATGACCTTGCATGTCGCGCAAAGCTGCCCGCCGCAGCAAATCATCTGGTCTATAAAAGGAGGATATTATGAAATGGATGACACTACTGCTGTGCCTGAGTTTGAGCCTGCCCCTGCAGGCAAATGAAGAACGCTTGAGCCTGGTGTTTGATGATGCCCCCGTTGAACGTATTTTGCAGGCGCTGGCAGATTATCAACAAACCAACCTGCTGATTGCACCTGGCGTTGAAGGGCGCTTATCACTGCGCCTGGAAAATGTAGGATGGGAACGCGCACTGGCGCTGGTGACCCGGCTGGCAAAACTCACCGTAGTGCAGGAAGAGGGCGTGCTGCTGGTTTATCCCGAAAGCTGGCAACAGATGCAGACACAACAGGCGAAAACAGAACATGAGGAGCGGCAACAGCAACTTCCTCTCGAACAGCAGTCCGTCACGCTGCATTACGCCAATGCCAGCGATGTCTATCGTAGTCTGCAAGCGGAGCGTTCACTCCTCACTTCACGCGGCAGTGTCACGGTCGATAGCCGCACCAACAGCTTGTTATTGCGTGACACCGCCGCCGCGTTGCGTGACGCCTCGCGCTGGTTGCGCGCGCTGGATATGCCACTCGAACAGGTCGAGTTGTCTGCCCACATCATCACCATCAATGAAGAGCATCTGCGTGAGTTGGGAGTGAACTGGCACACCGCACCTGCCCAAAGTGTGACGGCAGCCTTGCATCATCCACAGCTGGAGATCCCATTGGCGGTAAATAATCCTGCTTTGCGCGCGGGCGTTACGCTGGGTCAGGTCAGTGGCGGATTGCTAAATCTGGAACTCAGCGCGCTTGAGCAGGAGAACCAAATTGAAATCATCGCCAGTCCACGGCTTTTTACCTCTCATCAGCAAACCGCTTCCATTAAACAGGGAACCGAAATTCCTTACGAGGTGAAGTCGGGCAGCAGTGGTGCAACGGCGATTGAATTTAAAGAGGCAGTGTTAGGGATGGAAGTGACGCCCATGGTGCTGGGGAATGGACGGATTCAGTTAAAACTGCGCTTAAGCCAGAACATGCCGGGGCGCAGCCTGAACGTGGGTGAAAGCAGCGTGCTGAGTATTGATAAGCAGGAAATTGAAACCCAGGTGACGCTGCGTGATGGCGAAACGTTGGCGCTGGGCGGGATTTTTCAACAACAGCGCATGCAGACCGAGCAGCGGGTACCTTGGTTGGGTGAACTGCCCCTATTGGGAACGCTGTTCCGTCAGCAAACCAAAGAACATAAAAAGAAGGAGTTGGTGATCTTCATTACCCCCAGACTGGTCAGGGAAGCAGCGCTTACAGCCGGATAAAGCGGAAAATTCACTCTGATTTGCCATCTGCGTTGACGCAGGGCAGGAATTAGCTTACAAGGTTTAGCGATTTTTAAAACGGTGTAGCGGAACGCGGCAGGATAACCTTCCGATGGGCGTCAGTCACAAGCGATACTGGCGTCAGAATATATTTTCCTTAAATAAATTGAGTTAAAGCGCGGTGGTGAAAGCGTTCATTTCTAAGCTTATTTCTGTAAGTTTCAGGGATGAAAAGACACAGCCAACGCGCATGCTGCTTGAAGTGTGAAGGAAACAGGAGGGGCGTTACCGTCTCGCGAACCACAGACCGGTCCTGTTACAAGGTCGCCGGGGGCAATTTATTCGGTTGCCAAACGGCCATGAGTGTTGAGATAATTTTCCGTCTGACTCTTGTTAATGCTCATGAGGTCTCAGTTCCTGTCCCGCCAGCACTATGCTGAACGCGGGGTATCATCAACGAATTCTTAGTAATACCGATAAAATGGCAGAGAAACGCAATATCTTTCTGGTTGGGCCGATGGGTGCCGGCAAAAGCACTATTGGTCGTCAGTTAGCTCAGCAACTCAATATGGAATTTTTCGATTCCGATCAGGAAATTGAGCGACGTACCGGAGCGGATGTAGGCTGGGTATTTGATGTGGAAGGCGAAGACGGTTTCCGCGATCGCGAAGAGAAGATCATTAATGAACTCACCGAGAAACAAGGCATTGTCCTGGCGACCGGTGGTGGTTCTGTCAAATCCCGTGAAACCCGCAATCGTCTCTCCGCCCGCGGCGTGGTCGTTTATCTTGAAACGACTATCGAGAAGCAACTTGCTCGTACACAGCGTGATAAAAAACGTCCGTTGTTACAGGTTGAAGAGCCACCGCGCGAAGTACTGGAAGCTTTAGCTGGCGAACGTAATCCACTTTATGAAGAGATCGCTGACGTCACTATTCGCACTGACGATCAAAGTGCAAAAGTTGTCGCCAATCAGATCATCAACATGCTGGAAAAAAATTAATCCAGCGCCCTGACGGCTCAGCAATAGGTATCGGTCATCATGGAGAAGATCACTGTCTCACTCGGGGATCGTAGTTACCCCATCACCATCGCTGCCGGACTGTTTAACGATCCGGCTTCTTTTTGGCCGCTAAAAGCAGGCGATAACGCCATGCTGGTGACCAATGAGACGCTTGCCCCGATCTACCTCGACAAGCTGTCAGCACTGCTTTCGCAGGCGGGCGTGAAGGCGGATCAGGTGATTTTACCTGATGGTGAAAAGTACAAGACGCTCGCTGTGATGGACGATGTCTTCACCGCGCTGCTGCAGAAACCGCATGGACGTGATACCACGTTAATTGCGCTCGGCGGCGGTGTGATTGGTGATCTCACGGGGTTTGCTGCTGCGAGCTATCAACGCGGTGTGCGCTTTATCCAGGTACCGACAACGCTGCTGTCTCAGGTCGACTCTTCGGTCGGCGGTAAAACAGCCGTCAACCATCCGCTGGGCAAAAACATGATTGGTGCCTTCTACCAGCCAGCCTCAGTGGTGGTCGATACCGATTGCCTGGCTACGCTGCCGGCGCGCGAATTAGCGTCTGGTCTGGCGGAAGTGATCAAATACGGCATTATCCTCGATGGCGAGTTCTTCCAGTGGCTGGAGCAGCATCTTGATGCTCTGCTGGCACTGGATCAGCAAGCCCTGGCCTACTGCATCCGTCGCTGCTGTGAACTCAAAGCTGAAGTGGTCGCCGCCGATGAACGTGAAAACGGTCAACGCGCGCTGCTCAATCTGGGCCATACTTTTGGTCATGCGATTGAAGCACACATGGGCTATGGCAACTGGTTGCATGGCGAAGCGATTGCGGCAGGCATGGTGATGGCTGCGCGTACCGCTGAACGTCTGGGACAGTTCTCTGCAGCGGATACCGATCGCATTATCGCGCTATTTCTGCGTGCCGGTTTACCGGTGCACGGCCCGGAAAGCATGCAAGCAGAAGCGTATCTTCCGCACATGATGCGCGATAAGAAAGTGCTGGCGGGTGAAATGCGTTTGGTGCTGCCTCTCGCAATTGGCCGCTCTGAAGTGCGCGCAGGTGTGGCACATGATATGGTGCTGGCTGCGATTAACGATTGTATAAAATACTGAAGATATCCGGAATAAGTTGAGCTGCAGCAAGGTGAGCATTGCATGCATTCCAGGCGCTGATGTGAGTGAGCGTCTGGATAATAAAGTGCAACCAACGCCGTTTCAGCTTGAGTATGACGGGTAGAGTGGTGATGCGGTGCGTGGGAAGCGTGCCGTTTTACGGAGGAGGCTAGATGGATGAGTTCAAACCGGAAGACGAGTTAAAACCTGATGCCAGTGACCGCCGTCCTACGCGGCCACGCAAAACGTCTTCTGCGCCGAAAGTGAAGGTACCTGTTTCTCGTCAGCATATGATGATGGGGATCGGCATCCTGGTTCTGCTGTTGGTAGTACTGGGCATCGGTTCGGCATTGACCGGTCCAGATGAAAAGAAACCAGCGACCACTGCTAATAATGGCAATGCGGCGCCGACGGCAACCGGTGGTGAAAAGAACATCGACCTTTCCGGCTCGACGTCCATGAGCGGCCAGCAAAACGCCACGCCTTCAGCGGAAGGAAACGCACCACAGACGTCAGCTGCATCATCCTCGCCAGCAAGCAGCGATTCCAACTCGATTTCTATGCCAGCGGTGTCTTCAACACCGACACAGGCTGCGCCTGTCGATACGCCAGCCAATCAGCAACGTGTGACGCTGCCGGGCGATCTCAACAGTGCGTTGAGCAACCAGCAAGGTCAGGTTGATAACGCCGCACAGGGTGCGCAAGGCAACAGTTCACTGCCCACTGCGCCTGCTACGGTGAGCGGTAACGGTAAAGCGATAACGCCTCCGGCGATGCGCTCTGAAATACCTGCGCGTGCTAATAGCAACGGTTCACGTGAAACGCACAGCAACACCGCGCATAAAGCGCCGGCCACGTCGAAACCAGTCGCCGGAGCAAAAGAGAATAAAACACATACCACCGCCGCACACAATGCACCTGTGAGTGCCAGCAGCGGTGCCAGTAAGTCACTGCCAACCGGTGGCAGCTACACGCTGCAGTTGAGCGGTGCGTCGAAAGAAGAGAGCCTGAATGCCTGGGCGAAGAAACAAAATCTGAGCGGTTATCATGTGTATAAAACCACGCGTAACGGTCAGCCCTGGTATGTGTTGGTCAGCGGTGCTTACGCTACGCCAGCCGATGCCAAGCGCGCAGTGGCATCACTGCCTGCTGAAGTTCGTGCGGCAAATCCGTGGGTAAAACCGTTGAGTCAGGTGAAGAAAGAAAGTCAGTAATTGATGTGGGGCTGCGATCATGCGGCCCCGTTTAAAGCGCAAAGCTGCTGTCGGTTCCACCACAGCCCATAATTAAGATGTAATAACCACGACAGCATGAAGAAAAATCGCGCTTTCCTTAAATGGGCCGGAGGGAAATACCCGCTGCTTGACGATATCCGTCGTCATTTGCCACAAGGTGACTGTTTAGTCGAACCTTTTGTGGGTGCCGGTTCCGTGTTCCTCAACACCGATTATGATCGCTATCACCTGGCGGACATCAACGGTGACCTGATCAATCTCTATAACATCGTTAAAAACCGCACGGTTGAGTTTATTGAAGACGCGCGGCAGCTGTTCACGCCTGAAGGTAATATCGCAGAGACCTATTACGCGCAACGTCTGGCCTTTAACGCCAGCAAAGATGAATATCAGCGTGCATTACTGTTTCTCTATCTCAATCGGCATGGCTATAACGGTTTGTGCCGTTACAATCTGCGCGGTGAGTTCAATGTGCCTTTTGGTCGTTATCGCAAACCTTACTTCCCGGAAGCGGAGCTGTTGTGGTTTGCCGAACGGGCGCAAAAAGCGACCTTTGTCTGTGAATCGTACGATGTTACTCTGAACAACGCCCCTGCTGGCTCAGTGGTTTATTGCGATCCGCCGTATGCGCCCTTGTCGGCGACGGCGAACTTTACCGCGTACCACACCAATAGCTTTAGCCTGCGCGAGCAGCAGCATCTGGCCGAGCTGGCAAATAAGCTGGCACATGAAAACAGCATACCGGTGCTGATTTCCAACCACGACACGCTGCTCACGCGTGAGTGGTATCAGAATGCGGTTTTACACGTAGTCAAAGCCCGGCGTTCCATCAGCCGAAGCATAAGTGGTCGCACTCAGGTTGACGAACTGCTGGCGCTTTTCCGCTAGCCTGTTTCGTCCGCGACCAACGCATTACGCCAGCTCTGGCTGGCGCACAAAATTGGGAGAATCGGATGAAACAATTTTTGCTGGCCCCTTCAATTCTTGCTGCTGACTTTGCTCGCCTGGGCGAAGATACCGCCAAAGCGCTGGCAGCAGGCGGGGATGTGGTGCATTTCGACGTGATGGATAACCACTATGTGCCTAATCTGACCATGGGGCCAATGGTGCTGAAAGCGCTGCGCGACTATGGCATTACGGCACCGATTGATGTGCATCTGATGGTGAAGCCGGTGGATGCACTGATTCCAGAGTTCGCTAAAGCGGGCGCGACTTACATTACCTTCCATCCTGAAGCCAGTGAGCACGTTGACCGCACACTGCAACTGATCAAAGAGCACGGCTGTAAAGCGGGTCTGGTGTTCAATCCGGCGACGCCGCTCGATTACCTCGACTACGTGATGGATAAACTCGACATCATTCTGCTGATGTCAGTGAACCCTGGCTTCGGCGGTCAATCCTTCATTCCCGGCACGCTGGACAAATTGCGTCAGGCGCGTCGTCTTATTGATCAAAGCGGTTACGATATCCGTCTGGAAGTGGACGGTGGTGTGAAGATCGATAACATCGGTCAGATCGCGGCGGCAGGTGCGGATATGTTTGTGGCCGGTTCAGCCATCTTTGGTCACCCCGATTACAAAAAAGTGATCGACGAAATGCGCGGCGAACTGGAGAAAGTTAATGGCTCATTTCACTGATATCCGCGCGCTGGCGTTTGATCTCGATGGCACGCTGGTCGATAGCGCACCGGGTCTGTCACAGGCCATTGATCATGCTTTAGGTGATTTGCAGTTACCGCCTCCTGGCCTGGCGCTGGCTTCCACCTGGATTGGCAATGGCGCAGATGTGATGATGACACGCGCGCTGACCTGGGCACTAGGCCGTGAACCGCACGCCGAAGAGCAGCGTGACGCACGCACGCTGTTTGACAAGTATTACGCCGAAACGGTGGAAGCGGGCAGCACGCTGTTCCCGCAGGTGAAAGAGACGCTGGCTGCTTTGCATGCCAAAGGCTTGCCGATGGCCATCGTCACCAACAAGCCAACGCCGTTTGTCGCGCCTTTGCTGCAATCGCTGGGCATTGCCGATTTCTTCACGCTGATTATTGGCGGTGATGATGTGGTGGTGAAAAAACCCCATCCGGCAGCGATCTTCCTTGTTTTGGGTCACTTTGGCGTACTGCAAAAAGAATTACTATTTGTTGGTGATTCTCGTAATGATATTCACGCAGCTCAGGCTGCGGGTGTACCTAATGTCGGTATGACATTTGGCTACAACTATGGCGAGCCGATTGCCGCCAGCCAACCCGATCTCACTCTCGATACTTTTAGCGAACTTTTGCCCGCTCTCGGGCTGTAATTATCAGGATATAACATGAGCAAACCCATCGTTTTCAGCGGCGCCCAGCCTTCCGGTGAACTGACCATTGGCAACTATATGGGTGCGCTGCGTCAGTGGGTGCAGATGCAGGATGATTTCCACTGCATTTACTGCATCGTCGATCTGCACGCCATCACCGTTCGTCAGGACCCCGCAGCGCTGCGCAAAGCCACGCTGGATACCCTGGCGCTGTACCTTGCCTGCGGTATTGATCCAGCAAAAAGCACCATTTTTGTACAGTCGCATGTGCCTGAGCACGCGCAGCTGAGCTGGGTACTGAACTGCTATGCCTACTTTGGCGAGCTGAGCCGTATGACGCAGTTTAAGGATAAGTCCGCGCGTTATTCTGAAAACATCACTGCAGGTTTGTTCGATTACCCGGTGCTGATGGCGGCCGATATTCTGCTGTATCAGACCAACCAGGTACCGGTGGGCGAAGATCAGAAGCAGCACCTCGAACTGAGCCGCGATATCGCCGGCCGTTTCAACGCGCTGTATGGCGATGTGTTCAAAATTCCTGAGCCGTTTATTCCGAAATCAGGCGCACGCGTGATGTCGCTGCTGGAACCGACCAAGAAGATGTCGAAGTCGGATGACAACCGTAACAACGTGATTGGCCTGCTGGAAGACACCAAAGCGGTAGTGAAAAAGATCAAGCGCGCGGTCACCGATTCCGCCGAGCCGCCAGTGGTGCGTTACGACGTGAAAGAAAAAGCCGGTGTCTCTAACCTGCTGGATATTCTTTCTGGTGTCACCGGTAAGTCGATTCCGCAGCTGGAGCAGGAATTCGAAGGCAAGATGTATGGCCACCTGAAAGGCGAAGTGGCGGAAGCGGTTTCCGGCATGCTGACTGAGCTGCAGGAGCGCTATCATCGTTTCCGTAACGACGAAGCTTTCCTGAATCAGGTGATGCGTGATGGCGCAACCAAGGCCCGTGCGCAGGCGCAGGAAACGCTGAAGAAAGTTTATGAAGCGGTGGGTTTTGTGGCTCAGCCTTAATCAGCTAGCTGCCTGACCTATGAACGGCGAGTTGTGATGACTCGCCGTTTTTTTATGTTTAAAACCAGCGTAACTGGTGGCGCAGGCTGACCACGCGCCCGACGATAATCAGCGCCGGGCTGGCAAACTGCTGCGCCAGCGTGCTGAGTTCGGCTAACGTCGCGGTTTCCACCTGTTGTTCTGGCGTGGTGCCGTTTTGCACGATGGCGACCGGCATCGCCGCATCCATGCCATGCTGCAACAGCTGGCGCTGGATCTCGGGTGCCTGATTCAGCCCCATATAGAACACCAGCGTTTGCTGCTCTGCCGCCAGCTTACTCCACTCAATTTCGCCCTGTTGTTGCAGATGACCGGTGACAAAGCGCACGCTCTGCGCATGGTCGCGATGCGTCAGCGGAATGCCGCTGTAGGCGGCACAACCGGAGGCGGCGGTAATACCTGGCACCACGCTGAACGGAATGTTGTGCTGTGCCAGTACCTCTAGTTCCTCACCACCGCGACCGAAAATAAAGGGATCGCCGCCTTTCAGCCGTACCACGCGCTTGCCGCTCTGAGCCTGCTCTAACAGTAACTGGTTGATTTGCGACTGCGGCACGCAGTGATGTCCGGCCTGTTTACCGACGAAGATGCGTTCAGCATCGCGGCGCACCAGGTTGAGAATGGGTTCGGACACCAGACGGTCATACACCACCACATCGGCCTGCTGGATACACTGCAAACCTTTCAGCGTTAATAATCCGGCATCGCCTGGACCCGCGCCCACCAGCACCACTTCACCCTGTTGGGAGAGCGGCGCATCGAACAGCGTATCAACGATATGATCGGCGCGTGGCTTGTCACCATTCGCCAGCGTTTGCGCCAGACGATCGCTGGCAAAGAAGCGCTCCCAAAATGCCCGGCGCTGTCCCATGCTGGCGAAGGTTTTCTTCACCCGGCTGCGCAGTGTGCCAGCGAGTGAAGCCAGTTGGCCCAGATGCTGCGGCAGCATCGCTTCCAGCTTCTCACGCATCAGGCGCGCCAGCACCGGAGCGCGGCCACCGGAGGACACCGCAATCATCAGCGGGGAGCGATCGACAATCGACGGCATGATAGCGCTGGCTTCCTGCGGCGCATCCACCAGATTGCAGAAGATGCGGCGTGCTTCGGTGGCATCGCCCACTTGCTGATTCACAGCGTCATCGTCGGTGGCGGCAATGACCAGCCAGCAGCCCTCCAGCCACTGCTCTTCAAATGTGCCGGGCAATAGGTGCAACTTTCCCTGTTCAGCCCACTGCTGAAACGCAGGAGAGAATTGCACTGCGCCAACGTGCAGATCGGCACCGGCATCCAGCAGCAGGCGCGCTTTGCGCTCGGCTACATCGCCGCCGCCGACCAATAAACAACGCTTGCCTCGCAGACGGCAAAACAGCGGAAAATAGTCCATCGCTCATCCTCAAAAAAGCCCGCAATGTGCGGGCTTAAAAACGTTAAACCGATTTGAGCGCAGTGGCTTGTGGCGCCACTTGCGGCCGCTGAGCCTGTGGCGTGGCGTACCAGTATCCAAGGCCCATCAATACCATGCCAGAGAACATGTTACCCAGCGTCACCCACAGCAGGTTATGACCGATGCCGCTCAAGGTCAGGTCGGCATTATGCTGACCAAACCACGACAGTGCAAAGACCGTCATATTCGCGACAGAGTGTTCATAGCCGGAGGCGATAAAGGCCAGCAGGCACCACCAGATGGCAATGAATTTTGCCGTGCCTTCGGTGCGCACTGCCATCCAGATCGCCAGACACACCAGCCAGTTACACAGCGCACCCTTGAAGAACAGCGCCATGGCGGGCTGCGTGGTTTTCGCCAGCGCGGCACTGTGAATCAGTGCGCCTGCATTGGGTAGCATCGCACCGGCTGCGTAGTAGTAGAGCAGGGCGACAAACACCGAGCCAATCAGATTACCCAGCCAGGTTTGCGGCAGTACGCACCACATCTGGCCCTGGCTGATGGTTCCGGCTTTGACGCCCACGGTGAGGAACATCGTATGGCCGGTAAACAGCTCCGACCCGGCAATGATCACCAGCGTCAGAGCGATACCAAAGGTGGCGCCCATGATCAGCGGCCGCCACGCAGGATCGGCCAGGTTGCCGAGTGTGAAAATCAGGATGATAGCGAGGCCGACGTAAGCGCCTGCCATCGCCGAGCTGATCCAGAAGGCCAGCGGGCTGTGCTGCGCCGTACGCACAATGCGCGCCGCGTTGGCGGCGCAGGTATTCAGGGTGTCAGTAAACATAGTGACGTCTCATAAAGTAAAAGAATTCTGTCAGGCGCACACTTCGACCTGGCCCGCAGTAACGCGCACCGGATAGCTCGCCACGGAACGGGCGGCATCTTCCAGGCAGACGCCGTCGCTTAAGCGGAAGCGCTGTTTTTTCAGTGGGCTGGCGACCCACAGCGTGTGCTGATGTTCGGCAATCAGGCCGCGTGACAGCACGCTGGCTGCGGAGAAAGGATCGATGTTACTCAGCGCATAGAGTTGCTCATCATCATGCGGACGGAAGATGGCAATCTGCTGGCCTTTTACCAACGCGCAGACGCCGGTGGCAGGCAGGATTTGTTCGAGTTCACACACGGAATGCCACTGGCTCATGCGTCTATCTCCTCAATCTGGGTGATGGCAATACGCTCGGCAGGGCTTGCCGGACGGTGCTGATCGCGCTGAGCGACGTGCTGCACCAGCGGATCGCGCTGATCGCTGTTGATGAAGGTGCTGAAGTGGATATGCTGCCGGGGATCGTTCACCGTCGCAGCCCATTCACACTCGACTTCAGCCCGCAGTCGCGCCAGTTCAGCTTCCAGTTGCGTATTCAGGCTGAGTTTGTCATCGATAATCACGCTGCGCAGATAGTCGATACCGCCTTCCATGCTTTCCAGCCACAGCGAGGTACGTTGCAGGCGGTCACCGGTGCGAATATAGAACATCATAAAGCGGTCGAGATAAGTCAGCAGGGTATCGCGATCCAGGTCCGCGGCCAGCAGATCGGCGTGGCGTGGCTTCATGCCACCGTTGCCGCACACATACAGATTCCAGCCTTTTTCCGTGGCGATGATGCCGACATCTTTGCCCTGCGCCTCCGCACATTCGCGCGTGCAGCCCGAGACGCCAAACTTCATTTTGTGCGGTGTACGAATGCCTTTGTAGCGGTTCTCCAGTTCGATGCCGAAACCGAGGCTATCGCCAACGCCATAGCGACACCAGGTGCTGCCCACGCAGGTTTTTGCCATGCGCAACGCTTTGGCATACGCCTGGCCGGTTTCAAATCCGGCATCAATCAGCTGCGACCAGATGGCAGGCAGGTCATCACGCTGGGCACCAAACAGGCCAATACGCTGTGAGCCGGTGATTTTGGTGTAAAGGTTGTACTGGCGCGCCACCGCTCCAATCGTCATCAACCCTTCTGGCGTGATTTCGCCCCCGGGTGAGCGCGGGATCACCGAGTAGGTGCCATCTTTCTGGATATTGCCAAGGAACAGATCGTTACTGTCCTGAAGTGGCGCGAGTTGTGGCTTGAGCACATAGTCGTTCCAGCAGGATGCCAGCAGCGAACCCACGGTGGGTTTACACACTTCACAGCCATAACCCTGACCGTATTTCGCCAGTAAGGCATCGAAGGAAGTGATCTCTTCGACACGAATCAGGTGATACAACTCCTGGCGTGAATAGGGGAAGTGCTCGCACAGGTGGTTGTTGACTTCGATGCCCTGACGGCTCAGTTCCGCGTTGAGCACCTGAGTGAGCAGCGGAATGCAGCCGCCGCAGCCGGTGCCGGCACGGGTTTCGCTTTTCAGCATCGCCACGGTGTGGCAACCGGCTTGCACCGCTTTGACGATATCGCCTTTGCTGACATCAAAGCAGGAGCAGATTTGCGCGCTATCCGGCAGGGAATCGACTCCCAATACCGGTTTCTCGCCGCTGCCTGCGGGCAGAATCAAACCTTCGGGATTGTCGGGCAGTGCGATGTTGTTGAGTGCCAGCTGCAGCAGATTGCCGTAATCACTGGTGTCACCCACCAATACTGCGCCGAGCAGCGTGCGGTTGTCTTCGCTGACAATCAGGCGTTTGTAGATGTGTTTCTGTTCGTCGAGCCACATATAGCTGCGCGCGCCCGGCGTGCGGCCATGCGCATCGCCGATACCACCGACATCCACGCCCAGCAACTTAAGTTTGGCGCTCATATCGGCACCGGAAAAGGCACTGTCGCGTCCCAGCAACGCATCGCTGGCGACCTGTGCCATTTTGTAGCCCGGCGCGACTAAGCCGAACAGCCGGTTTTGCCAGGCTGCGCATTCGCCGACGGCATAAATTGCCGGATCGCGCGTCTGGCAGCGGTCGTTGATGGCGATGCCGCCACGCTGGCCGATTTCCAGCCCACACTGTTTTGCCAGCTTGTCTTGCGGACGAATGCCAGTGGAGAACACGATGAAATCGACATCCAACGCGCTGCCATCGGCGAATTCCAGCGTCTTACCGCCTTTAGCGTGGTGCACAATTTGCTGGGTATTTTTGCCGGTGTGCACGCGCACACCCATTTGTTCGATCTTACGACGCAGTTGCTCGCCACCTTGCGCATCCAGCTGTTCCGCCATTAATCCGGGCGCGAACTCAATGACATGGGTTTCGATGCCGAGGTTTTTCAGTGCGCCTGCCGCTTCGAGACCTAGCAGACCGCCGCCAATCACGGCACCGCGTTGGCTGCGGCGCGCACAGGCTTCAATGGCGTTAAGATCTTCGATGGTGCGATAGACAAAGCAGTCACTGCCTTCGGCGCCTTTGATTGGCGGTATCCATGGATAAGAGCCGGTGGCAAAAATCAGCGTGTCGTAATGCACCGCGCGACCGGTATTGGAGTGAATCAGTTTTTCGTCGCGGTTGATGGTAATTGCCCGCTCACCGATCAGCAGGTTGACCTGATGTTTTTCGTAATAGCCGGGGCGAACCAGTGACAGCTCTTCAGCGGTGTGATGGGAGAAGTAGGCGGAAAGGTGGACGCGGTCATAGGCGACGCGCGGTTCTTCACAAAAGACGGTAATGGCAAATTGGCCGGGTTCGGCTTTGTCGATCAGTTCTTCTATAAAGCGGTGGCCGACCATGCCGTTGCCAATAATCACGACACTGTGCTTGCTCATGCTTGCCTCAAAAATTGCGGTATCTGCGCTTACGATAGCGCGCAATATCAGGCGCTTATTGATGCACATCAAGCGCACGGCCATATACCTATTTAGAGGTATGTAATTGATTTTGAACGAAAATGATAAGTGGCTTATTTGATTGGATATTGTGCAGCATCGGTTGCCATCAGTGTCGCTGCTACAAACTGAGCTGAGGGCTTTTTTGCATGGTCATTTTGGCAGACTAAAAACCTATGGCACAGACGGAAAGATTTTCATGCTAGCTTAACCTGTGGCTTAAAACGGGAGGAAGGCATGGCGAATCGCACACTAAAGTGGATCAACAACCTGCGTCTGGCCGGCCAGCAGGGTCTGTGGCAGATGGAAATCAACGGCGGCAAAATAACGGCATTACGCCCCCAGCCACCGCAAATCACGCAGCAGGATGATGCGCTGGATGCCGAAGGAGGGCTGGCAAGTGCCCCCTTTATCGAACCGCATATCCATCTCGACACCACGCAAACCGCCGGGCAGCCTGCCTGGAATCAGTCCGGCACCCTGTTTGAAGGCATTGAACGCTGGGCGGAGCGCAAGGCGCTGCTCAGCCATGACGATGTCAAACAGCGCGCACAGCAGACGCTGAAGTGGCAAATTGCCAACGGTATTCAGCATGTGCGTACCCATGTTGATGTTTCCGATCCCACTCTCACCGCGCTGAAAGCGATGCTGGAAGTAAAGGCGGAAATGGCGCCATGGATCGATATTCAAATCGTGGCGTTTCCGCAGGAGGGGATTCTCTCCTATCCAAATGGTGAAGCGCTGCTGGAAGAGGCATTGCGTCTCGGTGCCGATGTGGTGGGCGCCATCCCGCACTTCGAGTTCACACGCGAGTATGGCGTGGAATCACTGCATAAAACCTTCGCGCTCGCTAACCGTTATGACCGCATGGTGGATGTGCACTGTGATGAGATTGATGATGAGCAGTCGCGCTTTGTCGAAACCGTGGCGGCACTGGCCCATCGTGATGGCAATGGCGAACGTGTCACCGCCAGCCACACCACGGCGATGCACTCCTACAACAACGCCTACACCTCGCGCTTATTCCGCTTGCTGAAGCTTTCAAAGATTAATTTTGTCGCTAACCCACTGGTGAACATTCACCTGCAGGGCCGTTTTGACAGCTATCCCAAACGCCGTGGCATCACGCGGGTGAAGGAGTTGCTGGAAGCCGATATTAACGTCTGCTTTGGCCATGATGATGTGTTTGATCCCTGGTATCCGCTCGGCACCGCCAGCATGCTGCAGGTGCTGCATATGGGATTACATGTCTGTCAGTTGATGGGCTACGAGCAGATCGACAATGGCCTGAGCCTGATCACCACTAACAGCGCGAAGACGATGCAATTGAAGGATTACGGTCTGGCGGTAGGTGACCATGCCAGTCTGATTATTCTGCCGGCTCAAAGTGGCTTTGATGCGGTGCGCAGACAAGTGCCTGTGCGCTATTCGATACGGCAGGGAAGCGTGGTGGCGGCAACGCAGCCCGCGAGCAGTGAAATCTATTTGGGTGAGGCGGAAGCGGTGACATTCCGACGATAGTCGCTGAATAAAAAAAGAGTGCGCATCACTGCGCACTCTCTTGCTACTGAGCCAGGCAACAGAGGTGAACGTTCACCCCTGCACGTCACCGATTAGTGCGTAATATGGCCGTGCTGGCGATGTTTGGTCACAAAGCCCAGCAGCACGCACATCACAAACACCACGGCATACAGGCCATTGGCGGTAGAGAGCGCTGCATGTGCGCCGCCTTTCGCCACAATCGGGCCGGTGACCACGAAGGTCAGCATGGTGCCGACGGTGCCGCAGGTGAGGATAAAGTTCACCAGCTTCGGCGAAGAGACTTTGGTTTGCAGCGAGCCCAGCGTAATGATGGTGGTGTAGATAGCGCTGGAGCTGAAGCCGAGAATCATAATGATCCAGTGCAGCATGCTGGCGTCACTGGTGGTGACAAACCAGTACATTAAACCGGTTGCCAGGGCCGCCAATACCATCAGGATGCGCTGCAGATCGAAGAAGCGCAGCAGGAAGCTGAACACCCACATGCCGACCATGTACGCGGTCCAGAAGTTACCGACGAGCTGACCAGCCGCCGCAATATCCATGCCCATCGATTTGGTGGCGTACTCTGGCACCCAGGAGATAAAGCCCAGCTGACCGAGGATATAGCACAGCGCCGCGATAGACAGGAACAGCACGCCGATGCCCCATTTCTCTTTCTCGCCGCCTTGTACGGCGGCTTCGCTTTTCAACTCCGGGAATTCCACCATCAGCGTCAGGACAAAGATCGCGATGTAAATCACCCCGATGCAGGCGTATACCCAGTACCACGGCAGCATGCGCGCCAGCAGTACGCCAGCGATGATCGGGAAAATGGTACCGGCCATGCTGAAGAAGGAGTCGGTGAACAGCAGGCGCGAGCCACGCTGGCGACCATCGTACAGATGGGTAATCAGGAAGGTACCGATCGACATGGTGATACCGCTGACCACACCGAGCACAAACATGCACAGCGAGAAGACGGTCAGGTTATGGCTGGTCATCAGGCCTGCCACCGCGAGGATCATCAGCACAAAGCCAAAAATCAGCTGGCGTTTCAACGGCACAATCACCATCAGCCAGGCGTTAAGGAATACCGCGACCAGGATACCGGCATTCAGGAAGGTGAAAGTGTTGCTCATTTCTGAGATGGGCAACTGGAAGTATTGGGCAATATTATCCAGTACCATACCGGTAACGATCACCAGCGCGCCGGTGAGCGCGTAGGAGAAAAAGCTGATCCAGGTAAGGCCAATGCGATTACGGTTTGTCATTTTCTGAACCTGTGATGCGCCGGGATTGGCAAAAAGTGTCATGAATTGTAAATGCAACTGTGATCTTAATAAACAACGAGTGTAACGAGCGCGAAATATTTCATTAATAGTGTGATTTTCGTCACGCAAATGATTGCGCACCTCAAAAAGTATGACAATCGCAACATCAGCGTAAATATCGGTAAAACGCTGGCTCTTGTATAACTTGCTCTTTACAATCGATCTCGTTTTTGAGCTTGCACTCCATGGTAAGGAATCTTTCATGTTTAAACGTACTTTGACAGCGGCAGTCGCCCTGTTAGCGCTCTCTTCTGTATCCGCTACCGCTCTGGCAGCCAAAGGGGATACCCATGTGCTGCTCACCACCTCTGCGGGCAATATCGAACTCGAACTGAACAACCAGAAAGCCCCGGTTTCGGTGAAAAACTTTGTCGACTACGTCAACAACGGTTTCTACAACAACACTATCTTCCACCGTGTGATCCCGGGTTTTATGATCCAGGGCGGCGGTTTCACCACGGATATGCAGCAGAAGCAGACCGTGGCACCAATCAAGAACGAAGCCGACAACGGTTTGCGTAACCTGCGTGGCACCATCTCTATGGCGCGTACTGCAGATAAAGACAGTGCGACCAGCCAGTTCTTCCTCAACGTCGCGGATAACGCCTTCCTCGATCACGGTCAACGTGACTTCGGTTATGCGGTATTTGGTAAAGTTGTGAAAGGCCAGGATGTGATCGATAAGATTGCTCAGGTGCCAACCAAAGATGTCGGCCCGTACCAAAATGTGCCGTCAAAACCGATTGTTATCCTGTCTGCGAAAGTCCTGCCTTAATGAATTAACGCGCCGGCACTCGTCGGCGCGTTCTGCTGCTCTCCGGCAAAGCTAAAATTAGCTCTTATACTTAGGGCAAATTGCTTGTCGGAGGCGCAATGACCAGCCAACTCACCGAAAAACAGAAAGCCACCCTTTGGCAACAGCGCCGCATGGCCAGTTATCAGGCCAGTTGCCGTCTTGCCGGCTACGTACTCAGCGATATCAGCGCTGAGCAGTATGAAGAGCGACTTGAGTCACTAAGGAGGCAATATGGCGGATAACAGTCTGGCCGTGCGCGACCCTTATGTCTGGCACAACGACACGGTGTTGAAAAATCGTCTCGATATTCATGATGAAGCGCAGTTGCGTAAAGCGGAGCTGGCGTTTAGCGCTGCACGCCTGGCGACACTGGAACTCGGCCCGCGCAGCACCGGTATGCCCTGGTTATGCCATATTCATCGCACGCTGTTTCAGGATCTCTACAGTTGGGCAGGGGAGTTACGCAGCATCGATATCTGGCGTGATGAGACACCCTATTGCCATTGCGAATACATCGAGAAAGAGGGCAATGCGCTGATGAGCGCGCTGGAAGATGAACAACAACTGACAAACCTGACGCAGGATGAGTTTGTCGCGCGGCTGGCGCATTATTATTGTGAAATCTTCGTATTACACCCGTTCCGCGCGGGTAATGGCCGCACGCAGCGCATTTTCTTTGAACAGCTGGCGCTGCACGCCGGTTACCTGTTGACGTGGGATAAGCTGGAACGAGAAACGTGGCGTACCGCGCTGTTTGCTGGTGTGTCGGGCGATCTGGCACCGCTGACGACACAGTTTGCGAAAGTGGTGAGTCCCGCACGGTAAAATGCGTAGAATAGCGGCGGTTTGACTGGCCTGAGGGCACTATGCTGCTGTTAATTGATAACTACGACTCCTTCACCTGGAATCTTTACCAGTACTTCTGTGAGCTGCGCGCAGAAGTGCGCGTGGTGCGTAACGATGCCATCACGCTGGCGGAGATGGATGCGTTGCCGCTGACGCATCTGGTGATTTCACCTGGTCCCTGTACGCCGGATCAGTCCGGTGTGTCTCTGGATGCCATCCGCCATTTTGCCGGTCGCTTACCGATTCTCGGTGTTTGCCTCGGGCATCAGGCAATTGCGCAAGCCTATGGCGCGCAGGTGGTGCGGGCTCGTCAGGTGATGCACGGCAAAACCTCTGTTATCCAGCACACCCATCAAGGCGTATTTCGCAACCTTAATAATCCGCTCACCGTCACGCGCTATCATTCACTGATTGTGGCGCGCGATACGCTGCCCGCAGAATTCGAAGTCACGGCCTGGAGCCTGCGTGATGGCGAGCCCGATGAGATCATGGGCTTCCGCCACCGTACGCTGCCCTTAGAAGGGGTGCAGTTCCATCCTGAGAGCATCCTCAGCGAGCAGGGCCATCAGCTATTGGCTAATTTCCTCAACGCGTAACTTATGTTTGCCTTCGTATGATTTTTTATGCATATTTTGTGATTATAATTTCACTTCAGCTCAATAGATAACCCAATGAGGTCGGCAATGGCAGCGGAAAAACTAGCGGTAACCCGGGAAACGTTCGATAACGTGATTTTGCCTGTTTATGCACCAGCGCAGTTCGTGCCGGTAAAGGGCAAGGGCAGCCGAGTCTGGGATCAGCAGGGCAAAGAGTATATCGACTTCTCCGGCGGTATCGCGGTGACTGCTTTAGGCCATTGCCACCCGGCGCTGGTGGAAACGCTGAAAACGCAGGGCGAAACCCTGTGGCACACCAGCAACGTGTTCACCAACGAACCGGCGCTGCGTCTGGCGAGCAAACTGATTGCAGCGACCTTTGCCGATCGCGTTTTCTTTGGCAACTCCGGCGCGGAAGCTAACGAAGCGGCCTTCAAGCTGGCGCGTTATTACGCCTGCAAAAAACACAGCCCGTTCAAAAGCAAAATCATCGCCTTCCACAACGCGTTCCACGGTCGTACCTTGTTTACCGTTTCCGTTGGCGGGCAGCCTAAATACTCCGACGGCTTTGGTCCAAAACCAGCGGATATCGTGCATGTACCGTTCAACGATCTGGATGCGGTGAAAGCGGTGATGGATGACCACACCTGCGCGATTGTCGTTGAACCGATTCAGGGCGAAGGCGGCGTGGTGGCGGCAACTCAAGAGTTCATGCAGGGCCTGCGTGCACTGTGCGATGAGCATAAAGCGCTGCTGGTGCTGGATGAAGTGCAGAGCGGCATGGGTCGTAGCGGTAAGCTGTTCAGCTACGAACATTACGGCATCAAGCCAGACATCATCACCACCGCCAAAGCGCTGGGCGGCGGATTCCCGGTGAGTGCGATGCTGACCACCAATGAAATCGCCTCAGTGATGGCGCCCGGCGTGCACGGCACCACTTACGGCGGCAACCCGCTGGCCTGTGCGATTGCTGAAACGGCTCTGGACATCATCAACACCCCTGAAGTGCTGGGTGGCGTTGAAGCCCGTCGTCAGCAGTTCGTTGAGGCACTGCAGGCGATTGACAGCAAATATAATCTTTTCAGTGAGATTCGCGGCAAAGGTTTGCTGATTGGCGCAGCGCTGAAGCCACAGCACGCCAGTAAAGCGCGCGATATCCTCAATGCCTCGGCAGCAGAAGGGTTGATGGTTCTGACCGCAGGCACTGATGTGATTCGTTTTGTGCCGTCACTGGTGATCGAGCCGACTGACATCGAAGAAGGCATGGCGCGTTTCGCCAAAGCGATTGAGAAAGTGCTGGCGGCGTAATCATCCTTTCGGACGTAAAACTTTCAGCCAGCGGCCGTGATGCGGTCGCTGGCTCCAGGCCAGTGAAGAGATGGTGTGCATCACATTCAGGTGTTGCAGGATGCGCTTCACATGCTGCTCGACAATCGTTACCGGCCCTTCATTCATATTCTCCGGCGCTTCCAGAATATTGCTGTCACTGCCTGGCCCGTCATACGCCAGTCGCTGCTGACAGCGCTGCAGCGCAATTTCACAGGATTGCAGATAGCGTTCCGCCAGCTTCGGCGTCAGCATGGTGTGCTCACGCGCCAGGATCGTCATCGCGTTAATATGCTCCACAATGAACTGGCTGTGGGTGACCCACATGCGCATATCTTTCAGGTACTGCGCGTTGAAGCCCGGTTCGCTCGATGCCTGATTCAGTGAGTTGAACAGTGCATTGTGCGCCTGATTGACCTTCATGCGCTGGTAAGCCAGCTTTTCAGGAGATTGCTCCGGCCCCAGCAACATCCGCAAGGCTTCCTGATAAGCCTCCAGCGCATCATGCGCGTTGCTGCGCAGTAATCCGCTCTGCCACTGTGGCCACAGCCAGATCATACCGGCAAAGGCGATCAGGCAGCCCATCAGGGTATCCATCATGCGCGGCAGCAGGAACTGCGCCCCGTTCAGCGACAACAGCTGGAGCGAATACACCGCCGTCACGGTGAAGCCAATCATCGACCAGCCGTAATACTTGCGCGTGACCAGATAGCTGGCGAGGGTGATGGCCAGCATAAACAGCAGGGTGATCGATTCGGGCACTTCGAGCCGTAGCGATCCTGCGGCGATCAGCAATCCGGCAAAGGTGCCCAGCGCACGGTGCTGAATGCGTACCCGTGTGGCGCTGTAGCCATTCTGGCTGACAAACATGATGGTCATCAGAATCCAATAAGGCTTGGGAATATTAAAGAACAGCGCCAGCGCACTGCCGAACATCAGCATCACCGAAATACGAGCCGCGGTGCGCAATGCAGCGGACTTGAGCGACAGATAGCTGCGCAGCGCCGGGAACAACGGCAAACGGCGCTGGCGATCGGCCATCAGGTCACGGGTGTATAACGGTTTCTGGGTGCGCAGCACGCGGGCGATGCGGCTGAAATGGTAATAGCAGAAGTTGCCCACCGGATTGTCGGGATGCTGGCGCGCAATTTTTTCCAGCGCGCCGAGCTGCTTTTCCATGTGGAAGCGATCGGGCAATTGATGATAGAGAATGGCATCGGCCAACAGGCGCAGACGCGCAGAGATGGTTTTGGCATTCCAGCGGATCACCGCTTCGGCGTGACTCTGCTCGACCAGCTTTTGCACTTCTTCCGGCTGGTGCAGGCTCACCGAGATGTGCTCCTGCAAATCAAGCGCCACCTGGAAAGCCCGCGTCAGGCGCTTGTGGCTGTTATCGCGGCTGGCAGAGAGCATGTGCATCTGCTGATAGCAGGTGGTGATCAGGTCAACGGCTTTTTGCTGACGCGCCAGCAGCGGCGGCAGCGCTTTCTCGGGATCGGTAAGCTGCGTCAACAGGGTGTATTTTGCATCGCAATAATCCGCCAGTTCCCGATATAGCAGACTGAGCGTTTCGCGCATCGGCTGCTCTTTCCACAGCCAAAACCAGAACCAGTTAAACAGGCCATACCATAGCGTGCCGCCGATATACAGCAGCGGCGGCACCCACATGGGCATGCGTCCTACCAGGCTGAGGCTAAAGATGGCAGCAATCAGCGTTGCGGGCAACAAGCGGCCGTGCAGCGGGCTGATTTCGCCGGTCACGCCTATCAGCAGCGGCAGCACAAACAGGATCAGCGGTAACGGAATGGCGTCACTGGTGAGAAATTGGATCAGAAAACTGGCGGTGGCAAACAGTGAGCCGCCAACAATCAGGCGTTTAAAGAAGCGCTTATGCGGTGTATCAAGACCCGCCATGTTGCAGCAGGCAGGCACTAAGGAGAACAGCAGGCCTTTTTGCAGATCGCCAAACAGCCAGCCTAGTGCCACAGGCAGGCACAGCACCAGCGTTTGCCGCAGTGCGTAGTTGACCTCAGGATGATAGATGATTCGGCGCCACATCAGCTCATCGCAAACAAAAACGGCGCGATGTTGCCATCACGCCGTGGGTGATAAGAAATTAGCGGGTGCCGTAGACGACGATGGTTTTACCGTGTGCGGAGATCAGGTTCTGATCTTCCAGCATTTTCAGGATACGACCCACGGTTTCGCGTGAGCAACCCACGATCTGACCAATCTCCTGACGGGTGATTTTGATTTGCATCCCGTCGGGGTGCGTCATCGCATCGGGTTGTTTCGCCAGATTAAGCAGTGTTTGCGCGATACGGCCCGTCACATCGAGGAAGGCAAGGTTGCCCACTTTCTCGGAAGTGACTTGCAGACGACGCGCCATTTGCGACGAAAGTCGCATTAAAATATCCGGGTTTACCTGAATCAGCTGACGGAATTTTTTGTAGGAAATTTCAGCCACTTCGCAGGCAGTCTTAGCACGTACCCAGGCACTACGTTCCTGGCCTTCTTCAAACAGGCCGAGTTCGCCAATGAAGTCTCCCTGATTGAGATAGGAGAGGATCATCTCTTTGCCTTCTTCATCTTTGATCAGAACCGCAACGGAACCTTTCACGATGTAATACAGCGTTTCCGCTTTCTCACCCTGATGGATGAGCGTGCTTTTGGACGGATATTTGTGAATATGGCAATGGGACAGGAACCATTCGAGTGTAGGGTCTGTTTGCGGTTTGCCGAGAACCATTCGCTATTATCCTCTGTTGTAATCGTGCCCAAAACACAGGGGGCAGTTTTCCCTGTCAGGCGGTGTAATCGTCGAGCGTTTCCAGTAAAGGAAAATTATTTCCGGGTGATTCTTAAGCTACGCTTTTGATTCTTCCCGCCTTCGTCTGTGATGACGAAAATATTTTCAGCACTGTTTGTAGCACAGCTTTTGCAAGCTGTCTTCTGTTGTCTCGCTTCAGCAACAGGCGGAAGAGTCTGGATTGCTGTTTATCAAGTGAAAGCGTACTCTGGCGGCAAAACCGCCACTTCAGGAGAAAGAATAATGCAGGCACGAGTGAAATGGGTGGAAGGGCTGACCTTTCTCGGAGAATCCTCATCAGGCCATCAGGTATTAATGGACGGTAACTCGGGTGACAAAGCGCCAAGCCCGATGGAGATGGTTTTGATGGCAGCAGGCGGCTGTAGCGCGATTGACGTGGTATCGATCCTGCAAAAAGGCCGAAATGATGTGGCTGACTGCGAGGTGAAACTTACGTCCGAGCGCCGTGAAGAAGCGCCACGTATTTTTACGCAAATCAACCTGCATTTTATCGTTAGCGGCACAGCGCTAAGCGATAAAGCGGTGGCGCGGGCCGTCGATCTGTCGGCGGAGAAGTATTGCTCGGTGGCGATCATGCTCGGCAATAGTGTGAAAATGACGCACAGTTACGAAGTGATTGAGCGATAACATAAGTGGGCGGCCAAACGGCCGCCGCTACAGAATTTCTGGATTATTCAATCCGTTTACCTTCAATCAGCCGCTGCACCAGTGGCGTCATGATTAACTCCATTGCCAGCCCCATTTTGCCGCCCGGCACCACCAGCGTGTTCATATGCGAAATGAACGAGCCCTGGATCATCGCCAGCAGGTAAGGGTAAGCAATGCCTTCCAGTCCACGGAAGTGAATCACCACAAAGCTTTCATCGAGTGACGGAATTTCACGTGCGGCAAATGGGTTGGACGTATCCACCGTAGGTACACGCTGGAAGTTGATGTGGGTGCGCGAGAACTGCGGCGTGATGAAGTTGATATAATCCTCCATTGAACGCACCACTGAATCCATCACCGCTTCACGGGAATGGCCGCGCTCGCTGGTGTCGCGCACCAGCTTTTGAATCCACTCCAGATTGACAATTGGCACCACGCCGACCAGCAAATCGACATGCTCGGCGACGTTGTGCTGCTGTGTTACCACGCCACCGTGTAATCCTTCATAGAACAACACGTCAGTGTTTTCCGGCAGCGGCTGCCAGGGCGTAAAGGTGCCCGGCACCTGATTCCACGGCACCGCTTCGTCGTAGGTGTGCAGATATTTGCGCGACTTACCCAGCCCGGTTTTTCCGTAATGCTTAAACGTCTGTTCCAGCAGCCCGAAGTCATTGGCTTCCGGACCGAAGTAGCTAATATGACGGCCCAGATCGCGTGCCTTACGGATCGCCATATCCATTTCTGGACGGGTATAACGGTGAAAACTGTCACCTTCCACTTCCGCAGCATGCAGATTCAGCTGCTGGAAAATCTTACGGAAGGCGAGGCTGGTGGTCGTGGTACCGGCACCGCTGGAACCGGTCACGGCAATGATTGGATGCCTGGCTGACATAACAGAACTCCCTGTGAAGTCGGGCGATGAGCATTGTTACCACGAATTACTGCGCAGTGCATTAACCGCGAAACTCGCCTTTCGGCATAATGTTGACGGATTCATGCAGTTCCGACCACACCAGCACAACGTCTCCGCGCTCCAGCTGGCGGCGCACGTCGGCGACTTTCTGTTCCAGGCTGCGCTCCTGCTCACCATAGTCGGTGCCTTCGCGCAGCACGAAAGTTTCAATCAGGTTTTCCAGTGTTGCGACTTCAAGTTCTTGCCAGGGAATAATCACGATCACACATCCAGATAGGTTGAAAGCCAGTCAGGCACACGCTGTTCCAGCCACATTTTCGGCTTCATTAACGTACCGCCAACAAAGCCGACGTGCCCGCCTTGTTGTGTCAGCTGATATTCAACGGAAGCCGACAGTTGCGCCGGCTGCGGGATGACCGCATCGGTCATAAAGGGATCGTCTTTGGCATGGATGATCAGCAGCGGCTTGCGCACGCCCGTGAGCAGCGGCATAGCGCTGGCACGTTGATAATAGTCGTTGGCATCCAGAAAACCGTGCGCCCGTGCGGTAATCGCATCATCAAACTCACGAATGCGGCGAAATGCGCGCAGCTGGCTCAGTTCCACCGGTAGTGTGCCGGGCCAGGCCAGCAGTTTACGCGTAGCGTTCTGTTTCAGCTTGGTCAGTAAATAGTGCTGATAGAAACGAGAAAAGCCAGCATCGAGCTTTTCACTGCAGGGTTCGAGCGCAAAGGGTGCCGAGATGGCGACGGCGGCATCCACCGGCACATCATTCCCCTGCATGCCCAATAAATAGGCCAGCATATTGCCACCGAGTGAAACGCCCACTGCTGCAGTCGGCACCGTGCCCCATTCGCGTTGCAACCAGTGCAGGAAAAAGGTCGCATCTTCGGTTTCACCGGAATGATAGATGCGCTCCAGACGATTCGGCTCGCCGCTGCATCCACGAAAGTGCATCACCACCGCCAGCCAGCCACGCGCCTGACACGCCTGCATCAGGCCATGCGCATACGGGCTACGGAAACTGCCTTCCAGACCATGGAACATCACCATGCGCGGCTTGTGACGCGCCTGTGCCGGATCTTCGCTCCACGCGAGATCGACAAAATCGCCGTCCGGCAGGTCAAGTCGCTGCCAGTGCGGACGCAGGGTTACGCGCCGACGCAGTATGCGCGGCAGCAGGGTTTGCAGATGCGCGTTACTGAATCCGCGCAGCGGTGTAAATCGCTCGCCGTTCAGGCGATCAAAATAGCTAGGGTAAAGGCTTGTCTGATGCATAACTCGCTGATAGCTTCGATGGGTTGTCCGCTTTACTGGGTGAGGAGCACCCGAATATACATGGAACTGAGTCTTTTTTTATCAATGTTGGGTTTTCTTTGGGTCGCGGCCATCACGCCGGGGCCCAATAATATGTTACTTACCGCCTCAGGTGCTAATTTTGGCTTCCTGCGCACCATCCCGCTGCTCATTGGTATCATGATTGGTATGCAAGTCATGTTGCTGATGGTGGCATTTGGCATCGGTGGTTTGATCCTGCTTTATCCCTCTCTGCATCTGGTGCTGAAGATTGCCGGTAGCCTCTACCTGCTGTGGCTGGCGTGGAAAATTGCCACCGCGGAGTACGAGAAGCTGGAAACTGAAGATGCCAACGTCAAGCAGTTGCCGTTCTGGCAGGGTGGCCTGCTACAGTTGATCAACCCAAAAGCCTGGCTGATGGCGTTGGGCGCGGTAGCCAGCTTTAGCCTGGCGGGCGATGCGTATCTGCATTCGGTGATCGCCATCAGTATCGGTATGGCGCTGGTCAATGTGGTATCCGGTGTTATCTGGATGGGCTTTGGTTCGCTGATTGGCCGTCTGTTGCGCAGCCCGCGCGCGTGGAAAATCTTCAACCTGGCGATGGGTGCGCTCACTGCCGCCTGTGTACTGCTGATCTGGCGTTGAGTTAGCTGGAGGCGCGTTCAACGCGCTTCCAGGGTAACACCTCACGCACAACTTCACTGTGCGGCTGGCGGATGCGGTTCAGTAACAGCTGAACACTGCGTGCACCCAGCCGATTCATCGGTTGTTCGATGGTGGTCAGCGGTGGATTGAGGCTGCTGGTGAAGGGAATACCATCAAACCCCACGACAGCGAGATCTTCCGGAATGCGCAATCCGGCCTCCAGCGCGGCGTGAATCACGCCAACCGCCAGCACATCTGAGACCGCAAACACGGCGTCTGGTCGCTCCGGTCGTGCCAGCAGTTCACGCAGTGCGGCACTGCCCGCTTCACACGAAATGTTTTCCGCGTAAGCCACGCCACCCCAATTCAGTTCCAGCTGTTCCAGCGCTTCGCGATAGCCACTTTCACGCTGATGCGAGTAAAGATAGCGCATATCACAGTTAACCAATGCAATACGTCTGCGACCTTTGCTGGCCAGATAGCGCACGGTTTCAAACGCCGCTTCTTTATTATCAATGGTGACACTTGAGGCGGGAATGGCCGGATCGTATTCGGCGCATTGCACCCAGGGTGCGTCACCAATCAAACCTTTTAACTGCTGCAAGCAGGCGGCGGCATCCATGGTGATCACACCGTCAACCACTTTACCGCTTAACAACGCCAGATAAGCGGCTTCGCGTGGCAACTGTGAGGCCGAATTGCACAGCAAGATGTGATAACCCTGCGCTTCGGCTTCAGCTTCAATACCTTGCACCACACGTGAGCAGAAGGGATTAGTGATGTCTGAAATTAACACCAGCAACATATGACTTTGGGCAGTACGCAGCTGGCGGGCCAGTAGATTAGGCTGATAGTCACAGTGATTGATGGCCGCCAATACTTTCTCTCGCGTATCTGTACGCACGCCGGGATGCTGGTTCAACACCCGAGAAACCGTGGCTTTAGACACGCCAGCAAGACGGGCAACTTTCTCAATCGACATGGATTTCAGTACCGCCAGTAGAGGTGAAAAATCAGAAGCCTATCAATAGCACAGTCGCTATGTGAGCGTGTGACATATTTCCGTCTTTACGCCTTCTTTGCATTTGCGCATTTCGCATAGCGTTGCCCGATGTTGATCTAAGAACAGATTTTCATTAGGGATAATTTTTAATTCCTTTATGAAATTACAGCCGCTGGAGAAACTGCCATCACGACATAACATTGGGGTGAATGATGATGGCAGTAAAAAAAACGATAACGGCAGTGGCGGCAGCATTGGCCCTGATGGCATTCCAGGCACAGGCGGTCAACGTCACCGTGGCATATCAAACCTCGGCGGAACCGGCCAAAGTGGCGCAGGCCGATAACACCTTCGCCAAAGAAAGTGGCGCGACGGTCGACTGGCGCAAGTTTGATAGCGGTGCCAGCGTGCTGCGGGCATTGGCCTCCGGTGATGTGCAAATCGGTAATATCGGGTCCAGCCCGCTGGCAGTGGCGGCAACACAGCAGTTGCCCATCGAAGCTTTCTTACTGGCATCACAGCTTGGCAATTCCGAAGCGCTGGTGGTCAAAAAATCCATCACCAGTCCCAGGGATCTGATTGGCAAACGCATCGCCGTGCCCTTCATCTCCACCACCCATTACAGCCTGCTGTCAGCGCTCAAACATTGGGGCATCAAGCCATCGCAGGTGCAGTTAGTGAATCTGCAACCGCCAGCCATTATTGCAGCGTGGAAACGCGGTGATATCGACGGCGCGTACGTCTGGTCACCGGCGGTAAACGAGCTGGAAAAGGATGGCACGGTGTTAACCGACTCTTCTCAGGTGGGCAAATGGGGATCGCCAACGCTGGATGTGTGGGTGGTACGCAAAGATTTCGCTCAGCAGCATCCTGAAGTGGTTACCGCTTTCGCGCGCAGTGCGATTGAGGCACAGCAAGCCTACATTGCGAATCCAGAACAGTGGCTCAAGCAGCCCGACAATCTCAGCAAACTGGCGCGCCTGAGTGGCGTACCGGAAAGCGATGTGCCGGTGCTGGTGCAAGGCAATACCTACCTGACCGCACAGCAGCAGGTGGAACAGCTGGGCAAGCCAGTGAACAAAGCCATTGTTGATACCGCGCACTTCCTGAAAGAGCAGGGCAAAGTGCCGGATGCCGCTAACGATTACAGCAGCTTTGTCACTACGCGCTTTGTCGCGCCTTTGGCGAAATAACGGAGGCCGTATGCTCAGCATCACCAATCTGAATGCACGTTACGCCGGACAACCCGCGCTGCAGGATATCAATCTGCAGCTGGATCAACGCGACCTGCTGGTGGTGCTGGGACCGTCCGGCTGTGGCAAAACCACCTTACTGAACTTGATCGCCGGATTCCTGCCGCTGGAGTCAGGCAGTATCACGCTGGATGGCAAAGCGGTAAATGGACCGGGCGCAGAACGCGGCGTGGTGTTTCAGAACGAAGGGCTACTGCCGTGGCGTAACGTGATCGATAACGTGGCGTTTGGCTTGCAGCTGGCGGGAATGGACAAGGCTGAACGCCACACCATTGCTCGCCGTTTAATCCGCAAAGTCGGACTGGAAGGGGCAGAAAAGCGTTTTGTCTGGCAGCTCTCTGGGGGGCAACGTCAGCGCGTGGGGATTGCGCGTGCGCTGGCGGCTGATCCTCAGTTGCTGCTGTTAGATGAGCCGTTTGGTGCGCTGGATGCCTTTACACGCGAACAGATGCAAACCCTGCTGCTGACGCTGTGGCGTGATACCGGCAAACAGATTCTGTTGATTACCCACGATATTGAAGAAGCGGTGTTTCTTGCCAGCGAACTGGTGCTGCTGTCGCCGGGGCCAGGCCGTGTGGTGGAGCGCATCAAACTCGACTTCGGTCAGCGCTTCGCTGCGGGTGAACCGTGCCGCAGTATCAAATCCGACCCGGCCTTTATCGAGCGCCGTGAATATGTGCTGAATCAGGTCTTTTCCCAGCGGGAGGCGTTTGTATGAGCGCGGTGATTGATGAGAAAACCCAGACTCGCCGACGCACGTTGCGCTGGCCTTTTTCACCGCAGTTTTCCCTGAGCTTGCTGAGTGTAGCCGTGCAGCTGCTGGTGTGGTGGAGCGTGACGGCGCTCAATTTGGTGGCACCGCTATTTCTGCCGCCGCCCCAGCAGGTGCTGCAAAAGCTGCTGCTGATCGCCAGCCCGCAAGGCTTTATGGATGCGACCCTATGGCAGCATCTGGGCGCCAGCCTGACGCGCATGCTGGTGGCGCTGTTCTTCGCTGCGTTGATTGGCATTCCAGTCGGCATTGCGATGGGCCTAAGTCCGGCGATTAGGGGGCTGCTCGATCCACTGATTGAACTCTATCGTCCGGTGCCGCCGCTCGCCTATTTGCCGCTGATGGTGATTTGGTTCGGTATCGGTGAGACCTCAAAAATTTTACTGATTTATTTGGCGATCTTCGCGCCGGTGACGCTGTCGACGTTGGCGGGTGTGAAGAATGCTCAGCAGGTGCGGATTCGCGCTGCGCAGGCACTAGGCGCCACGCGCTGGCAACTGCTGTGCTTTGTCATCCTGCCGGGCGCATTGCCTGAAATCCTTACCGGTTTACGCATTGGCCTCGGCGTGGGTTGGTCGACGCTGGTGGCCGCCGAACTGATTGCTGCCACGCGCGGACTGGGATTTATGGTGCAGTCGGCGGGCGAGTTCCTTGCCACCGATGTGGTGCTGGCCGGAATCGCCGTAATTGCCTTGATCGCTTTTAGCTTAGAACTGGGTCTGCGCGCTTTGCAGCGCCGATTAACGCCCTGGAATGGAGAACAGCAATGAACGAACGTATCACTTTTACCGCGCTGGGCCCGCATATCGGTGCGCAGGTTAGCGATCTCGATCTCAGCCGCCCGTTAAGCGACGCGCAGTTTGAGCAGCTATATCATGGTCTGCTGCGCCATCAGGTGTTGTTCCTGCGCAATCAGGTGATCACGCCGGAACAGCAGCGCGCTTTGGCGATCCGCTTCGGTGATCTGCACATCCATCCGGTGTATCCGCATGCAGAGGGGGTGGAAGAAATTATCGTGCTGGATACCCATCAGGATAATCCACCGGATAATGATAACTGGCACACCGATGTGACCTTTATTGAAACGCCGCCGGCGATTGCGATTTTAGCGTCTAAGCTGCTGCCGGAAAGCGGTGGCGATACGTTGTGGTCAACGGGTATTGCGGCCTATGAAGCGTTGTCCGAACCGTTTAAGCAACTGCTGAGCGGCTTGCAGGCGGAGCATGATTTTAAGAAGTCGTTCCAGGAGTATAAGTACCGCAAGACGGAAGAAGAGCATCAGCGCTGGCAGCAAGCGGTCGCCAAACATCCGCCGGTGCAGCATCCGGTGATTCGTACCCATCCGGTGAGCGGGCGCAAGGCGCTGTTTGTCAATGAAGGCTTCACGACGCGTTTACTGGGATTGAGTGAGAAGGAGAGCGAAGCACTGCTGAATTTCCTGTTCTGGCACACGGCAAAACCGGAGTTTCAGGTGCGCTGGCGCTGGCAGGAGAATGATGTGGCTATTTGGGATAACCGCGTCACGCAGCATTATGCGAATGCCGATTACTATCCGGCGCGGCGAGTAATGCATCGGGCGACGGTGTTAGGGGATGTTCCGTTTTAAAAGAGTGCGGTGGTTAACCAGGTCGGCCTGAATGCCGACCTGTCGGCAGAAGTTGAACAAGAATACCGGACTTACAACAGACGCTGAGCATCCACGAAATCCGCACCAGACATACTTGCCTGACAGCAGAAGCTGAACAAGAATGCTGGCCTTCCAGAGATGCGAACCCTGCCTGCTGATCTTACAGCAGGCACTCACCCTGCAGGGGCAGCATGGATGCTGAACACTAACTCGCCAGCATTTGCTCCAGTTGTTCCTGGGCATCCAGCCAGGCCATTTCAACGTCTTCCAGCGCCGATTTGCTTTCAGCCTGACGTTGCAGCGCCGAGGTTAAATCGGCCTTACGGCTCTGATCGTAAATTGCACTGTCTGACAGCATCGCTTCCGCTTCGCGGAGCTGGCTCTGCCACTTCGCCATCTGCTTCTCTAACTTCTCGATCTCTTTACGCAACGGCTGGGTTTGCGCGCGCAGTTCAGCATCGCGGCGTTTCTGATCTTTACGAGACTGGGCGCTGTTGGCGTTATCCTGCTTCGGTGCAGCATCCTGCTGGGCTTGCTGCTTTTGCAGATCGCTCAACCACTGCTGGTAATCATCGAGATCGCCTTCAAACACATCGACTTCGCGGTCATGCACCAGATAGAGATCGTCGGTGGTGGATCGTAGTAAATGACGGTCATGCGAAACCACCACCAGCGCGCCTTCGAAATCAATCAGCGCTTCGGTCAATGCCTGACGCATGTCGAGATCAAGGTGGTTGGTCGGTTCATCGAGTAGCAGCAGATTTGGACGTTGCCAGACGATCAGTGCCAGCACCAGTCGCGCTTTTTCACCGCCTGAGAAACGTTCAGTGATTTCACTGACTTTATCACCCTGGAAACCGAAGCCGCCGAGATAATCACGCAGCTGTTGTTCCAGCGTTTGTGGCGCAATACGGGCCAGATGCTGCAATGGCGATTCATCGGCGCGCAGGTATTCAAGTTGATGCTGAGCGAAGTAGCCAAGCTTGATGCCTTTTGCCAGGCCAACTTTGCCATCCAGCGCTTCAATTTCACCGGCCAGCAGTTTGATCAGCGTTGATTTACCCGCACCGTTACGGCCGAGTAGACCGATGCGTGAACCCGGTACCAGATTCAGTTTGATGGCATCAAGAATGATGCGTTCGCCATAACCCGCCGTGACTTTCTCCATTTTCAATAATGGATTGGGCAGGCTCTCTGGTGCGCGGAAGCTGAAGCTAAACGGGTTATCGACGTGAGCCGGGGCAATTAACTCCATGCGCTCCAGCATCTTGATACGGCTCTGCGCCTGTTTGGCTTTAGTGGCCTGGGCGCGGAAGCGATCGATGTACTTTTGCAGGTGCTGTACTTTTTCCTGCTGGCTCTGGAACAACGCCTGCTGCTGCGCCAGTTTGGCGACGCGCTGGCGCTCGAACGAGCTGTAGTTGCCGGTGTATTCGAACATCGTCTGCTGTTCGATATGAATGATTTTATCCACCACCGGATCAAGGAAGTCACGGTCATGCGAGATGAGGATCAGCGTGCCTTCATAGCTTTTCAACCAGCGCTCTAGCCAGATAACAGCGTCAAGATCGAGGTGGTTAGTCGGCTCATCCAGTAGCAGCAGATCGGATCGGCACACCAGCGCTTGCGCAAGGTTAAGGCGCATGCGCCAGCCACCGGAGAAATCACTCACCGGCCGCATTAATTGTTCCTGGCTAAAGCCCAATCCGTGCAGCAGGCTGGAGGCGCGAGCATGTATGCTCCACGCCTGAATCGCATCCAGCTTGCCATGCAGCAGAGCGATGGCGTTGCCGTCATCCCTGGCGTTGGCATCAGCTAATTCGGATTCAAGCTGACGATATTCGCGGTCGCCGTCGATAACATATTCCAGCGCGGCTTTAGTGAGGGCCGGGGTTTCCTGGTTCACCCATGCCAGCGCCCAGTTACCTGGAAAAGTGAAATTGCCTGCATCACTGCTAATTTCGCCCTTCAGGAGCGACAGCAGCGTGGATTTTCCACAGCCGTTCTTACCCACCAAACCGACTTTTTGGCCGGGATTAATGGTGGCTGTTGCGTTGTCCAGCAGCACGTTAGTGCCGCGGCGTATTTGTAATGCGGAAAAGACAATCATAAGCGCCGTATCGTCAGAATATGTTAATTTATCGGCAACATAATTCAATAATGGTTAGTTGCGTCGAGCATGGTAGCGGAATTCCGTTGCGGTGACGACGCTTTGGAGGGGAACGATGTCGCAGCCACCCAAAATTTTGCTGCTTTACGCCCATCCGGAAACACAGGATTCGATTGCTAATCGGGTTTTGCTGCAGTCGGCTATGGAACTGGACCACGTCACGGTGCACGATTTATACGCCCACTATCCGGATTTTTTCATTGATATTCATTACGAGCAGCAGCTGCTGCGCGAACACCAAATCATCGTTTTCCAGCATCCGTTGTATACCTACAGCTGCCCGGCTTTGCTGAAAGAGTGGCTGGATCGCGTGTTGTCGCGTGGGTTTGCCAGCGGCCAGGACGGGAATGCGCTGGAGGGCAAGTACTGGCGCAGCGTGGTGACCACCGGAGAACCGGAAACCGCGTATCACCATAACGGCCTGAATCGTTATCCGATGAGCGACATCATGCGTCCGTTTGAGCTGACGGCGCAGATGTGTCGTATGCACTGGATGACGCCGATGGTGATCTATTGGGCTCGCCGCCAGACACCGGAAGTGATGCGCAATTATGCGCGCGCCTACCGTGACTGGCTCTCGTCACCATTGCCGCAGGGAGTGATGTGATGGAAGGTCAAACGTTACTCACTGCCGGAGTGATTTATCTGGTGGCCGCTGTGGTTGTGGTGCCGATTGCGGCCCGACTAGGCATTGGTGCCGTGCTGGGTTATCTGCTGGCGGGTATTGCTATCGGCCCGTGGGGACTCGGGTTTATTAGTGACGTCGATGAGATTCTGCACTTCTCCGAACTCGGCGTGGTGTTCCTGATGTTCATCATCGGGCTGGAGTTGAATCCCGCCAAGCTTTGGGCGTTAAGACGTTCAATCTTTGGTGTGGGCGCTGCGCAGGTATTGGTTTCTACCGCGATTCTCGGTGTGCTGCTGTGGCTGACCAACTTTAGCTGGCAAGCCGCGGTGATCGGCGGGATTGGCCTGGCAATGTCTTCGACGGCTATGGCACTGCAATTGATGCGCGATAAAGGCATGAATCGTAGCGAAGCGGGACAACTCGGCTTCTCGGTGCTGCTGTTCCAGGATCTGGCTGTCATCCCCGCATTAGCCCTCGTGCCGCTGCTGGCCGGTGGCGACAGTGGCCATGTTGACTGGCTGAAAGTGGGCATGAAGGTGCTGGCGTTTGCTGTCATGCTGGTGGGTGGCCGTTATCTGCTGCGTCCGATTTTCCGCTTTATCGCCGCTTCCGGTGTGCGTGAAGTGTTCACGGCGGCTTCATTATTACTGGTGCTGGGCTCGGCGCTGTTTATGGATATGTTAGGGCTGTCGATGGCGCTCGGCACCTTTATCGCCGGGATCCTGCTGGCCGAGAGTGAATATCGGCACGAGCTGGAAGTGGCGATCGAACCCTTCAAAGGGTTGCTGCTCGGGCTGTTCTTTATTTCCGTCGGCATGGCGCTGAATTTGGGCGTGCTCTATACCCATATCGCGGAGATTATCCTTGGCGTAGTGATTCTCGTGGCGGTCAAGACGCTGGTGCTCTATGTGCTGGGCCGTATTTATGGTTTACGCAGTTCCGAGCGCCTGCAGTTTGCCGGGGTGCTTAGCCAGGGCGGTGAATTTGCTTTTGTGCTGTTTTCAGCGGCCTCGTCGGCCAAACTGTTTAGCGGCGATCAATTACCACTGTTGCTGGTGACGGTGACGCTGTCGATGATGACCACACCGCTGTTGATGCAGGGGGTGGATAAAATTCTCGCACGTCGGTTCAATGAGCCCGATGATGACAATGAGAAGCCGTTTGTCGAAGATGATCAGCCGCAGGTCATTGTGGTTGGCTTTGGTCGTTTTGGTCAGGTGGTGGGCCGCTTGCTGATGGCTAACAATAAGCGTATTACGGTGCTGGAGCGTGACATCTCGGCTGTCAGCCTGATGCGCAAATATGGCTATAAGGTTTACTACGGCGATGCCACTGAGCTTGAGTTACTGCGTGCTGCCGGTGCGGAGAATGCACAATCCATTGTGATTACCTGCAATGATCCGGAAGATTCGATGTCCATCGTTCACATTTGCCAGCAGCACTTCCCGCAGCTGGAAATTCTGGCGCGTGCGCGTGGCCGTGTGGAAGCCCATGAATTACTGCAAGCGGGCGTGACGTTGTTCTCGCGTGAAACCTTCTCAAGTGCGCTGGAGCTGGGGCGCAAGACGCTGATTTCACTCGGCATGCATCCGCATCAGGCGCAACGCGCGCAACAGCATTTCCGCCGACTCGATATGCGCATGCTACGTGAGCTGGTGCCAAGCCACGATGATAATGCGCAGGCCTCACGTGTGCGTGAAGCTCGTCGTGAGTTAGAAGACATCTTCCAGCGCGAAATGCAGCATGAAAAACGTCAGATCGACGGTTGGGATGACGAGTAGGACTACACTTAACATATCCGTTGCTTAATAGCGGGCAGGAAAGAGTATGCGTAAACGTTTTATTGCTGGTGCGGTATGTCCGCAATGTCAGGAAAAAGACACGCTGGCGTTATGGCGTGAAAACAATGTCGAAGTGG
>NZ_SZZV01000003.1:0-331165 GCF_009829935.1 Pantoea sp. Seng | reverse complement strand
TTTTACATACAGCACTTTAGCCTGCATTGTTATTATGGAGGCAGGTTATAGCTATCAGGATGCTCTACACAGGCAAGTGGTTTTGCGAATGTTATCTCAATGCTAGAGACGCCAAACGTGTTAGAATGCAGTATAAAACTCGCGCCGAAGCCATTACCTTCGAGCACTATACGCTAGACGAAAGCAAAGCCAAACCTTGGCTGGCCGAGAAGGAAGATAACCGTCGTTTAAGCGAGTTGATTGATCTCTGGTATACCTGAACGACCGCTCTACTCGGCGTTTCGGCGTTCGTAAGAGATGTGTGGGTAAGCTCCACTAATATGCAATGGCCTAGACAATCCTATCGCTGCCATTATTACGGAAATATATTAGGAGCACTAACGTAATGGTCGGTTAGAAGGGAAAATCGAGACCGGCTATACATCCAGTTCTAAATCTTCGAAGGTGTCATCGGGCACGGTCAATTGCGAACACGCCTTCTTACGCGCTTTATTTAATGAGCTGGAACGTCTCGGCGAAATTGCCTATCCAAACCCACTCAAAAATATTCGACTGTTTGAGCAGCCACAAAAAGAGATGGCTTGGCTAACAGAGACGCAAATTAAAATGCTATTTGCCGCCTGTGAAGTTCACGGCAATCCGCAGCTAACGCTGATTATTAAAATTTGCCTTTCGACCGGATGCCGCTGGAATGAAGCTCCAGAATTAAAAGCGTCGCAGACTTCCCCGCATAAAATCACGTTCATTAATACAAAAGGTAAACGCAATCGCACTGTTCCTATCAGCAAAGCGTTGCATGATGAGTTGAAGGATTTAGAGGGGAAGTTCTTCCAGGAATGTTACCGCCAGTTTTATCGGGTCATAAGTCTGGCAAAAATCGAGTTACCCGAAGGGCAAATGAGCCACGTTCTCCGTCATAGCTTTGCCAGCCACTTCATGATGGCCGGGGGCAACATACTGGTGCTGCAGCGCATTCTTGGGCACTCAGATATACGTGTAACCATGCGTTATGCCCACTTCGCGCTTAATCATCTCGAAGATGCCATTCACTGCAATCCTCTGTCGATTATGTCCGCCAAAAATGGCGACAAAGTGGCGGCGGAAGTTATAACAGGATAGAACTCGGTGTAACAGGATGGGCAATAACTTATTGATAAATAGATAAGTTATTGATGATGAACAGTAAACAAAAAAAGACCCAATACGATTCCTGTATCGGGTCCAGGGAAATGGCTCTTTGAGAGCCGTGCGCTAAAAGTTGGCATTTTTGAAGGCGAGTTCGCCTTGCCATTTAAAGGTAGTCCAAGGGTGATTATTTTCCAGCCAACCGTCACGATGCGGTCAGGAAGCTGCCAACTCTGTGATCGTGCTGGCACATCGGAAAAGCAAGCGTAGCGGCAAAACTGTGCGCTACGCCCGAATTTTGCAGGGATTACTTACCGCACAACTGCTGCGCGCGATCAACGATCGGTTGCAGGCTCATTTTCTGGCCAGGATGCGCTTTGTCTTCCGCCACGATGGTATCGATGGATTGCAGTGTGCCCTTGCCGGCATCAGCGCGTGCTTGGGCTTTATCATTCAGCGGATACTGCAGCAAGGTGCTCGGATTTATGGCAAACAGCGCGCCGTCTTTCTCGCAGGTCAGCATCACCTCTTCGCGGGTGAATGGCCATTTGTCTTTGCCAATTTCAAAGCGGCTGACGGTAATAATCTGCGCGGCCATCGCCTGGCTGCACAGTGCCATCAGAATGCAGGCTGGAATCAATTTCTTCAGCAAAATATCGACCTCATTTTCTCTTTAATTACAATTCAGGCCGGAGACAGCGTGGCAAACACGCTAACCAATCCGACAACAACAATGGCCAGCAGCAGCTCAAGCTGCGTCAGGCGAATAAACTGCTGCGGCGCGTGACTACCCGCGACGCGAAAACCTGGTACCAGAACATAGCGATTGATCAGCGCAATGCCCACCATCATCATCACCAGCATCACTTTGACCACCAGCATCGCACTCCACAGCGTGGTGCCCCAATTGAGCGGTGTGCCGCCAATCAGCAGGCTGTTGATCAGCCCGGTGAGCAAAGCCAGTGCGACAGCCAGATGACCGTAACGCGAAAAGCGCATCATGCAGCGAATCGCATCGGTGCGATACGTAATCTGACGGGCTTCACGCATTAGCAATAACAGGGGCAGTAAGCCGCCAGTCCAGAACGCGGCGGCAATCAAGTGCAGCGCGTGATTGATCTGCTGCAGCAAGCCGGGTAAACCATCGCGCATCGCGGCGTGCCCGACGCCTGCCAGCGCCGCCAACTGCAACAGACCACTTATCAGCAAGAGCTGTTGGCGCAGTGTGCCACGCAGCAGCAAGGCCAGCGTGCTCAGCAGTGCGAACCCCAGTTCCCAACACCACACCGCGCCAAAGCGCGTGGCTAAAACCGCCTGCCAGGTTTCCAGGTCACCAACATTGTGCCAGTCACCGCTCATCAAACCGGTTTGCGTGGCGAGCATTAACACCGCACTGAGCAGACTCAATAGCGCTGTCGTGACTAAAATTTTGTGCAAACGTTGCGCCAGCACCGGGCGATAACGCCGCGGTGCCAGCAGAGCCGTATAGAACGCGCTGCCAGCCAGCAATAGCACCGCAATAAAATGCAGGGCGCGCAGGACGATCCACAACGTACTCAGAACCATGGATTACTTCACGCTAAACGCGTAACTTCCCTTGGTTTTGTGACCATCTACCGACAACACATGCCAGTTCACCTGGTAGTTGCCCGACGGCAGCGGCTTGCTGATTGGCACGATCAACTGATCATGCTTTTTGTCGTTGAGTTTGGCTTTTTCCACGGCCATCGGCTGATTCTGCGCATTGAGCACTTCAACACCGCTGAAGGCAGGCTCAACATCTTCAGTGAAGGTCAGCGTCAGATTTTGTGGCGAGCTGTCGATCACCGCTTTATCGGCGGGAACCGGCGTTTTCAGGTGAGCATGTGCCAGTGCAAACTGACTGAAGACCAACGTGGATGACGCCAGCAACAGCGCCACAATCGGGTTTAACGCAGTTTTCTTCATCACTTCTTCCCTTTGCCATGCGGCGCTCTGCCGCAAACGTGGCAGCAGGATACGCCGCTGGCAAAGACGTGTCGAGACTTGCGGTGCGATCCAATTTCCTTGATCCGTAAAGGGGAAACCATTACTTTTGCCCCTGTTTATCAGGAGAAATGCATGAGCCAAAACCTTGCCCTGTTGTCGCAGGAAGAGAAAGACAAAGTAAATGTCGATCTGGCCGCCGCAGGCGTGGCCTTTAAAGAGCGCTACAACATGCCCGTGATCGCGGAAATGGTCGAGCGCGAGCAGCCGGAAGCGCTGCGCGAGTGGTTCCGTCAGCGTTTGATGAGCTATCGCCAGGCATCGCTCAGCCTCTCTCGCCTGCCCTACGAACCCAAACAGAAGTAATTAACCTATGTTACGCGTTATCGATACCGAAACCTGTGGCCTGCAAGGCGGCGTGGTCGAAGTCGCGTCAGTGGATGTGATCGACGGACAGATCGTCAATCCGATGAGCGATTTGATTTGCCCGGACCGCCCTATCAGCCGTCAGGCGATGGCGGTGCATCGCATTACGGAAGCAATGGTCGCCGATAAGCCGACCATTGAAGAAGCGATTGGTCGCTATCATGGCAGCCCGCATTATGTGGCGCACAATGCCAGTTTTGATCGTCGTATGTTGCCGATCATGCCCGGTGAATGGATCTGCACCATGACGCTGGCGCGCCAGCTGTGGCCGGGCATTAAGTACGGAAACCAGGCACTGCGTCACAGCCTGAAGCTTGACGTTACGCCACCTGCTGAACTGCATGCGCACCGTGCGTTATATGACTGCTATGTCACCGCTGCGCTGCTGATCCGCATCATGGAGACCTCCGGCTGGAGCGTCAGTGATATGGTCGGCCGCTGTCAGCCCGCAGAAGTCAGCGGCGATGTGTTCCCGTTTGGTAAATATCGCGGACAAAGCATTGGCAGCATTGCGCGTAAAGATCCCGGCTACTTACGCTGGGTGCTGGAGAATGTGCGCGATTTGCGCCCACCGTTACGGCAGGCGCTGCGCAAGTACGTGAAAGTCGATCAATAATCGACGCGGTCTGGCAAGCTGCCCTGCGCCAGACCGATCAGGAAAGTAAACTCCTGCGCTACCCCTTCATAGGCTTTAAAACGCCCTGATTTACCACCGTGACCGGAATCCATCTCGGTACACAGCAGCAGCAGTGTATCGTTGGTTTTCAGCTCACGCAGTTTTGCTACCCACTTCGCCGGTTCCCAATACTGCACCTGGGAATCGTGCAATCCTGTCGTCACTAACAGATGCGGGTAGGCTTTCGCTTCGATGTTGTCATACGGGCTGTACTGGCGAATGATGTGGTAAAACTCTTCTTGCTCCGGGTTGCCCCACTCGTCATATTCGCCGGTGGTTAGTGGGATCGACGGGTCCAGCATGGTCGTCACCACATCGACAAACGGCACTTGCGCCACAACACCGTGGAACAGTTCGGGGGCAAGGTTCATCACACCGCCCATCAACAAGCCGCCCGCACTGCCGCCCATCGCATACAGCTGCTGCGGATTGCCGTAGCCTTTCGCCACCAGCGCCTGCGTCACATCAATGAAGTCGGTGAAGCTATTCATCTTCTTCTTCAGGCGACCATCGTCGTACCACTGCTGCCCCAGTTCGCCACCGCCGCGCACATGGATAATGGCGTAAACAAAACCGCGTTCCAGCAAGCTAATGCGACTGGTGCCGAAACTGGCATCCATGCTACTGCCATAGGCACCATAGCCGTAAGCCAGCAGTGGATTGCTGCCCGGTTTGAAATGCTTGCGGTGATAGACCAGCGACACCGGCACTTCAGTGCCATCACGCACCGTGATCCAGTGGTGTTCGCTTTTGTAGTCGTCTGAGTTGAAGCCCGGCACCGGCGTCTGTTTCAACACCCGGCGATCGCCCGTCTCCATATTGAGCTCAAACAACGTGGTTGGCGTGGTCATGGATGAGTAGCCATAACGTAACGTGTCACTTTCCGGCGAAGGATTGTAGGCCAGCCAGGTGACGTAAGCCGGATCGTCAAAGGCGATCCCGATGCTTTCACCGCTTTCCCAGTTGATCTGACGCTGCGTGTTGACGCCGCGCTGGCGCTCTTCCACCACTAGCCAGTGGCGGAACAGTTGGAAATCCTCCAGCACCACGTTATCGCGTGCCGGAATCAACGCCTGCCAGCGGTTCTCGGCCAGCCATGCGCTGCGATACAGGCCAAAGTTTTTGCCGTCGCGATTCGAGCGAATATAGAACTGGTGATTGTAGTGATCGATGCTGTATTCGTGATCACGGCGACGTGGACAGAACACCTGCGGCTGCGCATCCGGATACTCGGCATCAATCAGCTGGATCTCACTGGTGGTGGTGCTGTACATCGCAATCAGGATGAAGTGCTCGGAGGTGGTTTTGTGCACGCTGAGATGGAAGCTCTCATCCTGCTCTTCATACACCAGCTGATCGTCTGATTGCGGATGACCTAACTCATGGCGCCACACCTGATAGGCGAGCAGCGTTTTCGGATGCTTACGCACGTAGTACAGCGTGCGCGAATCATTGGCCCACGCCACGCTGGAAGAAGCATTGCTTAGCACTTCCGGATACCAACTGCCACTCTCCAGGTTACGGAAACGGATGCCATACTGGCGGCGCGACAGAAAATCTTCCGCCAGCGCCATCACCTGGTTGTCGGGTGAGATCGCCAGTGCGCCCATGGTGTAGAAATCACTGTGAGAAGCTCGTTGATTACCGTCGATCAGCAATTGCCAGGGTTCATTCTCTGGTGCGCTAATCGGCTGACGAAAATAGAGCGGATATTCGTTCCCCACCTCATAGCGACTTTGATAGCGATAACCGTTTTTTACGTAGGGGACGGAGTGGTCCTGCGGTGGAATGCGGTCGACAATCTCTTTTAATACCCGTTCCTGCAAAGGATCTTGCGACGCCATCATCGCTTTACCGTACGCATTCTCGGCGTGCAGATGTGCCAGAATTTCTGGGTTTTCACGCTCGTCATCGCGCAGCCAATAGTAGTTATCGGTGCGCGATTCGCCGTGCAGATTCATGACGTGGGGGATTTTTTTCGCTTGTGGCTGATGCATTCTGGCTCCTTTCCCTGAAAGACAACATTCAGCAAGCGTGGCACTTATCACGCGGGAAGCCAAGCAGCAGCGCACAGGAAGTGTAACGAAAGGAGCGCTTTTTCATGCGCCCCCTCGTCAAGGGTGGTTAACGCAACAAATTAGCTGGAAAATCAGCGGGCAATTCACTGGCCGCACAGGCGATGACCTCATCATTATCGGCACCACAATCTCGCACCAGTGTGATGGTGGCAAATTCGTCGATCACTTCAGTGGGATAAGCTGGACCCGCTTCGCGATAACGATTCATTTCGTTGAGATGTTCATTCTGGAAGCAAACCGTCTGCTGCGGGTTGTTCATCACCCAGCGGGGGAAGAAGATCGTACCGTGAAATAATCTGTCTCCCAGATTCGCGATCAAACTGACGTCAGTGCCGGTGGGTTCAGTCCAGGAAACTTTGTAGACCTCTTGCGCGACTCGCACAATATAGGCGCGCTGGTCCTTAACCCAACGATTACCCACCATCCCGCTATGAATACGATAATCAACGGTGCTGGCATTTTTAATATACAGCTCATAGTTCCAGCCATTGTCATAGGTATAGATCAGGTGTTTGCCAACAAATCCAGCCAAATCATTTTTATCGAAGTTACTCATAATGTGTCTCCTTTGGTTTGAAGCCAGATTACGCCTTCACTTACCTGATGAATAACGCTATGTTTCGATAAAATTCATTCAAAATTTAGATGATATGCATAAATCAACGTTGGAACAGTGGAGCTTGTTAAATGAGGTGGTGCTGCGCGGCAGTTTCGCCAGCGCGGCTGAGTCGACACATCGCAGCCAGTCTTCGGTAAGCTATAACCTCGCCATGCTGCAAGAACGCCTTGAAGTCACCTTGCTGGAGACCAAAGGAAGGCGCACCGTGCTGACGCCTGCAGGCGAAAAGCTTCTGGCGCAGGTCAGGCCACTGTTGAAAGCTTTCTACGCGCTGGAAAGCACCGCCAGCACTATGCGCAACGGAGAGCGCAGCCGCATCGAACTGATGGTGGATAGCATCTTGCCGCGCGAGCATTTGTTCAGTGTGCTGAGTGAATTCCAGCGTCTCTATCCAGGTACGCAGGTTAACGTCACCGAGGTGTTGGAAACGCAGATACCGGATAACAGCCAGGCGGATGTAATGGTATTGAGCCAGCGCCAGCCCGGGACAGGCCGGGGCGAATGGATGATGAATGTGGATTTCGTGGCTGTTGCGCACCATCAGCATGCGTTACATCAATTGAATGGTGCGGTTAGTGCTGAGCAGTTAGCGGAATATCCGCTGATCCGCATTGCCGATCATCAGCATTTTAGCGTGCTGCAGGAGCACCATCAGGGAGAGATCTGGGCTTGTTCCACCATCGAGGCCGCAATTGAGGCGGTAATGCATCAGGTTGGTTATGGTTGGTTACCGGAGACCCGTATTCAGTCCGCCCTGGCGGCAGGAACATTGAAGATGCTGCCGCTGCAACAGGGCGTTCGTCGCGTAACAGCGCTGCATTTACTGATCAATAACGAGATCATTGTTATTGATGCACAGTTGCAAACACTGCTCGATCTGATGCGCAATAAAGCCTGGATATGATCCAGGCTTCAGCATCATTACGCCGCTTTCTCCGCCTGAATATCGCGCTGAATGCCGTCGCGCACATCCTGTGGGATCTTAAGGGCATCACCCAGTGCAGAGAGATAGCTGCGCTCCATAAAGTGATCCACATCGATGGCGGCACAGCTGAGGAAGTACAGTTCCAGCGCCTCTTCTTCGTTTTTCACATCGGCTGCCAGCCACTGTGGATCGAGTGGACGGTTCATCGCCTGCTGGATCAGCGTTTCCGCCTGTGAACCATAACCCGCCTGATGGATATTCTGCTCAATAGCGGCACGTTCGCGATCGTCAATATGACCATCGCTTTTGGCGGCGAACACTAACGCCGTCACCAAACGTTCAGCGCGCTGATCCACAGGTGTCTGCAACTGACCAAATTCCGGCTCATCCTGGTGCGTTTCACGCACACGCTGTTTGTATTTGTTCCATAGCACGGCGCCCGCTGCCGCACCGCCGCCGACCAGCAAGGCTTTGCCGCCATATTTGGTCAACAGGCTTCGTGTAGACTTGCTGGCCACCAGCAATCCCGCTAAACCACCCAGCGCGCCGGGTGCCAGCATATCGCTCAAACCACCGGCTTTGCCGTCGCCGCCCTTCTTCGCCAGCACCGACTGGATTTGCTGCAACCAATTGCTCATCGTTTAACTCCTGTTTAAGTTTCCGCGTTCCATGCTGCCGTAGCGAGTGTCAGGTAACGTCAGAGCGGGAAAAGTATGGCAAACCTGATGAAGGCGAATGCGTGAGTACGCAAACGTTTTCGTATATACTGCGCGCGCATTTTGACTGTTAAGGTGAAATTATGACGACTCTCGGAACCGCGCTGCGCCCTGCCGCAACGCGTGTGATGCTGTTAGGTTCAGGCGAATTGGGCAAAGAAGTGGCGCTGGAGTGTCAGCGTCTGGGTGTGGAAGTGATTGCCGTGGATCGTTATGCCGATGCCCCTGCGATGCACGTTGCACACCGTAGCCATGTGATCAATATGCTGGACGGTGATGCGCTGGCTGCGTTAATTGCGCTGGAGAAGCCGCACTTTGTGGTGCCAGAAATTGAAGCTATTGCCACTGAAAAATTGCTGGAACTGGAAGCACAAGGCCAGAAAGTGGTACCTACCGCGCGTGCTGCGCGCCTGACCATGAACCGCGAAGGTATTCGCCGTCTGGCGGCAGAAGAGTTGTCGTTACCGACTTCAACCTATCAGTTCGCTGACAGCAAAGAGAATTTCGTCGCAGCCGCCAATGAAATTGGTTTTCCGTGCATCGTTAAACCAGTAATGAGCTCATCGGGCAAAGGTCAGAGTTTCATCCGCGAAGCGAGCCAGCTGGATAAAGCCTGGGATTACGCGCAGCAAGGCGGACGTGCCGGTGCCGGTCGCGTGATCGTCGAAGGTGTGGTGAAATTTAATTTCGAAATCACCCTGCTGACCATCAGCGCAGTGGATGGCATCCATTTCTGCGCGCCGATTGGTCATCGTCAGGAAGATGGCGATTACCGTGAATCCTGGCAGCCACAGCAGATGACCGACCTGGCTCTGCAGCGTGCACAAGATATCGCCGCAAAAGTGGTGAAAGCATTAGGTGGATATGGTCTGTTTGGCGTTGAGCTGTTTGTCTGCGGTGATGAGGTGGTGTTTAGCGAAGTCTCGCCACGCCCACACGATACCGGCATGGTGACGCTGATTTCTCAGGATCTGTCCGAGTTTGCTCTGCATGTGCGCGCGTTCCTCGGCTTGCCAATCGGTGGCATTCGCCAGTATGGCCCGGCGGCTTCGGCGGTGATTCTGCCACAGCTGGATAGCAACAATGTGCAGTTCGTGAACATCGAAGCGGCATTGGGTGCGGGACTGCAGTTGCGTCTGTTCGGCAAGCCAGAGATTGCTGGTCAACGTCGTCTGGGCGTAGCGCTGGCTACCGGTGACAATACCGATCAGGCGATTGCACGTGCCGTGGCGAGTGCCGCAGCCGTGAAAGTAGAGGGCTAATTCCCTCAGCTGCTGACAGCGAAAAAGGGCGGCCACCAGGCCGCCCTTTCAGTTCCAATGATTCGCACCCTGCCAGATGCGTTACTTCGCGCCTTCAACGGCTTCGCGAGCCAGACGCGTAATGCGATCCCAGTCGCCGCTTTCCAGCGCATCGTTCGGCACCAACCACGAACCACCAATACAGAGCACGCTTTTCAGCGCCAGGTAGTCACGATAGTTGGCCGGTGAGATACCGCCGGTTGGGCAGAAGCGCACCTGTGGGAAAGGACCGCCAATCGCTGACAGCGCTTTAACACCACCATTCGCCTCAGCCGGGAAGAACTTAAACTCACGCAGGCCATAATCCATACCCAACATCAGTTCAGAAACGGTGCTGATGCCCGGAATCAGTGGTACCGGACCTTCAACTGCGGCTTTTAGTAACGGCTCGGTCAGACCTGGGCTGATCACGAACTGCGCACCGGCATCAGTCACCTCTTTCAGCTGCTGGGTGTTGATCACTGTGCCCGCACCGACAATCGCTTCTGGCACTTCTTTGATCATCGCACGCAGCGCGTCCATCGCCACCGGCGTACGCAGCGTCACTTCCAGCACACGCACACCGCCGGCCACCAACGCTTTGGCCATCGGCACGGCGTGTTCCAGTTTATTCACCACGATCACCGGCACAACCGGGCCCGTAGTCATGATCTGTTCAGCAGTGGTTTTCCAGTTCTTCATCACGTTTCCTTAGTGGCATCAGCCCGACTCAAATCCGGCTGTCAATGTTTGGGCTCTACCATACAAGATTGGCTGGAGCGGCGTCTATCGGATATCAAAAATTATTGAAACTCTGGTTCAATTTTAAGAAAAATGAATTTTGGGCACAAAAAAGCCCGCTCATTGGCGGGCTTAAATTTCAAGGCTTATTCAAACTCATTCCACGAACGGCCATCACGCGTAATCATCGCGACGGAAGCCACCGGGCCCCAGGTGCCGGCCTGATAAGGCTTAGGTGCTTCGGCATCGGCGTTCCACGCATCAATGATGGAATCCACCCAGCCCCAGGCAGCTTCCACTTCGTCACGACGTACGAACAGCGCCTGAATACCGCGCATGGTCTCCAGCAGCAGACGCTCATAGGCATCCGCCAAATGCGACTGGTTGAAGGTCTCGGAGTAGCTCAGATCCAGCTTGGTAGTCTGCAGTTTGTGCTTGTGATCCAGACCCGGCACTTTGTTCAGGATCTCGATATCCACCCCTTCGTCCGGCTGCAAACGAATGGTCAACTTGTTCTGCGGCAGTTCAGCATAAGAGTCTTTGAACAGGTTCATCTCTGGGTTCTTAAAGTACACCACAACCTCAGAGCATTTGGTCGGCAAGCGCTTACCGGTGCGCAGGTAGAACGGCACGCCCGCCCAGCGCCAGTTGTCGATATCAACACGGATCGCCACGAAGCTCTCGGTGGCGCTCTGCTTGTTCGCGCCCTCTTCTTCCAGATAGCCTGGTACTTTTTTGCCCTGCACGAAGCCGGCGGTGTACTGGCCACGCACGGTTTTTTCACGCACGTTGGTCTGGTCAATACGACGCAGCGAACGCAGCACCTTCACTTTCTCATCACGGATGGCATCCGCACTGAGATCGGATGGCGGTGACATGGCGATCATCGTGAGGATCTGCAACAGGTGGTTCTGGATCATGTCGCGCATCTGGCCAGCTTTATCGAAGTAACCCCAACGACCTTCGATACCCACCTCTTCCGCCACGGTAATCTGCACGTGATCGATGGTACGGTTATCCCAGTTATTCACGAAGATAGAGTTGGCGAAACGCAGAGCCAGCAGGTTCAGTACCGTTTCTTTACCGAGATAGTGGTCAATACGGAACACCTGGCTCTCTTCAAAGTACTTGCCAACGCTGTCATTGATCTCTTGCGAGGTCTCGAGCGAGGTGCCGAGCGGCTTCTCCATCACCACACGCGCCGGTTTAGCATTCAGCTTGGCGGCGCCCAGTCCATCGCAAATGGCGCCAAAGGTGCTCGGCGGCATGGCGAAGTAGTTGATGGTGACACGATCTTTCTGGTCAAGCATCTTGCCCAGTTTGGTGAAATGCGAGGTGTCGTTAACGTCGAGGTTGCAGAAATCGAGACGGCTGCTGAGTTTATCCCACAGCGCTTCGTCGATTTTCTCCTTCATGAAGGTTTCCAGCGCTTCACGCACCACTTTGGTGTACGCGTCTTTGTCCCACTCCGCGCGCCCCACGCCGATGATGCGTGTGGTGTCGTGAATCTGACCGGCTTTCTCCAGCTGATACAGTGAAGGCAACAGTTTCCGGCGAGCAAGATCGCCTTTGGCACCGAAAATAACCAGATCGCATGCCTGGGCTGTTTGTGTTACCGCCATTTTCCTCTCCTCGTTGCAGGATATACCCGGTTTGAGCGTCCTCATCATCCCAGGTCCTTATTGTAATTTTCTTACAGCACAATGTACTTTTTTCCCCGCATCGGAACAACCCAGACGCGGTGTGGCATTAGCCATTACTTTGAACATGATGGCGAACAAAGGTGTGTTGTGGTGTGCGCTTTTCACGCTTTTTCTGTTTCGATGTTTGTCGGGATAAAACCCGGCAACGATCAAAGTATGACAAAAAAAACGCGCTTACATTTGTCCGCTGCTGCGTGCGAGGGTGTATTACACGGTATATTGTTGTGAATTGGCAGCGTTTTATCAGGTGATGAACGCGACGAAAGTGATTGAGGCGCATCGGGTTAACGACATGCTGGAACATATTCAGGCGCAACTTAACGCGCTGAGCAAATCAGAACGGAAAGTGGCAGAACAGATTCTGGCCGCTCCGCAGCAGGCAATGCACTCCAGCATCGCCACCCTCGCCCGCGCCGCCGACGTTAGCGAACCGACAGTGAATCGCTTCTGCCATCGTATGGGCACGCGCGGCTTCCCCGACTTCAAGTTACGCCTGGCGCAAAGTCTGGCGAAGACCCCGAACTGGGTCAGCCGCGATGTGGAAGAAAATGACAGCGTTGAAAGTTACAGCCACAAGATTTTTGATTCCGCCCTCGCCGGCTTAAGTCATGTGCGCCAACAACTGGATCTTCAGGTCATTGATCAAGCGGTTCTAGCCCTGACTCAGGCCCAAAAAATCGCCTTTTTTGGTCTCGGCGCCTCTGCGGTTGTGGCGCACGACGCGACCAATAAATTCCTGCGCTTTAATCTGCCGGTCATCTGGTCAGAGGATATTGTGATCCAGCGCATGAGTTGCATAAATAGTGGACCAAATGACGTTTTTGTTCTCATATCACATACTGGTCGAACCAAAAATATGATAGAACTGGCTCGCCTGGCGCGTGTAAACGCTTCCACAGTACTGGCTATCACCTCTCCGGGTTCACCCCTTGCGGCAGAAGCAACCCTCGCACTGACGCTCGATGTACCTGAAGATACGGATATCTACCTGCCGATGGTTTCCCGCCTTGCGCAATTAACCGTGGTTGATGTTTTGGCGACAGGTTTTACCCTTGAGCGTGGCGCGGCTTTCCGCGAAAACCTGAAACGGGTGAAAGAAGCGCTCAAAGATTCGCGCCTGGAAAAGCGGTTGCAGTAAAATAATTAACATCACATTCACAATGTGAGTCGAATCACAGCCCATCGATCATATAGAATATGCGATTACACCGTGTCCCCTTGAGAGTGACACGAACCTTTGTCAACGGAGTCCTTCATGTCAAGACGTCTCAGAAGAACCAAGATCGTAACTACCCTCGGCCCAGCCACCGATCGCGACAATAACCTCGAAAAAATCATCGCGGCGGGCGCGAACGTGGTGCGACTCAATTTCTCCCACGGTACCCCGGAAGACCACCAGATGCGCGCCAACAAGGTGCGTGAGATTGCCGCTAAGCTTGGCCGTCACGTGGCGATTCTGGGCGACCTGCAAGGTCCAAAAATTCGTGTTTCCACCTTCAAAGAAGGCAAAGTCTTCCTGAATGTTGGCGATCGCTTCCTGCTGGATGCGGATATGGGCAAAGGCGAAGGTGATAAAGAGAAAGTCGGTATCGACTACAAAGGCCTGCCAGAAGACGTGGTGCCGGGCGACATCCTGCTGCTGGATGATGGTCGTGTACAGTTGAAGGTGCTGGAAGTTCAGGGTGTGAAAGTCTTCACCGAAGTCACCGTCGGCGGCCCGCTCTCCAACAATAAAGGCATCAATAAACTCGGCGGCGGTTTGTCTGCCGAAGCGCTGACGGAGAAAGATAAAGTCGATATCATTACCGCCGCGAAAATCGGCGTGGATTACCTGGCCGTGTCATTCCCGCGAAATGGTGAAGACATGAACTACGCTCGCCGACTGGCGCGCGATGCAGGTTGTGATGCCAAACTGGTGGCCAAAGTCGAACGTGCAGAAGCCGTTGCGTCTCAGGAAGCGATGGATGATATCATTCTCGCCTCTGACGTGGTGATGGTCGCGCGTGGCGACCTCGGCGTTGAAATTGGCGATCCAGAACTGGTAGGGATCCAGAAGGCGTTGATTCGTCGTGCGCGTCAGCTGAACCGTACCATCATCACCGCCACGCAGATGATGGAGTCGATGATCACCAACCCGATGCCAACCCGTGCTGAAGTGATGGACGTGGCGAACGCCGTGCTGGATGGTACCGATGCCGTGATGCTGTCAGCAGAAACCGCTGCCGGTCAGTATCCAGCGGAGACCGTGTCTGCGATGGCGAAAGTGTGTCTCGGTGCGGAAAAAATCCCAAGCGTCAACGTGTCTAAGCACCGTCTTGAAGTGCAGTTCGACAACGTGGAAGAAGCGATTGCGATGTCCGCGATGTATGCAGCCAACCACCTGCAGGGGGTTTCTGCCATCATCACCATGACCGAATCGGGCCGTACTGCGCTGATGACGTCACGTATCACTTCTGGCCTGCCGATCTTCGCTATGTCACGTCACGAACGTACATTGAACCTGACTGCGCTGTATCGCGGCGTGACACCGGTTTACTTCGACAGCAACAATGATGGTGTAGCCGCCGCGCATGATGCAGTGAACCTGCTGCGCGACAAAGGTTTCCTCGTCTCGGGCGACCTGGTGATTGTCACCCAGGGCGACGTGATGGCAACCACCGGCACCACCAACACCAGCCGTGTTCTGCGCGTAGACTAAACGCTCACGCACCACTCACAGCGGCTGTAACAACATGGATAAACGCGACTGCCTGGCAGTCGCGTTTTTATTTTTTCTGACAAGGAGGCCAGATGGCCCGCTATCAACCGATTACCCAACTCACCGGACGGGTGCTGCTGTTCCCGCTCGCGCTGGTGTTGTTTGAGTTCGCGACTTACATCGCCCATGACATGATTCAGCCCGGCATGCTGCTGGTCACTTCTGAATTCAACGTCGGCCCGGAATGGGTGTCGACTTCTCTTACTGCTTATCTGATGGGCGGCGTGGTGCTGCAGTGGCTGCTCGGCCCGCTCTCGGACAAATATGGTCGCCGTCCAGTCCTGCTGTTCGGCATTCTGTTCTTTGCTGCGGCCTGCATTCTGACCACCTGGGTCACGAACATCGAACAGTTTGTCACCCTGCGCTTTATTCAGGGCATCAGCCTGTGCTTTATCGGTGCAGTCAGTTATGCCGCCGTGCAGGAAGCGTTTGATGAGGCTTTAGCGGTGCGCATGATGGCGCTAATGGCCAACGTGGCCCTCTTAGCCCCGCTGGCCGGTCCGCTGGCGGGTGCCGCCTGGTTGACCGTGGGTGAATGGCGCAGCATGTTCTGGCTGTTTGCGATTTGTAGCGTGGTGGCTTTTGTGGTGCTGTGGCGCATCATGCCGGAAACCGCTGGCGATAGTAGCCACTCCATTGCCCTGCCGAATCTGGCACGCGCCTATGTCCGTCTGGCACGCGATCGTCAGGTGATGTATGGATCTTTCGCTATTGGCCTGGTGTTTATTCCGATTCTGACCTGGGTTGCCCTGTCGCCCGTGATTCTGATGCATGACGAGGGCTTATCGCGCATGGAGTATGCGTTGCTGCAACTGCCAGTGTTCCTTGCCATGATCGCTGGCAACCTGACGCTGGGTAAACTGGCGGGTCGCGTTCCCATCGAGCAGCCGGTCAAATTCGCGGCGTGGCCGATTCTGCTGGGTTTAAGCATCTCGTTGCTGGCTAACCTGCTCGACAGCCATACCTACCTGCTGCTGACCGCAGGATTAAGTCTGTATGCCTTTGGTGCGGGCATGGTCAACGCCGGTCTGTATCGTCTGACGCTGTATTCCAGCAGCGAAGGTAAAGGCAGCGTGGCAGCCATGCTGGGAATGATCAGTATTCTGACATTGGCCATCGGGATTGAACTGGCGAAAGCAGGCTACTTCAGTGGTGGCACGCCATGGTTCAGCGGCATCAACTTTGCGGCGGGTGTGCTGTGGTTTGGCCTGGTCACACTGTTCCTGCGTGAACGTATCCGGCGCAGCCACGTCGAAGCGGTAGAATAATCAAAGGGGCCAATCGGCCCCTTCGTTATTTCTTGCGAGGATAAAGCTCCTTACGCGCATAAGGTTCAATATCCCCTTCTTTACGCGTTTTCAGCAGCTTTAAAATCCAGGTGTATTGCTCTGGATGCGGCCGCACAAATATCTCAACTTCCTCATTCATTCGCCGCGCCAGGGTGTTATCGTCGGCATCCAGCAAATCGTCCATCGGCGGACGCACATAGATTTCCAGACGATGGGCCTCGCTGTTGTACACCGGAAACAGTGGCACCACGCGCGCGCGACACACTTTCATCAATCGGCCGACCGCTGGCAGTGTTGCTTTATAGGTGGCAAAGAAATCCACAAATTCACTGTGCTCCGGGCCGTGATCCTGGTCCGGCAGATAGTAACCGTAATAGCCCTGACGCACCGAGGCGATAAATGGCTTAATGCCGTCATTACGTGCATGCATGCGGCCACCAAAGCGACGCCGTACGGTGTTCCACACATAATCCAGCAGCGGATCGCTCTGATTATGGAACATGGCCGCCATCATCTGGCCCTCTGACGCCAGCAGCATCGCCGGGATATCCACGGCCCAACCATGCGGCACCAGAAAAATCACGTTCTCTTTGTTGGCCTGCAGGGCTTCGATAATTTCACGGCCGTGCCAGTCAACGCGTTGGCGCACACGAGCCGGATCGCGCATCCCCAACTCAGCCATCATCACCATCGCCTGTGGCGCGGTGGCAAACATACGATCAGCAATCTCTTCGCGCTGTGCTTCGCTTAACTCCGGCAGGCAATAATAGAGATTGATCAACGCACGACGACGCGCACTTTTTGCCAGCTTACCGGCAAACCGCCCCAATCCACCCAAAATCGGGTCGCGCACTTTGGCAGGCAGCATTGCCATGCCCGCCAGCGCACCAATCGCCAGCCAATTGCCCCAGTATTTCGGTTTTAAAAAAGAACGTTGAAAAACGGGAATAAATTCACTGTTATTTTTCTTTCGGGTTTCCATGCACTCGCCTCTGACAATGACGGGACAATGATAGTGACGGTGGTTAATTTTGCAATCATCATGCGTCAGATAGCAAAAAACCGACGAATAATTCGTCGGTTTTTTCACTATTGGCTACAGAAATGGGTTATTTCAGTGCCAGCTGTGGCAGATAACTCTTCACGTCCGCCAGATAATTGCTGCGATCTTTACCAGTCAGCCCTTCCATACGCGGCAGTTTCGCCGTGAGTGGATTGACGGCCTGATTGTTGATCCACACTTCGTAATGCAGATGTGGCCCTGTAGAACGCCCGGTGTTGCCTGACAGCGCAATACGGTCACCGCGCTTCACTTTCTGTCCTGGTTTCACCAGCGCCTTACTCAGGTGCATATAACGGGTCATATACTGACGACCGTGACGAATGGCCACGTAGTTACCCGCCGCCCCGCCATTTTTGACCATCACCACTTCACCATCACCCACGGCCAATACCGGTGTACCGATCGGCAGCGCGAAATCGACACCCTTATGTGGTGCGATGCGGCCCGTTACCGGGTTAAGACGGCGCGGATTAAAGTTGGAGGAAACACGATACTGTTTCACCGTCGGGAAGCGCATAAAACCACGGGCAAGGCCTGAGCCGTTACGATCGTAGAATTTGCCATCTTCCGCGCGGAACGCGTAGTAATCTTTGCCACCGGTACGCAGACGCACGCCGAGCAGCTGGCTCTGCGCACTTTTGCCATCCAGCATCTCGCGTGACATCAGCACGCTAAAATCGTCACCGGCGCGCAGTTTGCGGAAATCCATCTGCCACTGCATGGCTTTGATAACATTGCTGGTTTCAGCACTTGTCAAGCCTGCACGCTGGGCGCTGGCACCAAAGCTGCCACGCACTTCACCTTTCAGCACACTATTTTGCCACTCGCCCTTTTGCATCTCCTGCTGCATCTTAAAGCTGCCATTCGGCTGGCGCTCGTAAGTGCGGGTTTCACGGCGATCCACTTCCCAGGTAAAGTTTTGCAGTTGACCATCCGCATCCAACGTCCAACTGAGTTGCTGACCGACGCGCAGGTTACGGAAATCTTTATCGCTATTGACTAACGCATTGATATCACTGAGATCAATACCGTACTGATTCAGTGCGCTGCTCAGGGTATCGCCAGAGGAAACGGTGTAATCGTGTTGATTCGGGTTGTTCTGCACATCTTTATCGATGTCATCGGCCGGAATCTCTTCTTCCGGTTCAACCGTGGTCTGATCAATCGGCTCACTGGCTTCGGGTAACAGCGTGCGCAGTTCGTTTTTGTCCAGCGTGATGTCTTTCACGATGGGGGCAACATCATGGGGATGGTAAACGTAAGGCCGCCAGACAGCGACGGCCAACGTGATAACGGTTAATGAACCCAGCATAACGCGGTGGGGACGCGGCAAATTATTAAATGCGAGGGCGACAGAGCGGGCTATCTGCTGCACTTTTACTTATTCCTCTATGCTCCATTCAGGCAGCTCGCATACTGGCTCGACAACTGTGAGAGGAATTTCACATAGCTGTCTTTGGTTAAGCTGATTCCCATGCCCAGCGGGTCAAGTGTGCCTTTGCGCACGTTGGTTCCGCGAGACACGGCATCGATGACGGCCGGCCTGAATTGTGGTTCAGCAAAAACGCATACGGCTTTTTGCTCAACCAACTGTGTTCGTATTTGATGTAAACGCTGGGCGCCCGGTTGGATCTCAGGGTTGACGGTGAAATGTCCAGCAGGGGACAAACCGTAGTGTTTTTCAAAGTAGCTGTAAGCATCGTGAAAAACGAAATAACCCTTACTCTTAACGGGGGCAAGCTGCGCGCCAATATGCTTATCCGCATCTGCTAATTCTGCTTCAAACTGCTGCAGGTTCGCGTCAAGTTTGGCTCTGCTTTGCGGCATAAGTTCCAATAATTTTCCGTGGATTGCAACCGCAGATTGTCGCGCAATCTCAGGTGACATCCACAGGTGCATATTAAACTCACCATGGTGGTGGTGTGTATGAGACGGCTCCTGGTCATCAGACTTATCTGAGTCATGCTCATGATCGTGACCGTGCTCATGTTCGTCCTCGTCTTCACCACCACGAATCAGTAGCGGTTTCACCCCTGGCATCGCCGCTATTTCGAGATTTTTAGCCTCAGGTAACTCTGCCGCTGACTTGGTCAGAAACGCCTCCATTTCTGGTCCAACCCATACCACTAAGTCCGCGTTTTTAATACGTTTTACATCAGAAGGACGTAAAGCATAATCGTGCTCTGAAGCGCCATCGGGCAACAGCACTTCCACTGGCGTCACGCCATCTGCAATGGCCGCTGCGATAAATCCGATCGGTTTGATTGAAGCCACTACGGCTGAGTGCGCGGGCATCGCGCAGGCGGCGGCGAGAGCCGCAGCAGGAAGAGTGAAAGCGAAGCGCTGCTTAATGTGTAACATAATGCGTCATTCCATCGTGACCTGTTGATGGAATGTGATATTATAACATTCGAAATTCAATGCAACCCGTAAATAATATGTCGTCACTTGTTACACTTGAAAACATCTCCGTCAAGTTTTCCCAGCGCCCTGTGCTAGCAGGTATTAGCCTGACACTGGAGCCAGGGAAAATACTTACGCTGCTTGGGCCGAACGGCGCGGGCAAATCGACGCTGGTCCGGACGGTGCTCGGCCTTCTTACGCCTACAGGGGGTAGCGTCAAACGCACCCCCGGTTTACGCATTGGCTACGTGCCTCAGAAGTTGCACATTGACCCGACGTTGCCGATCACCGTTGAACGTTTTATGCGTCTGACGCGTGGCAGCAAGCGAGATGCTATTCTCCCGGCTTTGAAACGCGTGCAGGCCGGACATCTGCTGAATGCGCCTCTGCAAAAACTCTCAGGTGGTGAAACCCAGCGCGTACTGCTGGCGCGTGCCCTGCTCAATCAACCCCAGTTACTGGTGTTAGATGAACCTACGCAAGGGGTTGACGTAAATGGGCAAGTGGCGCTCTACGATTTGATCGATCAGCTTCGTCAGGAGCTCAACTGTGGCGTGCTAATGGTTTCGCACGATCTACATCTGGTGATGGCAAAAACTGACGAGGTACTGTGCCTCAACCACCACATCTGCTGTTCCGGTACGCCAGAAGCGGTGTCGCAGCATCCAGAATTTATCGCCATGTTCGGCCCACGTGGCGCGCAGCAATTGGCTATTTATCGCCATCATCATAATCACCGTCACGATTTACAGGGACGCATTGTGCTGCGCAAAGGAAATGGTCCGTCATGATTGAATTGTTATTACCCGGCTGGCTCGGTGGCGTGCTGCTGGCGCTGGCGGCGGGTCCGCTTGGCTCGTTTGTGGTCTGGCGCCGCATGTCTTATTTCGGCGATACCCTCGCGCACGCTTCGCTGCTCGGCGTGGCCTTTGGTCTGCTGCTCAATGTGAATCCCTATTATGCAGTGATTCTGGTGACTGTATTTCTGGCTCTGGGCTTAGTGTGGCTGGAGCGTCGTCCGCATCTGGCCATTGATACGTTACTCGGTATTATGGCGCACAGCGCGCTGTCGCTGGGTTTGGTGGTAGTCAGCCTGATGCAGGGTGTACGCGTCGATTTAATGGCGTATCTGTTTGGCGATCTGCTGGCGGTGACACCGGATGATTTGTGGATGATGGGCGCTGGCGTGGCCATTGTACTGGCGGTGATGGCATGGCAGTGGCGCTCACTGCTGTCGATGACCATCAGCCCGGAATTGGCTCAAGTGGATGGCGTCAACATTCAACGCACGCGCCTGATGCTGATGCTGGTCACCGCCTTGACCATTGGTGTGGCAATGAAGTTTGTCGGTGCACTGATTATCACCTCACTGTTGATTATTCCCGCTGCCACCGCACGTCGTTTCTCCCGTTCACCGGAACAGATGGCCGGTTTTGCGGTGATTATCGGTATTCTGGCGGTCACCGGTGGACTGACATTCTCCGCCACTTACGATACACCCGCCGGCCCTTCCGTGGTGCTGTGCGCCGCTGTGCTGTTCATCTTCAGTATGGCTAAAAAGCCGGCAGCGTAATAAAGGGGCCATTAATGGCCCCTTAGCGAATGCCCGATCGTGAAATCGCGCAGCCGGACGAACGCCAGCATTACTCGTCGCGGCTGATGCCGAAATGCTTGTAGGCATGCTGCGTGGCCAGACGGCCGCGCGGCGTGCGCTGAATGAATCCTTGTTGAATCAGGAAGGGTTCAATCACATCTTCAATGGTTTCCCGTTCTTCACCAATCGCCGCCGCCAGGTTATCCAACCCCACCGGACCACCCGAGAACTTGTCGATGATCGCCAGCAACAGCTTGCGGTCCATGTAATCGAAGCCCTGATTATCGACGTTGAGCATATCGAGTGCGCTGGCAGAGACTTCACCACTCATCACACCGTTGGCGCGAACTTCGGCGTAATCGCGTACGCGACGCAATAAACGGTTGGCGATGCGAGGTGTACCACGGGCACGGCGCGCCACTTCTAACGCGCCCTCTTCACTCAATGCCAATCCTAAGCACGCTGCACTGCGGCTGACGATGTGTTGCAGATCCGGTACGTTGTAAAATTCAAGGCGTTGCACAATACCAAAGCGATCGCGCAGCGGCGAGGTCAGCGAGCCCGCGCGCGTGGTGGCGCCAATCAGGGTAAAGGGGGGCAAATCAAGTTTGATTGAGCGCGCCGCTGGGCCTTCGCCAATCATAATATCCAGCTGATAGTCTTCCATCGCCGGATAGAGCACCTCTTCCACCACCGGTGATAAGCGGTGAATCTCATCGATAAACAGCACGTCATGAGGTTCGAGGTTGGTCAGCATCGCAGCCAGATCGCCTGCCTTCTCCAGCACCGGACCAGAAGTGGTACGTAAATTCACGCCCATCTCATTCGCCACAATGTTAGCCAGCGTGGTTTTACCTAATCCCGGCGGGCCGAAAATCAGCAGATGGTCCAGCGCATCGCCACGCAGTTGCGCTGCTTTGATGAAAATCTCCATCTGCTCGCGCACCTGCGGTTGCCCCACGTATTCCGCCAGGAGCTTAGGACGAATGGCACGGTCGAGGCTCTCTTCTTCATTTATAGAGACGCCCGAGACCAGGCGATCGGCTTCAATCATGCATTACCTCAAATAGCTGCGCGCAGAGCTTCACGGATCAGGGTTTCGCAATCCGCATCAGGTTTGCCGACTTTACTGATCATGCGGCTGGCTTCTTGCGGTTTATAACCCAGCGCCACCAGTGCAGCAACCGCTTCGGCCTCAGCATCATTCGCGGCTGGCGCTTCAGACGGCGTGGTCAATGTGAAGGTCGAGACACTGCCAAACAGATCGCCGTGCATGCCTTTAAAGCGGTCTTTCATCTCCACCACCAGACGCTCGGCGGTTTTCTTGCCGACGCCAGGCAACTTGATCAATGACGCGATCTCTTCACGCTCAACGGCGGTCACAAACTGTTGTGCTGACATGCCAGAAAGGATTGCCAGTGCCAGTTTTGGCCCCACGCCATTGACTTTCACCAGTTCACGGAACAGCGCACGCTCTTGTTTGTTATTGAAGCCGAACAGCAGCTGCGCATCTTCACGCACCACAAACTGGGTGAAGATAATCGCTTCCTGATTGATCTCCGGCAGCTCGTAGAAGCAGGTCATTGGCATGTGCACTTCATAACCCACACCGTGCGCCTCAATCAACACCAGCGGCGGCTGTTTTTCCAGAATATTGCCTCGTAAGCGACCAATCACCTGAGCAGTTCCTTATGTAATCCTAAAAATACCTGATTGATTTCCGCTGACGTTAAAGCGGCAAGCGAGCGCATGACGATGAACGCACTGAGGTCAGTGATTCAGGTGAACAAGGGTAGCTCGCGCATCAGCCAGTGGAAATATGACGGGTATTTATATCATAAAAAAGGCTGGATCAATATCCAGCCTTCAATGTTTGGGTTTTCGTCAGCCGGACCGCAATCGCCCACGCGTCATCACCAGCTTAGCGTCACTCAATCGCGTGGTGTTTTGGCTCAGGTGACAATGGGTGATGGCAATCGCCAGCGCATCAGCGGCATCAGCTTGTGGGTTAGCGGGCAGTTTCAGCAAGGTGCGCACCATGTGCTGAACCTGACTTTTTTCTGCCCCACCGGTGCCGGTTACCGTTTGTTTGACCTGACGTGCGGCATATTCGAACACCGGCAAATCGAGATTCACTGCCGCGACAATCGCTGCGCCACGCGCCTGGCCCAGCTTAAGCGCTGAGTCCGCATTCTTCGCCATAAATACCTGCTCGATAGCAAAATAGTCTGGCGAGAATTGGGTGATGATTTCTGTCACCCCGGCGTAAATCAATTTGAGGCGAGAGGGTAGATCGGTGACGTTGGTGCGGATGCAGCCGCTGCCCAGATAGCTGAGCTGGCGGCCAACCTGACGAATCACACCGTAACCGGTGACGCGCGAGCCGGGGTCAATCCCGAGAATGATCGCCACTACGCGCCTCCGGCTGTGAGGTTAATGGAAAACGCCATTACAGCGTTTCCGCGACCTCATCAGAAATTTCACCATTATGATAAACTTCCTGCACATCGTCGCAATCTTCCAGCATGTCGATCAGACGCAGCAGTTTCGGTGCGGTTTCCGCATCCATTTCCGCTTTGGTGGAAGGGATCATTGAGACTTCAGCGGTATCCGCCTTCAGGCCACCGGCTTCCAGCGCATCACGCACCGCACCCAACTCTTCCCACGCGGTGAACACATCAATCGCACCGTCGTCGTAACTCACCACGTCTTCCGCACCGGCTTCCAGCGCCGCTTCCATGACCGCATCTTCATCCAGGCCTGGCGCAAAGGAGATCACACCCTTTTTGCTGAACAGGTAAGAAACGGAACCGTCGGTGCCGAGGTTGCCACCGGTTTTGGTGAAGGCGTGACGCACTTCGCCCACGGTACGGTTACGGTTGTCACTCAGACACTCGATCATCACCGCTGAGCCGCCTGGACCGTAACCTTCATAGATGATGGTTTCCATGTTGGAATCATCTTCGCCGCCCACGCCGCGTGCAATCGCACGGTTCATGGTGTCACGGGTCATGTTGTTGGACAGGGCTTTGTCCATTGCTGCGCGCAGACGCGGGTTCGAGCCGGCATCGCCGCCGCCCAGTTTCGCTGCGGTCACCAGCTCACGGATGATCTTGGTGAAGATTTTACCGCGCTTAGCGTCCTGCGCCGCCTTGCGGTGCTTTGTATTTGCCCACTTACTATGTCCAGCCATCTTGAGTATTTCTCCGATCTTTTATTTCGCACGAGCTATCTTACTTGCGATCTCGATTCCCGGCAGTGCTCGCAATCCTCACGTACAAAAGTACGCTCCGGTTGCTGCGCGCTGGCGGTAACCGACCTCGCTGCGCCGATTACGCTCGACTGTTCAATATTAGGGCGCAGGGTTGAAACTCTGCGCAGGATAAATGAAATCTAGCTGATTCGTCGCCGGAAAAACGCGCGGCGGCGGGCATTCAGGTAAATTCTTCGATTGCCTGGCGATTACTCCAGGACTTGGTCAGGGCTGCGGCAGCGGCAGGATCGAGCCAGCGCGCGGCGAGATGCTCGGTGAGCAGCAGGTCACGCTCTTGCGGGAGTGCCAGCCGGAACCAATGTTCGCGGTTGTGCGTGATACCAGGTGCGTAGCGATGGCGATAGTGCGGGAAGATTTCAAACTCAATGTGTTTGTGGCAATCGTCCAGCACCAGCTGTTCGCCCGCAACGTCGATACCCAGCTCTTCTGACACTTCGCGCTGTGCCGCCTGACGCGGGCTCTCACCCGCTTCGAGGCTGCCCGTTACGGATTGCCAGAAACTTTCATCATCCCGTCGCTGCAGCATTAACACCCGGCCAGTATCTCGCGCAAAAATCACCACCAGCACTGAAACCGGATGTTTATAGCCCATTACTTGTTCTCTGACTTTTCTTTCTTCGGAGCCACCAGAATGCCGAGATCCAACAACGCTGCCGGGTTGGCTTCGCTTGGCGCTTCGGTCATCAGGCACGCCGCTGCAGTGGTTTTCGGGAACGCGATAACATCACGGATGTTGTCGGTGCCGGTCAGCAGCATGGTCAGACGGTCCAGACCAAATGCCAGGCCCGCGTGCGGTGGTGTGCCGTATTTCAGGGCATCCAACAGGAAGCCAAACTTCTCGCGCTGCTCTTCTTCGGTAATACCGAGAATGCTGAATACGGTCTGCTGCATGTTGCCGTTGTGGATACGCACGGAACCGCCACCCACTTCGTAGCCATTGATCACCATATCGTAAGCGTTCGCCACGGCCTGCGTCGGGTCGACCGCCAGCTGTTCAGCCGTCAGTTCTTTAGGCGAGGTGAACGGGTGGTGCATCGCAGCCAGACCGCCTTCTTCATCCGCTTCAAACATTGGGAAGTCGATGACCCACAGCGGTGCCCACATGCTTTCGTCAGTAATCTTCAGATCACGGCCCACTTTCAGACGCAGTGCACCCAGCGCATCAGTGACAATTTTGGCACGGTCAGCGCCAAAGAAGATCAGATCGCCATCTTGTGCAGTGGTGCGGTTCAGAATCGCTTCAACGATTTCAGGCGTCAGGAACTTCGCCACCGGGCTCTGTACACCCTCGAAGCCTTTTGCACGCTCGTTGATCTTCATCCACGCCAAACCTTTAGCGCCATAGATCTCAACAAATTTGGTGTACTCATCAATCTGCTTACGCGTCAGCGCTGCGCCACCCGGCACACGCAGCGCGGCAACACGACCTTTCGGATCGTTAGCCGGGCCAGCGAACACCTGGAATTCCACGCTTTTCAGCAGGTCAGCCACGTCCACCAGCTCCATTGGGTTGCGCAGATCGGGTTTGTCAGAACCGTAACGGTTCATAGCTTCAGCAAAAGTCATTTGCGGGAAGTCACCGAGATCCACGCCTTTCACGTCGATCCACAGTTCACGAATCAGACGCTCCATCTTTTCACGCACCTGCTCGGCGGTCATGAAAGAGGTTTCCACGTCGATTTGGGTGAATTCTGGCTGACGGTCTGCACGCAAGTCTTCATCACGGAAGCATTTAACGATCTGATAATAGCGATCGAAACCGGACATCATCAGCAACTGTTTGAACAGCTGTGGGGACTGCGGCAGCGCGTAAAATTTGCCTTTGTGCACGCGGCTTGGCACCAGATAGTCACGCGCACCTTCTGGCGTGGCTTTGGTCAGCATCGGGGTTTCGATATCGAGGAAGCCCTCGTTATCCATAAAGCGACGCACGAAGCTGGTGATTTTCGCACGGGTTTTCAGACGCTGTGCCATTTCCGGACGACGCAGGTCCAGATAGCGATAGGTCAGACGCGCTTCTTCGCTGTTGGTCTGGTTAGAGTCCAGCGGCAGAGGTTCAGCGCGGTTGATGATGTTCAGCGCATGGGCAAACACTTCGACATCGCCGGTGGCCATATCGCCGTTGCGGTTTTTCTCTTCACGCGCACGCACGGTGCCGGTGATCTGGATACAGAATTCGTTACGCAGCTCAGAGGCCAGCTGGAAAGCGTCCTGATGATCGGCGTCGAAGAATACCTGAGCGATACCTTCACGGTCGCGCATATCGATAAAAATCAGGCTGCCCAGATCGCGACGGCGGTTAACCCAACCGCAGAGAGTGACTTGCTGACCCACGTGAGACAGATTGAGCTGTCCGCAATATTCTGTACGCATAACGTATCCTTTTAACTTCGCCGCTGCTGCCAGACAGCATCAGGCCGCGTAACCTTCTGAGATGCTGTCGCAAAAAAGGCAGCTATTATAATGGAAAAACCCAGGCAGGATAAGTAGAGCCAGATCAAAGCGGGCAAAACATTGCGGTTTATCGCGCGGATTTTCCTGCCGACACCAAAACAGGGTACATTACCCGGCCTATTCCCGCCCGTAAAAGGATCAGGAGCCGCGTTTGACACTTCGCATTGGATTACCACAATGGCAGCATCCCCGCTGGAAGCAGTATGGGCTGGAAACCCTGGCGGATTACGCCCAGCTGTTTGACTGCGTGGAAGGCAACACCACGCTGTATGCGCTGCCCTCGCCGGAAGCAGTGATGCGCTGGCGCGATATGACTCACGATGACTTTCGCTTCTGCTTTAAATTTCCCAACAGCATCAGCCACAAAGCCGCGCTTCGGAACTGCGATGAACTGCTGAACGAATTCTTCCGCTTGCTCGATCCGTTGAGCCAGCGCATCGGGCAGTATTGGCTGCAACTGCCGGCGACCTTCTCACCCACGCAACTGAAAGACTTGTGGCTGTTCCTCGATAGCCTGCCGCGCGGGTTTAGTTACGGCGTTGAAGTGCGCCACGAGCAGTTTTTTGCCAAAGGCGAGGCTGAGCGCGCGTTCAACCGTGGCCTGCTGGAACGCGGCGTGAATCGCGTGATCCTCGATAGCCGTCCGGTGCACGCCTCGACTTCGCAAAGCGCCGCCGCCGTGGACGCCCGGGCGAAAAAACCGCGCGTGCCACCGCATGCCGTGCGCAGCGGTTCGCAACCGATGGTGCGCTTTATCGGCAGTGACAGCGTGGAAGAGAGCGTGCCGCTGTTTCAGCCGTGGCAAAACAAACTGGCAGAATGGCAGGCGGACAGCGATCCGATGCTGTTTATCCATACGCCGGATATGGGCGAAGTGTTCCCCTTACTGCAGGCGCTGTGGCCTCAGTTGCTGCAACTTGAGCCTTCGCTGCGCAATCTGCCCGACTGGCCGCAACAAAGCAGCTTGTTCTAAACTCAAAGCGGGTGCAGCCTGCGGGACTTTCTGACAGAATAGCGCCCTTTCCGATTCCTCTCTCCGGACTTTTCATTATGTCTGACCGCGATACGCTATTTTCCGCACCCATCGATAAGCTGGGTGACTGGACCTTTGACGAGCGCGTGGCTGAAGTCTTTCCCGATATGATTCAGCGCTCGGTGCCGGGTTATTCCAACATCATTTCGATGATTGGCATGCTGGCAGAACGCTTTGTGAAGCCTGATAGCCAGGTTTACGATCTCGGCTGCTCGCTGGGTGCCGCCACGCTCTCAGTGCGCCGTAATATTCATGTGCCGGGCTGCCAGATTATTGCCGTGGATAACTCTCCGGCGATGGTGGAGCGTTGCCGCCGCCATATTGATGCCTTCCGCGCAGATACGCCGGTGCAGGTGATTGAAGCGGATATTCAGGATATCCATATTGAGAATGCTTCAATGGTGGTGCTGAACTTTACTCTGCAATTTCTTGAGCCGCCTGCGCGCCTGGAACTGCTGAAAAAGATCGCTAAAGGCCTGAACCCCGGCGGTGCGCTGGTGCTGTCTGAGAAATTCAGCTTTGAAGATGGCGAAGTGGGCGAACTGCTGTTCAACATGCATCACGACTTCAAGCGTGCTAACGGTTATAGCGAACTGGAAATCAGCCAGAAACGCAGCATGCTAGAAAACGTCATGCTCACCGACAGTGTAGAAGCGCATAAAGCGCGTCTGAAAGACGCCGGTTTTGCCCATGCGGAATTGTGGTTCCAGTGCTTTAACTTTGGTTCTTTGGTAGCGTTGAAATGATTGATTTTGGCCGTTTTTATCAGCAAATCGCCACCGGCCCATTGGCGAGCTGGCTGGAAGTTTTACCCGCACAAGTCGCAGCCTGGCAGCGCGAGAATCTGCACGGTAAATTCCGCGACTGGGAAAAGTCAGTGGATTACCTGCCGCTGCTGAACCCGCAAACGCTGGATCTGGTCAACAGCGTCACGGCCACGGCTGACGATCTCACCGATCGCCAACGTCTTGGTATTGAAAACCTGTTGCGCAACCTGATGCCCTGGCGCAAAGGTCCTTATTCCCTTTACGGCACCGAGATTGATACCGAATGGCGCTCGGACTGGAAATGGGATCGCGTGCTGCCGCATATCTCGCCATTAACCCACCGCACGGTGCTGGATGTCGGCTGCGGTAGCGGCTATCACATGTGGCGCATGATCGGCGCAGGCGCGAAGCTGGTGGTCGGCATCGATCCGATGCAGCTGTTCCTGTGTCAGTTCGAAGCGGTGCGTAAGCTGCTGGGAGACGATCGTCGCGCCCATCTGCTGCCACTTGGCATCGAACAACTGCCCGCCTTGCAGGCTTTCGACACGGTGTTTTCGATGGGTGTGCTGTATCACCGCCGCTCGCCGCTCGATCATTTATTGCAGTTGAAAAACCAGCTGGTGAGCGAGGGAGAGCTGGTGCTGGAAACGCTGGTCGTTGAGGGCGATGAAAACACCGTTCTGGTGCCGGGTGAACGCTATGCGCAGATGCGCAACGTTTACTTTATTCCGTCCGCTGCCGCGTTGAAGGGCTGGCTGGAGAAGTGTGGATTTGTCGATGTGCGCATCGCGGATTACGCGGTGACGTCAGTGGAAGAGCAACGTCGCACCAGCTGGATGACCAGCGAATCACTGGCCGAGTTCCTTGATCCTAACGACAGCAGCAAAACCATTGAAGGTTATCCAGCACCGCTACGCGCGGTACTGGTGGCACGCAAGCCGTAATGCTTAACGCCGCGACAGCGCCAGCTTCGCGGCGAAACCGATAAACACACAGCCCGCCAAACGATCCATCACTTTCAGCACTGTTGGACGACGCAGATGCGCCGCAAAATACTGACTGCCGCCAATCAATATCGCATTCCATACCAGGCCAATCATCATATGCGTTAACGCCATCAGGGTGCACCATAGCGCCACTGACGCACCGGCCGGAATAAACTGTGGCAGGAAAGTGACATAAAACACACCGACTTTCGGATTTAACAGATTGCCGAATAATCCTCGCGAGAAGCAGGCGAAATAGCTTTGCTCTTTGCCCTGCACACTCTGACTCTCTTCCGCCTGGGTGCGGGGATTCAGCAGCAGTTTAATGCCGAGATAGAGCAGATAGGCGGCGCCGACCCACTTCAACAGGTTATACGCCATTTCGGAAGCCAGCAGCAGCGCGCCGAGACCCAGTCCCACCGCAACGCCCCACACCAGACAGCCCATGGTGACACCCAATGCGGTGGCTGATGCCCGTTTCCAGCCTTGCGCGGCTGCGGAACGCAGCACCAGCGCGGTATCAAAGCCTGGCGTTAACGTCAGAATAGTAATGGCAAAAAGAAATGAAAATATCAGTGTCATGGCGAGCTCCCTGTCAGTTCGCCGCTATCTTAACCTTGCCGCAACATCTTGACGATAGTTACCTTCCGTCAGTAATTGATAATAATTCTCAACTTGCCAGTAATGGTTAAATCTCCGTCATTTATCTGTGTCACTTTATCGTTAACGGCTTTTCTCACATCAAGGAGTTGTCGCTATGAGTAAATTCATTTTTTCTTCTCCGCGTAAGTATGTTCAGGGTGCAGGTGTGCTGGATGAATTGGGGACCTATGTGGCCGAGCTGGGCCAGCATGCATTTTTGGTCGCCGATGACATCGTCTGGAAACTGATTGGTGAACGCACACAGAAAACGTTAAAAGCGGCGGGCATTGAGTTCAGCTGGCAGCAGTTTAACGGTGAAGCCTCCAGCAACGAGATCAATCGTTTAACGCAACTGGCGAAATCACAAGGCAGCAATGTGGTGGTGGGCCTTGGCGGCGGTAAAACGCTGGATACCGTAAAAGCGATTGCGGATGAGCTTAAGCAGCCGGTCGCCATAGTACCGACCGTGGCCTCGACGGATGCGCCCTGCAGCGCGCTATCCGTGATTTATTCCGACAGCGGCGTATTTGAGAGCTATCGCTTCTACAGCAAAAACCCGGATCTGGTGCTAGTGGATACCGCGGTTTGTGCCGGTGCGCCAGCCCGCTTGTTCGCCTCCGGCATTGCCGATGGTCTGGCCACCTGGGTTGAAGCACAGGCCGTGCTGCGCTCGCATGCCAAATCGATGGTCAACGGCGATCCAACCATTGCAGGCACCGCCATTGCGCGTGCTTGTGAAGAGACACTCCTGACATGGGGCTACAGTGCTTACACGGCGGTGAGTGAGAAGCGCGTGACGCCTGCCGTCGAAGCCGTGGTGGAAGCCAATACCCTGCTTTCAGGACTCGGATTCGAGAATGCCGGGTTGGCGGGTGCGCACGCCATTCATAATGGCTTTACCGCGATTGATGGCGATATCCATCATCTGACGCACGGCGAGAAAGTCGCTTACGGCACGCTGACGCAAATGGTGCTGGAGCAGCGTCCGGATGAGGAGATTGCGCGCTATATCCGCTTCTACCGCTCAATCAAGATGCCGACCACGTTGAAAGAGCTGCATCTGGAGAATGAATCCTGGGAGAATCTGCTGCGCGTCGGGGCGCTGGCAAACAGCGAGGGGGATACATTGAAAAACCTCAACCCGAACTTGTCGCCAGAAGACATTGCCAACGCGATTGTCGCAGTGGATGCCTTCAGTAAAACCGTGCAGTAAAAGAGGTTGGGCGCACCACGGTGCGCCCGGACCAACCGCGTTTACTCCCCGTCATCCGCTACGGCTGGCGGGCGATCCCAGTACTGATATTTGTACGCAGAACTCAGGTGGCGCTCGATGGTGCCTTTAGCAAACACCTCGGTTTCATGCAGATAACTTAGCGTACAGTTGCCCACCTCATCCCATAACTGACACTCGTCAACTGAACTTAAGGTACTGACAGGCGTGGTAGCGAAGCCATTAAGCCGCAGCTCTCGCCACTGCTTATCATAACTATAGGTGTCTTTACCGCGTGCACTGGACGATGAGGTGACCAGCCCTTGTGGATTCCAGCGCCAGGTGCTCTCTCCGTTGGTCATCACATCACTGCCGCGCGCGACGCTTTTCTCCAGACGAAAATGTTTGTCGTAGCGGTAAGTGGTATCGGTGAAGCCATCCTTGCCCATGCTGGTAAATTTGTCGGAAGAACTGATGATGTTGCCATGTTGACCCATTTGCCAGCTGATGGTGCCCTGACGGTTATCCACCACTTCCTCTTTGCCCGCTTTTACCACTTTGACCAGGTAGGCATACTCCGCCACCCAACCTCGCTGCACGCGGGCGATGTGCTGTTCCATGGTCAGCACCACGTTGCCTTCGTTCTTGTCATACGTAATGTCGGCAACCATCAAATCCCCGCACTGATCGAACTGCCCCAGCACGCGTTTTTGCGAATCGACATCTTTACCAAACTCACCGGCTACGACCTGACGTACCGCGCCTTTGGCATCACCACCCAGCATGATCCAGTTGTTGCTGCTGGTAATATTTTTGCTCAGAGGCGGACAGGCACTGCTCACCGCCAGCGCTGAACCAGACAAGGGAAACAACAGCACTAAAACAGCACAAGAGTAGGATTTCATGAATGTTATCCGCGCTAAGCCATAAAGTAATCAAAGCATCTTTTTTAACAATGCGCTATCAACGGCTGTACAGCAGACAAAAAGAACCCCAGCAAAACTCACTGGGGTTTGGTACTTGCAAACATCACGTCAGAGTTTTGGCGTGCTGCGCGGCAAAAGGGGTGCGAACTCAGGCGACACGAACTGCGGTCATTTCCAGCATGCTTTTCATCGCTTCGACCACATCGCCGTCGACACAAGTTCGGCTGAATTCGTCGACTTCTGCTTCGGAGCACATGGAGACACCGGCTTTACGGTAGCGCATCGGCGAAGCAACCAGTCGGCTGGCGGAGCTGTGAACTTCCTGCAGACCACTATCGATAAATTTCTGCAAATTGCTCAAACGAACACCGGCACCGGCCATAATAATTGGACCCGTGCTCAGTTCATTTAGTTCCCGCAACAATGCAATTCCAGTTTCTGCGCTCTGCTGCTGGCCGGAAGTCAAAATACGCGCAACGCCTAAATCCGTCAGTACGTCCAGCGAACGTTTGGGGCTGTGGCACAAATCAAAAGCGCGGTGGAAGGTCACCGCCATGCCATCACTGAGCGCCATGATCTGCCGCATGCGCGCAATATCAACATGGGCATCTTCATCCAGCATGCCGATCACCACGCCAGGGAAACCGAGTTCACGCATCAGTGCAACATCGGATTTCATCACCTCAAATTCCTGTGCGGTGTAACAAAAATCGCCGCCACGCGGGCGAACAATCGGGTGAACCGGTATGGACAGTTCACGTTGTGCGGCTTCCAGCACGCCAGCTGACGGCGTCAGCCCGCCTTCGCGTGGTGCACTGCACAGTTCCACGCGATCGGCACCGGACTGCTGTGCAGTCATTGCACAGTCGATGCCGTAGCAACAAATTTCCAGTTTCGTCATAGCTTGCTCCTTTTCATGACTTCTGGCTCGAGAGGATGGCTTGAGTTAGTCTGCTTAATTGGACAGTTTACGTGGAAACCTCACTATGGCATTCGATTTTGATCAATGGATAGACCGTCGTCACAGCGATAGTTTGAAGTGGCACAAATATGGCGATCGTGATGTACTGCCTTTATGGGTTGCAGACACGGATTTTCGCTCGCCGCCCTGCATTATTGAGGCCATTAAAAAACGCGCCGATCACGGTGTTTTTGGCTATGGCGGCACACCCACAGGATTGATTGATATCACTGTTTCCCGCCTGGCGCAGCGCTACCACTGGCATATTCAGCCGGAATGGATCGTTATGCTGCCTGGCGTCGTCAGTGGTCTTAACCTTTCGGTCCGCGCGTTTACCGAGGCTGGGCAACGCACAGTCGCGCCAACGCCGATTTACCCACCGTTCCGCGCGGCCTCAAAACTCGCCGAGCGTGAACAGATCAACTTGCCGCTGCATTTACAGCATGGCCGCTGGGTCGTCGATCTCGATACGGCTGCGATGCAGGGCAATGAACGCCTGCTGATGCTGTGCAATCCGCAAAACCCCGGCGGCACCGTGTATCGTCGCGAGGAACTGGAGGCGCAACTGGCGTTTGCTCAGCAACACGATTTAATCGTTTGTTCTGATGAAATTCACTGTGATTTGATTTTGTCGCCCGATGCCCGCCATATTCCTTTTGCAGCATTGAGTGATGATGCTGCACAGCGCAGCATTACGCTGATATCGCCCTCGAAAACCTTCAACATCGCTGGTCTCGGCGCATCAATGGCGATTATCCCCAACCCTGAATTACGCAAACGGTTTAAACAGGTACGCGAAGGTATTGTGCCAGGGGTCGATATTCTCGCACTAGTGGCAGCAGAAGCAGCCTGGCGTGAAGGTGATGCATGGCTGGAGGCGCAAATCCAATACCTGCGGGCGAATCGCGACTGGCTGGTGGCGCAGGTGAATGCACTCCCCGAATTGCACATGAATTCGCCCGAAGCGACCTATCTTGGCTGGATTGATGCCAGCCAGCTGGATGTGGCCAGCCCCGCGCTCTATTTTGAAAAACACGGCCTCGGTTTTTCACCCGGCCGCGATTTTGGTGATGACAACTTCGTGCGCTTTAACTTCGGCTGTACTCGCGTCTTACTGGAAAAGGCGGTGAGCCGATTGCATAGCGCAGTCATGGCACGGCGTTAGCCTTGTTCACTGGCGACAATTTCTTCCAGTCGCCAGGGATGAAACTTGATGGTGGTTTGCCCGTCCGTCACCGCCAGTGTCGGGTTGGGCAAACGCTCATGCTCACCTTTTGGCGCGCTGGTTTTGAACGAAATGCCGGGTTGCGTCAGTGCATGATCGGAGAGCAATGCCATCGCGCGCACACCCAATGTTTCGGGCTCACCGCGCAACACGATTTCCACATGTTCCCAGCCTTCATGGCGATACAATTTCTCACCCGGCCAGGGTAACTCAATCACATCGACCTGCCATCCAGCGATCGTTAACGGCTGATGCAATTTGAACAAGCAGATCGGGCGTCCGTTGATCATGGCTTCGGAAAACTGACTGCCCATCTGCTGCAATCCCGCCTTCCAGCGCTCCGCCGTGGCGAACTGATGGCAGCGCACCGCCAGGTGATCGGCCTCATGTTCGGATAACCGCAGCCCTAATCTTTCAGCAAATTGCTGCAAGGAGTGCTCAAATCGAGCCAGGTCTTGTTCTAAATCACTCAGTTCAGCAGGAAAATTCATCTCAATACTCCAGACACATCAATATCAATTCAATTATTTTTATCAATTTAAAAACAGCAGCGCTTCAGAATCCGCTTGACAAAATCGTCGGATTCCTCCGATTTCATCATGAAAAAGACCTGAAACCGCATAAATAGGCCCTCTCTTTAGGATTATTCGCCTAAATAGGTCCAGCGGTTACTTTATGAAAACACCTTAAATCACTGTTAATATTAACGATAATTAATACAATGAGATAAGTCTTATTTCAGTTGCAAACAATTGCAGCTTGATACCCTTTCTTATAAATTTGTGTTTCACAACTACAAGGAATGGCTCTATGTCTATGCTCATTGTTGTCGCGGTCCTGATTGCATTGATGGGATTTGCAATTTCCCGCCACTGGAAGGTGCGTGAAGACAAAAGCGTTAAAAATCCTCGTCGTCACCCGCGTCGCCGTTAATCGGCGCGCGGGTTGCTGTTACCCGCCATTGCGCATGCTAAAAGCTGACGCACTTTAACATTTCACGTATACTTCCCCTCTTATTTTTCCGTCCCGCCGCGCTGTTGCGGGATGAAGGCACCGGCTCGCCGCCACTGGCGGGCCTTTTCAGCATATGAAGGTAACGCGGTGAATATTCAGGCTCTTCTATCCGATAAAGTCGGTCAGGCAATGGTAGCGGCGGGTGCGCCAGCAGATTGTGAACCTCAGGTTCGTCAGTCGGCTAAAGTGCAGTTCGGCGATTATCAGGCGAACGGTATCATGGCTGTGGCGAAAAAGCTCGGTCAGGCTCCGCGCCAGCTGGCTGAACAGGTGATTCAGCATCTGGATCTCGCCGGCATCGCCAGCAAAGTCGAAATCGCCGGCCCCGGCTTCATTAATATCTTCCTCGATCGCAACTGGTTGGCTACCCAGGCCGCGCAGGCCCTGCAATTGCCGCGCCTTGGCGTCAGCAGCCTCAAGCCACAAACCGTTGTCATTGACTACTCGGCACCCAACGTCGCCAAGCAGATGCACGTCGGTCACGTCCGTTCCACTATCATCGGTGACGCTGCGGTACGTACGCTGGAATTTCTCGGCCACAACGTGATCCGCGCCAACCACGTCGGCGATTGGGGTACTCAGTTCGGTATGCTGATTGCCTATCTGGAAAAGCAACAGAATGAGCACCACGAAGATATCGCGCTGGCGGATCTGGAAGAGTTCTACCGGGAAGCCAAGGTCACCTATGATGCGGACGAAGCCTTCGCCGAACGCGCCCGTGGTTATGTGGTGAAACTGCAAGGCGGCGACGAATATTGCCGTGCAATGTGGAAAAAACTGGTGGATATCACCATGAGCCAGAATCAGGAAGTCTATGACCGCCTGAACGTGACGCTGACGCGTAAAGATGTGATGGGTGAAAGCCTGTACAACGATATGTTGCCTGGCATCGTCAGCGATTTGCGTGAAAAAGGGCTGGCCGTAACCAGCGAAGGCGCAACCGTGGTGTTCCTTGATGAGTTCAAAAACAAGGAAGGCGAAGCGATGGGCGTGATCATCCAGAAAAAGGATGGCGGCTACCTCTACACCACCACCGATATCGCCTGCGCCAAATACCGCTATGAGACGTTGCATGCCGACCGCGTGCTTTACTACATCGATTCGCGCCAGCATCAACATCTGCAACAGGCGTGGACCATTGTGCGTAAAGCCGGATACGTGCCCGAGTCTGTGCCGTTGGAGCACCATGCGTTTGGCATGATGCTGGGCAAAGATGGCCGTCCATTTAAAACCCGTAGCGGTGGCACCATTAAGCTGGCCGATCTGCTGGATGAAGCCGTTGAGCGTGCGCATGCGCTGGTCAGCGAGAAAAACCCGGAAATGTCAGCGCAGGAGCTGAAAGATCTGGCGGAAGTGGTGGGTATCGGCGCGGTGAAATATGCCGATCTGTCAAAAAGCCGCACCACCGATTACATCTTCGACTGGGATAACATGCTGGCGTTTGAGGGCAACACTGCACCATACATGCAATATGCCTACACGCGCGTGCTTTCTGTGTTCCGTAAAGCCGGCATTGAAGCTGACAGCCTGAGCGGCGACATCGTGCTGACCGAAGAGCGTGAAGCGCAACTGGCAACTCGCCTGTTGCAGTTTGAAGAAGTGATCACCCAGGTTGCGCGTGATGGCACGCCGCATGTGATGTGTGCTTACCTGTACGATCTGGCAGGCCTGTTCTCAGGCTTCTACGAGCACTGTCCAATCCTCTCCGCCGAGGATGAGCAGGTGCGTAACAGCCGTCTGCAACTGGCTGCATTGACCGCTAAAACGCTGAAACAAGGTCTGGATACGCTGGGTATCAAAACCGTCGAGCGTATGTAGTAACAAAAAACCCGCCTCGGCGGGTTTTTTATTGGCTATTGGTAATTCACCGTCACTTCACTGCTCACCACTCGCAATCCCGGCGGTAACGCGCCCTTCCCCTGAAAACCGAACGCCAGATGCAGCGTCTCGTCAGCCGGAATATTCGCCAGGCTACGCGTTGAACCACTGCCGCCCTCAATCTCTACGCAACGCTGAGTCGCACACAAACGCACGATCAGCCCCGAGGGGGCTGGACGGCTCAACTGGTAACGCCAGTTCACCACCGTAATAGTGCCCACTGCGGGCGAAGGTGCTTTTAAAGCTGGCGTCGTGTGCCAGTTGCCGCGCACGCCGAGGCTCGGACCACTGGCACTGTCATGCCAGGATCCTGCTGCATCCACATAGAGCGGTAGCGCCATCATCGGCAACATCATTAGAGTCCAACACCAACGGCGCATCGGTTATTTGCCCCCAATGGTGGCGGTCATACGGATCTGGCGATTGTCGGTCAGCTCCATATTTGACAGCACCACCAACTGTGGCAGATTGCGGCGCAGGAAGCGCGCCAGCAAGGCACGCAGCGGATGGTTCACCAGCAGCACCGGTGGTGCACCCGTCATCTCTTGCTGTTGCAATGCACCCTGCGTCTGCACTAACAGACGATCGGCCAGGCCGGGCTCTAACCCCCCACCGCCCTGTAACGCTTGCAGCAGCAGACGCTCTAAGGTGGCATCCAGTCCAATCACCTGCACTTCACCGTTACCTGGGAACCACTGCTGAGTAATCGCACGGCCCAGCGCCACACGTACCACGCTGGTCAGCTCTTGTGGATCGGTCTGGACCGGCGCATGTTCCGCCAGGGTTTCGATGATGGTGCGCATATCGCGGATCGAAACACGCTCAATCAGCAGGTTCTGCAGCACTTTGTGCAGGGTGGTCAGGGTGATAACGCCCGGCACCAGATCTTCCGTCAGCTTCGGCATCTCCTGGGTCACGCGATCCAGCAGCTGTTGCGCTTCCTGACGACCAAACAGTTCACTGGCGTATTGACCAATCAGGTGGTTAAGATGCGTTGCCACCACGGTACTGGCTTCTACCACGGTAAAGCCCTGAATCTGCGCCTGCTCTTTCAGCGCACTATCTATCCAGATTGCCGCTAAACCGAAGGCAGGATCGACGGTCGGTTCACCCGGCAAAGAACCGGCTGCAGTACCAGGGTTGATCGCCATCCAGCGCCCAGGATAGGCATCACCGCTGCCAATTTCCACGCCTTTCATCAGGATGCGGTAACGCGCAGGCGGCAACTCCATGTTGTCACGGATGTGCACCACCGGCGGCAGGAAGCCCACCTCCTGTGCGACTTTTTTACGGATACTGCGGATGCGACCCAGCAGCTCACCGTTTTGCAAATGGTCAACCATGGGAATCAGGCGATAACCCACTTCGAGACCCAGCGAATCTTCCAGCTGCACGTCTTTCCAGGAAGCTTCCACCGTGGCGGGTGTCTCCTGCGTTTTGACCAGACTAGAAGGTTCCGAGGTAGTCTTCGGTTTCATCTCTCGACCGCGCAGCCACCAGGCCAGACCGAGCAACGCGGCGGTAAACAGCAGGAAGACAAAGTTGGGCATACCCGGCACCAGGCCGAGCAGACCGATAACACCACCACTCAGCATCAACACGCGCGGATTGCTAAACAGCTGGGAGACCATCTGATCGCCCACATCCTGATCGGTGCTGACGCGCGTCACGATAACACCCGCAGCGGTAGAGATAACCAGCGCCGGGATCTGTGCCACCAATCCATCACCGATGGTCAGCAGTGTATAGGTTTCACCTGCGTGCCCCAGATCCATGCCGTGCTGCACTACGCCCACCAGCAGACCGCCGATGACGTTAATCACCATAATCAAAATACCGGCGATGGCGTCACCGCGCACAAACTTACTCGCACCGTCCATTGAGCCGTAGAAGTCGGCTTCCTGTGTCACTTCGGTACGACGACGTTTGGCTTCCTCTTCACCGATTAAACCGGCGTTAAGGTCAGCATCGATCGCCATCTGCTTGCCGGGCATCCCATCCAGTACAAAACGCGCGCCCACTTCGGCAATACGTCCGGCACCCTTGGTGATAACCATAAAGTTGATGATAACGAGGATGATGAACACCACGATACCGATAGCGAAGTTACCGCCCACAAGAAAGTGGCCGAAAGCTTCAACCACGCGTCCGGCGGCATCAGCACCCGTATGACCTTCCAGCAGGATGATACGGGTTGAGGCGACGTTCAGCGCCAGGCGCAGCAATGTAGAGAACAGCAGGATGGTCGGGAAGGCGGCAAATTCCAGCGTGCGCTGGGTGAACATGGCCACCAGCAACACCATGATCGACAAAGCAATGTTAAAGGTGAACAGCAGGTCGAGAATGAAGGCCGGCAGCGGCAGCACCATCATCGACAGGATCAACATGATCAGTATCGGCCCAGCCAGAACCTTCCACTGCGTGTCATTTAAGTTGCCCGGTAAACGCAGCTTTTCGGCCAGATTAGCCATCGTTTCTGTTCTCTCCTGCAAAGTCCATGTCTGCCGGAACCGGCAGCTGTTTTGGTTTGGTTGGGATCAGGCCACCTTCGCGTTTCCAGCGACGCAGTTGCCACACCCAGGCCAGTACTTCCGCCACCGCCGCATACAGCGCGCCGGGGATGAACTGACCAATTTCCGTATGTCGATACAGCGCACGCGCCAGTGGCGGTGCTTCTAAAATGGGTATGCGATGCTCTTTTGCCAGTTCGCGAATTTTCAGTGCAATATCGCCGGCCCCTTTCGCAATCACCTTTGGCGCGCTCATCTTGCCTTCCTGATATTGCAGCGCCACGGAGTAGTGCGTCGGGTTGGTGACGATCACATCCGCTTTAGGCACATCTGCCATCATGCGACGACGTGCCGCCGCGCGCATCGCCTGACGAATACGTCCTTTAACGTGCGGATCACCTTCGTTTTGCTTGTGCTCGTCACGAATTTCCTGACGCGACATCTTCAGCTTTTTAAAGTGGCTGTAGAGCTGCCAGAACACGTCGAAGCCGACCATCGGCACCAGGCCCAGCATGATTAATGCACAGCTAATCGCGATCATAGTTAAACCGTGATGCAGCGCATTAACCGGGGATTCACTGATTAACCGCAGCATCTCCTGCCAGTGCGACCAGATGTACCAGCCGCCCACCAGTCCCACCAGCACCGCCTTCAAAATGGCTTTCAGCAATTCTGCCCATGTCTGGGAGGAAACCATGCGCTTCAGGCCGCTCAGCGGATTGAGCTTGGTGAAATCCAGCTTGATGGATTTGCCGCTGATATTGATCCCGCCGAGCAGCATCGGCGCGGCAATCGCCACAATCACCAGGCCCGCCATCAACGGCAGCAGCGCCATCACCGCCTGACCAATCAGATTGCTGATGTGGGCGATGATCATCTTGTCATCGGTCACCATGGCATGATCGAAACGAAAACCAGTGGCCAACATACTGGCCAGCTGTTCAGCCATCAGTTCACCGCCGAGCCACAGGATCAGCAAGCCGGCCAACAGCATCAGTACCGATGTCAGCTCGCGCGATCGCGGAATCTGCCCCTCTTCTCGCGCCTTCTCTAGTCGGTGCGCCGTGGGCGATTCTGTTTTGTCCTCGTCGCTCTCTTCAGCCACGACATACCTCAGCTGGCAGGAATTCTGAGCATAGGATGCCAAAACCCGCCAAGGCTAAAGCGTGGATTAAGGGGGGAAAATACGAGTTTATTTAGCCATAAGTGAAATTGCGCTGAGGTCGGCGATATGAGGCTGGCGATAAAAGCGTACCACTTCGCCTACCAGCAGCAGTGCGGGAGATTGCGCCTGCTCACGCGCAATGGTAGCGGTCAGGTCCGCCAGAGTGGTCACCATCACGCGCTGGTCAGGGCGCGTACCATTTTCAATGATCGCCACCGGCGTATCGGCAGCGCGACCGTGCGCCTGCAGCTGGGCGCTGATGCTGGCGCTCCATTTCAATCCCATGTAAAACACCAGCGTCTGACTGCTGGCGGCTAAACTGGCATCTTCCAACTGCGGCTCACCGCTTTTGCCATGTCCGGTGATTAGCCGTAAAGATTGCGCACAGTCGCGATGCGTCAACGGGATGCCGCTGGCAGCCGCACAACCAGAGGCTGCGGTGATGCCGGGCACAATCTGGCAGGTAATACCCGCCTGCTGCAGAAACAGCATCTCCTCACCGCCACGTCCGAAAATAAAGGGATCGCCGCCCTTCAACCGCACCACTAAACGACCACTTGCCGCCAGATCGGCCAGCAACTGATTAATCTGCGCCTGCTTCAGACCATGGCTGCCGGGCTTTTTACCGACATCAATGGCCAGCGTGCCGGGCGGTACTTCGGCCATGATCTCGTCGCTTACCAGGCGGTCATACACCACCACATCGGCGCTTTTGATCAGGCGTAGTGCTTTCAGCGTCAGTAATTCGACATCACCCGGCCCTGCGCCCACCAGCCACACACAGCCCGGCGCCGCATCCCCACTCTGGAGAGTGAACAGTTTTTCAAGACGCTCAATGGCCTGAGTCATGAAGTTCTCCGCTACTGCGCCACGCGCAGGTTTGCCAGTAAGTTTTTTAGCTCCGGAATACAGGAACCACAGTTGGTGCCGCACTTTAACGCTGCCCCCAGTGCCGCTGGCGAGTCGCAGCCCTGCTCAATCGCCCGACGAATCGCCACTTCACCCACGCCGAAACAGCTGCAAATCGTCCGGCCCTGGTTTTCCCCCTGAGCCGGACGCCCACCCAATAGCGCATGGCGCTGCTGTGCAGAAGAGGGCGTCTCCGTGAAGGCTCGCGCCACAAAGCCATGATCAATCTCTGGCAGCCAGGGAGCGGCATAAAACGCACACATTAAACGCCCGCTGCGCCAGCCCAGCATGTGTAACTGCTGTCCCGCCTGCGCTTGTTGCCACTGCAGTTCCTGTATAGCGGGTAACTGCATCAACCAATCTGCTGCCTGCGCCTCACCCGCCAGCACATAACGTTGTGCACCCTGTTGCGGCGCACGCGACCAATACAGCAGTTTCGATGGCGTTATCACCTCCGACATGAATAACCATCCCTGCCACGTCGGACGCAGCGGTTGCAAACGCACTGCGGTCTGCTTCAGCGCAGGTTGCCCCGAGTCGGGACAGCAGTGAGCCGCCACTAAGCCGTCGACATTCGCCTGCGCACTAAACTGACGCGTCCAGTGCATCGGGATAAACAACTGCCCGCGGGTTAATCCACTGTCGATCACCACACGACCACTCCACCAGCCCAATGCCGACTGCACGCGAGTGAGATCGCCCTGACTTAAGCCGTGTGCCGCCGCATCATGCGGGTGCAGCGCGACAAAAGGCTCATCATAATGCTGCATCAGGCGCGGCACGTTGCCCGTGCGCGTCATGGTGTGCCACTGGTCGCGGATGCGCCCGGTGTTCATCAATAAGGGATAGCGCGCGCTGGTGAGCGTCTTAACCGGGATGGCAGGCGGCAGCAAACGCGCTTTACCATCCGCGTGGAAGAAACGACGATCGGCAAACAGCCGTGCGGTGCCACTCGGTGCGCGGTCATTCAACGGCCACTGCACGGGTGCCAGCTGGTCATATTGCTCACGGGTGATATGCGCCAGTGCGCTGATGTCGAAAGCGCGGCGGCCATGATTTTCGAAGCCAGACAGCGCCGCATGTTCAGCAAAAATTTCGCTGGGATGCTGCCAGGCAAAGGCTTCGGTATATCCCAGACGTTGAGCCACCTGCGCCAGCAACCACCAGTCAGGTCTCGCCTCGCCAGCCGGGGCAATAAAACTGCGCTGGCGTGAGATACGCCGCTCGGAGTTGGTCACCGTGCCGTTCTTTTCGCCCCATCCTTGTGCAGGTAGTAGAACATCAGCTAAATCAGCGGTATCACTGCGCGCACTCACTTCCGACACCACTACCAGCTCGCATTTGGCCAACGCCTGAGCGACACGATTCCCCTCAGGCATCGACACCGCCGGATTGGTGCCCATGATCCACACGGCTTTGACCTCGCCACGCCCAATCGCATTGAACAGATTTACCGCCGTTAAACCGGACTGACGCGCCACCTGAGGGCTGCTCCAGAAGCGACTTACGCGGTCCACCTCCTCTTCGCTGAACCCCATATGCGCCGCCAGCTGATTGGCTAAGCCACCGACCTCACGCCCGCCCATGGCGTTCGGTTGTCCGGTTAATGAAAAGGGACCCGCGCCTGCGTAACCGATTTTTCCGCTAAGCAGATGGGCATTGATGATGGCGTTATTGTTGTCACTGCCGGTTTGCGACTGGTTAATGCCCATGCACCACAACGTCACCACGCGGCGTTGCAGGGCAAACCGTTGCCAGAAGGCCACAATATCTTGCTCGCTGAGCTGGCAGGCGGCAGCGACCGTGGCCAGATCCCAGGCTTTGCAGGCCGCCAGCGTGGCTTCTACGTTGGACAAATGGGGCAGCATGCTTGCATCCACCGCATCATTGTCGCTCAGCCAGTTAAGTAGCCCGGCGAACAGCGCGCTGTCAGATCCTGGCTGTAAAGGCAGATGCTGGTCAGCAATATCGCAACTGGCGGTGCGGCGTGGGTCGATCACCACCAACTGCATCTCGGGTCGATCGGTTTTCGCCTGCACCAGCCGCTGCCACGCCACCGGATGCGCCCATGCGGCATTCGATCCCACCAAGACCACCACATCCGCCTGTTCGATATCTTCATAACAGCAAGGTACGGCATCGGCACCGAATGCGCGTTTGTACCCCACCACCGCCGACGCCATACAGAGCCGCGAGTTGGTATCGATATTAGCGGCGCCGATAAAGCCCTTCATCAGCTTGTTGGCGGTGTAGTAGTCCTCGGTCAGCAGTTGGCCAGAGCCATAAAATGCCACAGCCTGAGGACCATGCTGATCGATGATACGGCGCAATCCTTGTGCGACATGATCCAGCGCCTGATCCATGCTGACGCGTTCACCGTGGATCTGCGGCCACAACAGACGTCCTTCATGAGACAAGGTTTCACCCAGCGCTGAGCCTTTCACGCACAGGCGGCCAAAGTTAGCCGGATGCTGGCGGTCCCCGCTCACCGGCTGATCGGGCGCGTTGACTTCTACGCCACACCCCACGCCGCAGTAAGGACAGGTAGTTTTCATGATGCTGCCGCGAGCGCGAGAATAGGCTGATGACCCAGCCACACTTTGCCGCTATCTATGCGTACCGGCCAGCAGCGCAACTGGTGCTCGGCGTTGTCCAGGCTCTGCCCATCGCGTAATCGAATCCGCTGCTTATACAGCGGAGAGATCACCACCGGCTCACCCGCCACATCGCCGAGAATGCCGCGCGACAGCACGCTGGCCTGCGTGCCCGGCTCTATATCCTCAAGCGCGTAGATCGCTTCACCAAAGCGGAACAGCGCCACACGCTGGCCACCCAGTCGCGCCCCCATCCCTGCTGCCTCAGGAATCGAGGACACATTACAAATCGCACTCCAGGGTTCAGCAGGCAGCGTGGTCACTGGAATGATGTCCAGGGTTGCGGGCTGTCGCTGGTCACGTACACGCACATAGTTAAGGGTTTCGTTCGCTTGCTCACTGTTGACCGTTGCATTGAACAATGCGCGGCGTGAAGGGTCCTGCAACGTGCTCTGCCATTCGCACTGGTAGCGATCCACCACCAGCTGCATCTCCTGCTCCAGCATGTCGCCAATGCCGAGAGCATCCTCAATGATCACGCTGCGCAGGTAATCCAGTCCGCCCTCCATGTTGTCCATCCACACGCTGGTGCGTTGCAGACGATCGGCGGTGCGCACGTAGAACATCAGAATGCGATCGACATAGCGCAGCAGGGTTTCATCATCCAGATCGCTGGCAAACAGATCGGCATGACGCGGTTTCATGCCGCCGTTGCCGCACACATAGAGATTCCAGCCTTTGTCGGTGGCGATGACACCGATGTCCTTGCTCTGCGCTTCGGCACACTCGCGGGTACAACCCGACACTGCCATTTTGATTTTGTGTGGGGCGCGCAGCCCCTTGTAGCGATTCTCCAGCGCGATAGCGAAAGCGGTGGAATCCTGCACGCCATAACGACACCAGGTTGAGCCGACACAGGACTTCACGGTGCGCAGCGATTTGCCGTAGGCGTGGCCGGTCTCGAAGCCAGCAGCGATCAGTGTTTCCCATATGTCCGGCAGCTGTTCCAGCCGTGCACCAAACAGATCGATGCGCTGCCCGCCGGTAATTTTGGTGTAGAGATCGTAACGGGCCGCCACTTCGCCGATGGCAATGAGTCCCTTGGGCGTGATCTCCCCAGCGGGCACGCGCGGCACCACCGAGTAGGTGCCGTCTTTCTGGATGTTGGCAAAGTAGCGGTCATTAGTATCCTGCAACGGCAGATGCTGGGGTTTCAGCAGGTACTCGTTCCAGCACGAGGCCAGCAGCGAGCCCGCCAGCGGCTTGCACACTTCACAACCGTGACCACGACCATGCTGCTGAATCAGTTGATCAAAGGTGGTGATATTGCCGACGCGCATCAGGTGATACAGCTCCTGGCGCGAATAGGCAAAGTGCTCGCAAATATCATTTTTGACCACCACACCCTGATTCACCAGCTCCAGCTCCATCACCTGTTTCACCAGTGCGCTGCAGCCGCCACAGCCGGTGGCCGCTTTGGTGCAGCTTTTGATCGCGGCCATATCGCCGCAACCGCCCTGCACGGCGGCACAAATATCACCTTTGCTGACGTTATGGCAGGAGCAGATTTGTGCGGCTTCCGGCAACGCCGCTACCCCCAACGCTTTGGATGGAGCCCCTGCCAGCTGCGGCAGGATCAGGCTTTCTGGTTCACTCGGCAGCGGCATCTTGTTAAGCATCATCTGAAGCAGACTGCTGTAATCAACGCTGTCACCCACCAGCACACCGCCGAGCAGGGTTTTGCTGTCTTTGCACACCACCAGTTTTTTGTAGATGCCTTTGGGATTGTCAGTCCAGTGATAGCTTTGACTGTCAGCCGTGCGGCCATGCGCATCACCAAAGGAGGCCACTTCCACACCGAGCAGTTTGAGTTTGGTGCTCATATCTGCGCCGCTGAATGCCAGCTCCTCCTGCGCCAGTTGAGCTGCCAGCACGCGCGCCATCTGATAGCCTGGCGCCACCAGGCCAAAAATCTGACCTTGCCACAGTGCACACTCGCCAATCGCATAAACGCCGGCCACGTTGGTTTCACAGCCATCGTTGATGGCAATGCCACCCCGATCGCCGAGTTGAATCCCCGCCGTACGCGCCAAAGTATCGCGTGGTCGGATACCGGCGGAGAACACAATCAGATCGGTTTCCAGTACGCTGCCATCGGCAAAGCGCAGCAGCACGCTGCCGTCCGGCTGGCTTTCAATCGCTTCGGTCTGTTTACTGGTGTGGATCTGCACGCCCAGTGCGCTGATTTTGCCGCGCAGCATTTGCGCCCCGCCATCATCCAGCTGCACCGCCATCAGACGCGGGGCAAACTCCACCACGTGGGTTTCCAGCCCGAGTTGCTTCAGGGCGTTGGCCGCTTCCAAACCCAGCAAACCTCCGCCGATCACCACGCCGCGCGTTGCCTGTTTGGCGCAAGCGGCAATCGCATCGAGATCGGCCAGAGTGCGATAGACAAAACAGCGTGGGCTTTCACGTCCTGGCACCGGCGGCACAAACGGCATCGATCCGGTGGCCAGCACCAGCTTATCCCACGCCAGTTCCGCACCGCTGGCATCGCGCAGGCTGCGCTTGTCGGTATCAATCGCCAGCACTTCGCAACCCGTGCGCAACTCTATCCCGTGTTGCTCGAAGAAGTTCTCGCTCACCAGCGAGAGATCGTCGGCACTTTTGCCGGTGAAGTACTCGGTGAGGTGCACGCGGTCATACGCCATCTGCGGCTCATCGCCATACACCACGATGTGATAGTGCTGGTGCAGTTCACGACTCACCAGCTGCTCAAGAAAATGGTGGCTGACCATACCGTGACCCACCACGGCGAGAAGAGGTTTGCTCATGACATTGCTTCCTGCAGCACACGGCTGCGTTAAGGGATTCTCCAGACCAAACAGCGCGTGAATGTCCACGTGTTCTGCCTGTTGTAATTGGGTTAGCAGCGAACTGGCACCCTGACTGTCGCCAAACAGCAGCACGCCGCGCAGGGCGCCATCGCGTAAGAACAGACGGCGATAGTGGCCGTCGAAAGGATCAAAACTGGTAATAGAGTCGCCTTCACGGATGTCGCCCGCGCTGAACATCTCAATGCCGGTGACTTTGAGCCGCGTACCGCTCTCCTGATGGTAAAAATCCGCCACTGGCGCGCCGGCCAGCTGTGCCGCCAGCACGTCGGCCTGAGCCAGGCACGGCGCTACCAGGCCAAAGGTCTCACCGTCGATTTCACAGCATTCGCCCAGCGCATAGACGTTAGCGACCTGGGTTTGCAGCTGACGGTTAACGATGATGCCGCGCTGGCATGGCACGCCAGCCTGCTGCGCCAGGGCTATTTCAGGCACCACGCCAATCGCCATCACCACCTGCTGCGCGGGCAGCAACGTGCCATCGGTGAGCGTCACGTGAGCGCGCTGGATCGATTGCAGCGACACGCCGAGACGGCAGTGGATCCCGCGCTGAGTGAGATGCTGTTTCAGTAGCGCGCCCGCCTGTTGATCCAGCTGGCGATCCAACAGCCAGGGACGATGATGCAGCAGCGTGACATCGCGCCCGCGCAGACGCAGCGCCGCAGCGGCTTCCACCCCAATCAACCCGCCGCCCAGCACCACCACCGGTCCATCCTGCGCCAGCATGGTGTCGACATCGCGCAAGGTGCGAAATCCCAACACCTGCGGGCGCTCAACTCCCGGCAGATCCGGCATACGGGGTTGGGATCCACAGGCAAACACCAGCTTGTCCCAGTGCAGCGTGCGTTGATCGGTGAACACCGTCCGTGCGGTGAGATCCACCTGCAGCGCTTCTTCCCCCATCAGCAGTTGTACGTCATGTGCGACATACCATTCCGGCGTGTGGATCAGCGTGTCAGCGAAGGCTTTTTCCCCAGACAGCACGGGTGACAGCATGACGCGGTTGTAATTGCCCTGCGCTTCACGGCCAATCACCGTGATGGCATAGCGGCCCGGCGCACGTTGCAGCAAGGTTTCCACCATGCGCATCGCCGCCATCCCGTTACCGATCACCACCAGCTGCTGAGTCATCGCCCGCTCCTTACGCCACTGCCGTCTGTTTTTCGTAGAGGAAATGTAGGATCTGCTGGCGTAGCTGGTGATAGCGCGGCTCATCGGCCAGCGCCACGCGTGAACGCGGGCGCGGCAGATCGATAGCAAGGATCTCGCCCACCTGCGCCGCCGGGCCGTTGGTCATCATCAGCACGCGGTCCGACAGCAATACCGCTTCATCCACGTCATGAGTGATCAGCACAATGGTGGTTTTCAGCTCCTGCTGGATGCGCATCACGCTGTCTTGCAAGTGGGCACGCGTTAAGGCGTCGAGCGCGCCGAATGGCTCATCCAACAGCAGCACGCGCGGTTTCATCGCCAGCGCACGCGCAATACCGACGCGCTGCTTCATGCCGCCGGAGATTTCCGAGGGGCGCTTGTGCATGGCGTGGCTCATCTGCACACGATTGAGGTTGTGTTCGATCCACTCGCTCATCTCGCGCTTGTTCATCTGCCCTTTAAACACCTGCTGCACCGCCAGCTCAACGTTCTGATAGGCGGTGAGCCATGGCAGCAGCGAATGGTTCTGAAATACCACCGCACGCTCGGGGCCGGGGCCGCTGATTTCGCGGTTCTCACACAGCAACACGCCGCTGCTCGGTTGAGTTAAGCCGGCGATCAGGTTGAGCAAAGTGGATTTACCGCAGCCGGAGTGGCCAATCAGGCTCAATGTTTCACCCGCGTGGATATCGAAGCTAACGTTATCGAGTGCCAGAAATTCACCGCTGGCAGTGTTAAAACGTTGACTCACCTGCTGTACGCGAATAATCGGATTCATCATCGGCCCCTTATTTATCCCAGCTAAAACGACGTGCCAGCAGCATCAGTGCCTGCTCCAGCAACAGCCCAATCACGCCGATCACTACGATGGCGATCAGAATGTTTTCCACATTGAGGTTGTTCCACTCGTTCCAGATCCAGAAGCCAATCCCGAGACCACCGGTCAGCATCTCGGCGGCGACGATCACCAGCCAGGCGATGCCCATCGACAGGCGCATCCCGGTGAGCACGGCGGGCAATACCGCCGGGAACAGGATGCGGCGCATCACCGTCCATTCGTTGAGTTGCAGCACGCGGGCGACGTTGAGGTAATCCTGCGGGATGCGCTGCACGCCCTCGGCGGTGTTGATCACCATCGGCCAGATCGAGCAGATGAAAATGGTCCAGCTTGAAGCGGGTTCGGCACGCTGAAACAGCAGCAGACCAATCGGCAACCACGCCAGCGGGCTGACCGGACGCAGCAGCGCGATGATTGGGTTGAACATGCGTGCCACAAAGGTGAAGCGGCCAATCAGGAAACCGGCTGGGACGCCCACCAGCGCTGCCAGCCCAAAACCCACCGCCACGCGTTGCAGCGAGGCGACGATGTTCCAGCCAATACCCTGGTCGTTTGGCCCATTGTTGTAGAAAGGATCAGCGAACAGCGTGATGGCTGCCTGCCAGGTGGCAAACGGCGTTGGAAAGCCATTGCTCGACATTGATGCCAGCTGCCAGACAAACAGCAGCAAAATCACACCGCAACTCGCCGGGATCAGTCGTTGTAGCAGCGGCTGCAGCCAGCGCTGACGAGCGCGCGGTTTCTGTGGCACCTTAAGCGCAATCACCTGCGCCGGTTGAGCGACGACAGGCGCCGCGGGTTTTAGCGTGCGGGCTTCAGATTTCATGCTGACCTCACTTAACTGCGTTTAATGGCAAAGCTGTCGGCATAAGCGGCGGGGTTGCTGCCGTCCCACACTTTGCCGTCAATAAGCGTGCTGCTGCGCATTTCACTGGACGGCACGGAGACGCCTCCCACTGCGCTGGCGGCTTGTTTATAGATGTCGATACGGTTGATTTGACGGGTAACGGCGGCGTAATCAGGAGCGGTCTTCACCATGCCCCAGCGCTTCATCTGCGTCAGGAACCACATGCCGTCGGAGATCCACGGATAGCTCACTTCGCCATCATGGAAGAAGCGCATGGCGTGCGCGTCCTGCCATTGCTGGCCGAGACCGTTTTCGTACTGGCCGAGCATGCGCCCTTCTAAGGTTTCAACTTTGGTATTGATCCATGCGCGCCCGGCTAATACGGCGGCGGTCTCTTTGCGATTTTCATCAGAAGCATCGATCCAGCGTGCGGCTTCCAGCACCGCTGCGGTCATAGCGCGCGCGGTGTTGGGGTTCTCTTGCACCCATTGCGCGCGAGTGGCGAGGATTTTTTCCGGATGATCGGGCCAGATTTGCTGCGTGGTGGTGGCGGTAAAACCGATGTTGTCGCTGATGCCGCGCTGATTCCATGGCTCGCCCACGCAGAAGCCGCTCATGTTGCCCATCTTCATGTTCATCACCATCTGCGGCGGCGGCACCACCACGGTGCGCACATCCTCAAACGGATCGATACCGGCGTTTGCCAGCCAGTAATAGAGCCACATGGCGTGGGTGCTGGTCGGGAAGGTGTGCGCGAAGGTGAACGTGCCTTTCGCCTGGCTGGCGATCAGCTTTTGCAAGCTGGTGGCATCAGTGACCTTCTGCTCTTTTAGTTGATTGGCGAGCGTGATGGCCTGACCGTTGTTATTCAACGTCATCAGGTTAGCCATGTCGTGTTGTGGCCCTGCTACGCCCAGCTGTAAGCCGTAGATCATGCCATACAGCGCGTGTGCCGCATCCAGCTCTCCGGCTGTGAGTTTGTCGCGCACCGCCGCCCAACTGGCTTCTTTACTCGGCTGTAGCGTCAGACCGTACTTCTTATCAAAACCTTTTACAGAAGCCATCACCACCGGAGCGCAGTCAGTGAGTGGAATAAAGCCCACGCGCACGCTGCTTTTTTCGGGCGCATCTGAACCGGCAGCCCATACCGCATTGCGTAAGCCCGGCAGTAAATAACTGCTTCCTACCACCGCGCTACCCAGCAGGAACTGACGACGTGAGACTGAAAACCGCGTTTTACTCATCATGCGCTTCCTGAAAAAAAGAAATAAAAAAAGGCGTCCTCCCGCATGTCGTAAAAACATGGGGTCGGACGCCTTTATCCAAAGCACTCGCTTCACCGCCGTTGGCGAAACAAATGCGCAATGTCAGTGGAATATTGCAAAGCCTGTGCCAGAAAATTTTTTACTGCAAAATCAATATTAGCGCACCATTGAGCCGTGAATCTGACTCCGCTTTGCACTGCCAGGACGCATAATACGCACAAGCTTTGTGCAACTACCTCCTTCGGGTTATGGCTTCAGCGTGGCCGCTACAGCGAGGATCGCCTGAGCAATATCCAGCATGCGTTTGTTCTGATTCATGGCACTTTTGCGCAGCGCTTGCCACGCTTCCTGCTCGCTAAAACCATGCTGCTGCATTAGCCATCCTTTGGCCTGGTCGATGACTTTTCGCTCATCCAGAGAAGCACGCATGGTGGCTAGTTCATCCGCCTGTGCCTGTAAGCGTTGCGCCTGCTCGCGAATCAGTGACAGCACAGAGCGGCCGAGTTGGGGGGCGAGACCGTTACTGTCCAGTGTGGTTTCCTGCTCACCCAGCCAGCTGGCGCCAGCGACATACAATGAGAAACTCGCGTCCTCATTGATCGTCAGGTGCTGCGGTTCAGCTTGTTCACTCGCCGCAATGGCGCGCTGGCAACACGCCATTAATGTGCTGCAGAGTTCATCTTCAATCTGTTTCATCTGATCGAGACGTTGGCTCAGCAGCGTGAACCACTGCAGCACGCCATTCTCACCGCACTGCGCGCCGGTGCAGGCAATACGCCTCAGACGCTCAATCTGGCTATCCGCATCCGCCATCACTAGCCATCGCTGCTGATTTTGCGCATCCGCGAACTGACTGAAGGTCGCGAAGCTTTTCTCCTGAGCAGCGATCAACATTTGAATCCGCTGGCGCTGTTCCGCGGTAAACTCCCCGGCAGCAAACCCGGCTGAACCGGTAGCGCGCTCCTGCCCCGCCAACTCCTTACCCTGCATAAAGCTAAAGAGCGCAATCAGCGCGCGGGAAATCTCCGGCTCACTGGCCGTATCGGTGGCTTCGAAGACCAGATTAAGTAAGGTGCGGATAATGTGATTAAAGCCCTCCATCGCCTCTGCATGGCTGCACTGCCCCGCCCGTATTTGCTGGCGTAACGATGGCAGGCTCTCTAACGACTGCAGCGCTGCGGCAATTAGCATACAGAAACGGCTGTAACCCGGCTGCGCCACCGCTTCCGGCAGGACCATAAGGGCATTTTCCTGTCGCTGCTCTACCTCAAGTGCGCGCGCATCCAGCTCATCGCCAAACAACCGTCCTGCGGAACAGATCCAAATGTTGCTGGCACCGCGCTCACGTTGTAGCACGTGAATTAACTCACTGATGATGAGAATCTGTTCGCCTGTGCGCAGAAGTCGTCGCAGGCTGGCAATTTCGCTGGCGCGGCTGGCGCGCAAATATTCTAAAGCCCGGCTCATAAGGTTCTCTTGAGCAAAATAGACATAACGACTTTAAGCAAAAGCCGTGCCGGACTGACTTTAAAGCTGGCGGAAATGTGCGCGGAAATTCCGAAAGTAAGAAAATTGTTTACTCGCGCAATCTTTTTTTAACCTTAAGGAAAGATTAATAAGACTTACCAATGACAAGGCATCTTTCTACGGCACTTCGGCTTTATCGCCTGCGTCACACACTTACACGGCTAAATAAGTAAATTCAGCTTATCTATCACTAAAGGCACAGGTTTTTTATCCCCCTGCTATGCGCTGTTTTCGCCCGTTAGCACGGGTTTTCTCGCTATGCAATGGATTGAATTCTCAAAAGTCTTAGGTAGACTGAGCACAGTACTATCTTTCTGTAATCTGACTGTTTTTTGATGGCTTTCCCGCTGCATACTCTGCCCGCCTTAAATGCGTGTGCCACATATTAATCTGCAGCTAATCTGATGAAATTTGAGGTTCATGGTGAATAAGAGTCTGTTGCTCACTCTGCTGGCAGTATTGACATTGGCGGGTTGTAAAGCGCCACCACCGCCGATGACTGATGACACCCTGGTCACCAGTGAGGTAAATGGCGTCAAGCTGGTTCACCGTCATGCGGTGGCAGCGCCAGGCGAATTCACGCCGGTTAATGAGAGTTTCCGCGCACTGTATGCGGCGTCGGTGATGACCACGCCAGATTATGGCGGCAAGGTCGTTCGTTATCTCGATAACGCTAAACCCTTTGAAGTCCTAGGACGTGTCGAACACAGTTGGTTAGCCGTTGCCGATGAACCCAATGGACAGCTGATTGGTTACATCCCGCCGAAAGCCGGGGTTGAAAGTAGCCGTTATGACGCCACCCTGCGTAGCGACCGTCCACGTCCCCGCCGTACTAAACAGGTCTGCGTGGCCGTTGGCGGAGCCAGCAAGGCTTGCCGCACCAACGATACCGCGACCTGGATCCTAGACTGATAATGCAATATGGCGCAGATTGTCCACAGCAAGGTCGCACTCTGTGGACGCTCCCTAGCGCCATTGCCAGGAAAAAAGATATTTAATGACCCAGGATTCTGTTGTCCGCGATGGCATTGTCGCGGGCAACGATAACCTTTTGCTTAATGCCGCAGCACCGATATTGAATGCCGTTGTCCGTATACGGCAGGCTGCTACGCATGACGATCCCGCCGGTTTACGCCAGTTACTCATTGAAGAGATCCGCCAATTCGAACATCGCTGCAAGCAAGCCGGTTTGCCGTTTGAGATGATCATTGGTGCGCGCTACTGCTTATGCAGCGTACTGGATGAAGCCGCCGCACAAACTCCATGGGGTACGCGCGGTGTGTGGTCAGGGAACGGCATGCTGGTCACTTTCCATAATGAAAGCTGGGGCGGCGAAAAAGTGTTTCAGCTACTTTCCCGCGTCTCGCAAAGCCCGCAGCAACACCTGTGGTTGCTGGAGCTGATTCATTACTGTCTGTTGCTGGGCTATGAAGGACGTTATCGCGGCAGCGATGCTGGCCGTGCACAGTGTGAAGGGATTCGTAAACGTCTCGCTCAACTGATCCAGGAAACGCGCCCGTCGACCACGAACCCGGCTGTGCCGCTGGTGGAAGTGCATCCCCTGGTCAGTCGCTTAACCCGTCCGATGGTGCCGCTATGGGCCTGTGCGATGTTAGCGGCCCTGATTGCCTGTCTGATTTACAGCGGCCTGAACTGGCGGCTGGGCAATGCGGCCGAGCCGCTGCTGCGCGCCATCTATCAAACACCGCTGCCACAAATTATGCCCGGCCGTCGCCCTACCTCACCGCAGGCATTGCTGGATTTGCATCAGCGTTTGAATGATGTGATCGCCGCCGGTCAACTTGAAGTCAGCGATGGCGCCTTTGGCAGTAAAGTGATCATTCCTGCCGATAAACTCTTCTCCCCTGACGGTACCGTGGTCAATCAGGTTGGTCGCGCGCTGCTGGCGCACGTTGCCAGCGCCATGAAAACCGTTAAAGGCACGGTACTGGTGTCGGTGTATACCGATAACAGCCCGGTGGATGGGCGTTTTGCCTCAAGCTATGAATTTTCCTTTGCGCGCGCACGCGCCGTGACCCAGTTGCTAAACCCGCAACTGGCGGAAGGGCACAGTGTGAAAGCGGAAGGCCGCGGCGACAGTAATCCGCTGCTGCCAAATGACAGCAATGAAAACCGCGCGCGCAACCGCCGTGTGGAGATCACCCTGTTTGCCGCACCGGAAACCCTTGGCAATCATCCAGGAGGTGAGTGATGCGCGCATCGCTGCAACATCTGTTAACCCACCGCCTGCTGTGGAGCCTGATTGGTGTCACTGCCTTAAGCTGTGTGCTGTGGATGCTCGGCCCGCTGTGGAGTTGGGGAGACACCCGCCCCCTTGAGCCGGTGTTTCCTCGTCAACTGCTGGTCGGTTTGCTGTTCTTCTGCTGGGTGCTGTTCCAGTTTATCCCGGCGATCTGGCGCGGCTGGTTTAACAGTAAACTCCTCAACCGTTTGCAGGAGATGAGTCACGAAGAGCTGTCCGATCGTCAGGCCACTGATACGCTGCTGGCTCAGCGCTTCAGTGAAGCAGCGCTGCGCCTGAAACGCACACAGTTTGGTCGACGTCATCAACAGAACTGGCTGGCCCGCTTTCAGAGCCACTATCTCTACCAGCTGCCCTGGTATGTGATGATTGGGGCGCCCGGCGCGGGCAAAACCACCGCCCTGCTCAATGCCGGACTGGAGTTTCCACTGACCGATAGCCTTGGCAAAGCGGCGATTCGCGGCGTCGGCGGTACGCGTCACTGCGACTGGTGGTTTACCGACAGCGCGGTGTTGATCGATACCGCAGGGCGATATGCCCTGCAGGAGAGCCAGCGTGCACGCGACGGCGCCGAGTGGCAGAGTTTTATTAACCTGCTGAAACGCTATCGCACCCGCCAGCCGATCAACGGCGTGATCATGACCATTAGCGTTGCCGATCTGCTCACCGATTCCGCGGAAGCACGTCACGCACAGGCCAGCGCGTTACGTAGCCGCATGCAGGAGTTACACCAGCAAACTGGTATCCATTTCCCGGTGTATGTGATGGTGACCAAGACCGATCTGCTGAAAGGGTTTTTAAGCTTTAACGAAGGCCTGAGCAAACCGCAGCGCGACGCCATCTGGGGATTCACCTTCCCCTGGGAACCGGGTAAACCGCACAAAGATGACTGGCATAACAGTTTTAGCCAGCAATATCAGCGTTTGGAACAGCGCCTGCAGCAGCAACTGCCCACGGTGATGGCGAATGAACGCGATCTCACCCTGCGTGCTGACTGTTTCCTGTTCCCACAGGAGTTCAGCTCGTTAAGGCCGTTGCTGAATGAGTACCTGGATGTGGTGTTCTCGCGCCATGAGGATGAGATTGCCTGGTCAGCGCGCGGCTTATTCTTTACCAGCGGGACTCAGGAAGGCTTACCGTTTGATCGCATCATGGGCGAACTCAACCGTAAGCTTCAATTGCCACATACCGGTGAAAGTAGCCTCGCCACCTGGGATAGCGTCACCCGTAATAACCCCATCCCCGGCAATAAAGGCCAGAGTTTCTTTATCCGCGACCTGCTTAGCGATCTGGTGTTCCGCGAAAGTGGCTTAGCGGGCAGTAACCGCCATTGGGAGTACCGCAACCGCCTGTTCCACTGGATTGGCTACGGTGCGCTCACTGGCGCATTGCTTTTGCTCTCCGGTTTATGGCTGGCCAGCTATGTCCAGAACCAGCAATATCTTAACCAGGTTGCCGAGCGTATTGAGCCAATGACTCGTCAGAGTCAGCAGGTGATTCATCAGCCAGCCGATAATATCTTTGATCTGCTACCCTTCTTAAATAACCTGGTGAAGCTGCCGTTGTCGGAGCGCTTTTCCCTCGACAATCCACCGCTTAGCATGCGCGTGGGTCTCTATCGTGGCAACCAGGTAAGCGATGCGGCATGGGTGCTTTATCAAAATGCGCTTAAGTCTCTACTGTTACCGCGCGTGGCCCAGCAAATCACCAATTTGCTGCGTGATGACCCCGGTAACGACAATGAATACAGCCGCAATGCGCTGCGTGCCTATCAGATGTTGTATCAACCGCGCAATTATGACGGCGAATTCCTGCGCGCCTGGCTGATGCAGAATCTTCAACGCAATCTGCCAGATGATGTCAGCGCCCGGGATTTGCAGCAGCTTGACTGGCATCTTAGCCAGCTTCTGGATCAGCAGATTCAGTCGTCGCCTTATGCGCGAGATAACGCACTAATGATGCGCAAGCTTGCAGAAAATCTGAAAATTGCCGGTGCGAATGGCAGTTCGCTGGCGATTGCACCACAGCGGGTTTCGCAGCGATTGACCGGACACAGTGAGTAATGGTGAGGTAACCATGGCGACGCACACCGCGCCGGGTTGGTACGGCAAATTACCGGCCACCGGCGATTTCCTGCGCCAGCGCCTGAGTGAGAATACCGTGACGCCCTGGAGCCATTGGTTTCAACAGGGGCTCATGCACTGGCATCAGCAACCCGATGCCTCCACTCAGCTGTTTCTGCGCGCACCTGTCTGGAATTTTGTTCTGCCGCTGTCGCCGCTACGTCAGCAGGTGCAGATGGGCTGCCTGCTGCCTTCGTGCGATCGCGTGGGGCGCAGCTGGCCGCTGCTGGCTTTGCGAAGTTTTCCGCTCAGCCACTGGCACAGCGCTCAGCTGGCCATGTCGGGCGACTGGTTTCAGGAGTTGGGGACGCTGCTACTGCGCGGCGTGCGTGACCGGCTGAACCCGGATGCGCTGGAGCAGCAGATGCAACGCGTCACGCCGCTGATGGTCCCGGATAATCAGCGCAGCGATATTATGGATGTGATTGGTTTTGATGATCTGCCCTGCACGCTGAGCTGGCGTGAAGTGGCGGATAAATTTGATCCCCAGCAGCATATTAGCTACTGGTGGAGTAATCGCAGTGACGGTTTTGCCCACGCCACACACAAACACAGTGGGCCGCTCACCGCGCAACTTTTTGCGTTACTGTTTAACCCGGCGGCAGGTGCACAGCCGGGACGCAACGGCCTCTATCCACCCATGTTTGAATGAGCCGCAGCGTTTTCCTTGTTAACAGGATGACTCATGCAATTTACCATTGTGCAGTGCAATACGGATGTGCCAGCAAAGACGGTTGCTTTTAAACCACCTGGGGGAACCATTGGCCGCAGTCAGGATAACGATCTGGTTCTGCCTGACGAATCGCGCGCCATTTCACGCTTGCAGGCGCTGGTGCATATCTCCCCGGAAGGTGAATGCCGCCTGACCAATCAGGGCAGCGTGACCTCGGTGGTATTGAACGGCGTGGCGCTACAGCGCGGTTCACAAGTGCAATTACAGCATGGTGATGCACTGCAAATCGGCGATTATGGCCTTGAGGTGCGCGATCCGGCCTGCCAGAGCACCCACCAGGATGACCCGCTCACGTTCTTCGCAGACAGCGCTGCCGATCCTCTCGGTATGCAGCAGGCATTCGACAGGGTGCCGGAACCCACTGCGGCGCGTCCGGAGCGCCTGACTGACCCACGCCTGGGTATTGATCCACAAAGTGATGCCCCTTCGGCTCCCGCCACGTTGCCGCATGCCGATCAGGACAAGCTGCTGGCCGCGCTGCTGGAGGGCATGGGATTGAACAATGGCCATCACACGACGATCACCGAAGAGCAGATGCGCGTGACCGGCCGCATGCTGAGCCTGTTCTCGCAAGGCACTGTTGCCCTGCTCTCTTCCCGTTCGATCCTCAAGCGCGGCGTGAAAGCCGATATGACGATGATCCTCAATGAGGCCAACAATCCGTTTAAAATTTTGCCTTCGGGTAAGACGGTATTGATGCAGATTTATCAGAGCCAGATGCCCGGTTTTATGCCGCCAGAAGCGGCAGTGCGCGATGCACTGGTGGATTTGCAGGCGCATCAGCTGGGTATGATCGCTGGCATACGCGCGATCATCGCGGCGATGCTGCAATCCTTCAATCCGCAACGGCTGGAAGAGGAAGCACGTAAAGATGGCGTGTTGCCTAAGCTACCGTTTAACGGCGGGCGTAAAGCGGCCTTGTGGGATTACTTTTCACGCCACTACCAGCGCACTGCCGGTGAAATTGAAGATGACTTCCATACCCTGTTTGGTGAAGCGTTCCTGCATGCGTATGACATGGAAGTGAATCAATATAAAGATTCCCAGACTCGGACCGAAGACGCATGAAAATGATGTTTGCCAGCCGTTGCCAGCAGGGAATGCGCGATGAAAACCAGGATCGCACCGGAGCCGAGCTGGATGAGCACAAAGCCTGCTTTCTGGTTTGCGATGGCGTGGCCGGTTTGCCTGGCGGTGACAAAGCGGCGCAAATCGTGCGGGATACGCTGCTGACCCAGTTACACAACAGCCCGACGTTCACGCCCGAGAGCACTCGTGCAGCGATTGAGCACTGCCAGCAGGTGTTGCTTGAGGAGCAGGGAAAAAATCCGAAATATGCTCGCATGAGCACCACGCTGGCCGCGCTGTTTATTGACCGCGAGACACAGCGCGCATGGTGGGCGCATGCTGGTGACAGCCGGGTTTATCACTTCCGTCATGGGGTGTTGAGTCAAGTGACGCGTGACCATAGTCTGGCCCAGCAACTGCGCGAAGCAGGCTATGAAAATACCGGAATTAACAGTAATTTACTCTATAATGCGCTCGGCGTTGAGCCTGCACGTCCAGCCACCTTTAGTGAAGTGATTTCATTGACGGATGGCGATGCGTTTCTCGTCTGCACCGACGGGTTCTGGCTCAATCTGACCACTCACGAGATGGAACAAGCCCTGCGCATGGTCAATGCCTGCGAAGAGTGGCTGACTTTGATGGAACAAGCCGTTAACCGCAGTGTAAAAAGCGACAATCTCAGCGCTCTGGCCATCTGGATTGGCGAACCGCAGGAAGCGACGCTGCTTTATTCCCAGGCTGATGCGGCACGTTTTCTGCCGACACGTTATTGATCCCAAGGACCCTTATGAAAGTGTGGTTGCCGGGCTTAGCGACCCTGTTGCTGGCTCTAAATGCGCAAGCTGATGATTATCGTGTGGTCTATTCGCCGAGTCTGTCGCTTGAAGTCTACATCGATAATGTGGCCAGCAATTCACCCAACGACTGGTGCAAAGAGACCTTGCCGTTGCGTATTGTTTCCGGCAAAAGCACTGATTCCAGCATTCTGACCAGCTTCCTGCCGCGCGTTGGCACGCTGCTGGCGAATCAATGCGGCACGCTGGATGAAATCCCGTGGCAGATGACCAATAAAGACGGCAGCGTGCTGGCCAACGGCAGCGCAGCAAAATTACAGAACTGGCGACCCATCGTGATTAACGATGCGACCGCCAGTGCCAGTGCCAGCAATGCCGCCCCGCTGGATCTCTCACGCCCGGCAGACAGCACCCCATTGCAGCACTTTACCCTACCAGCGGGTTGTCATTTCCGCACCTCCTGGGACGAAAACGGCGACTCGCTATTTATTCCGGATAACCCGCAGCAGCACTGCTCCACGGATGGCTGGCTTGAAGGCCCGAGTGAATTAACGCTGATGAGTGGTGACAAAACCCGCTCGCTGGCGGTGAATTTCTATCAGGGCTACCCCATTGCCAACCTCAAGCTCAGCGGCCCGGCACTGGAAGTGGTGGCGGTGAACAAACAGCGCATGATCGTGACGCGTCCGGACGCCGAAGAGAGTTGGTTAGTGCTGCCGTTCGATAGCCAGCAACATGTGTGGCGCTTCACCGGCAATCTGCTGATTAAAATGGATAAGACAGCAGGTCAAGACAGTGACACGGTGAAGAGTCGGGTTGAAACCTTACGCGGCGTTTGGTCGTCGCAGTTTATGCCACAGCAAAAAGTGACTGTGTTACTGATTGACACCCTGCATGCGGATCTTGCCGATCCGGCGATTGGTGCCTGGCGTAACATTAATTAATTAGCGGTCGTCGCCTGACGTCAACAGACTGGCAGGCGCTACAGGACGTGTTCAGAGAGTTCACTATGTCGGCAAACGAAAACCACACACCGAATGCCCTGCCTGCGGGTTACCGGTTTAATGAATTTGAAATCAAGGAAGTGATTGGCGGCGGCGGCTTTGGCATTGTTTACCGTGCCTGGGACCATCAACTGGAACGCACCATCGCCATCAAAGAGTACATGCCGGTTTCACTGGCGGTGCGTGCCGCTGACCTGTCGCTGGAGTTGCGTGGCGAGCGCTTCCAGAAACTGTTCAACGCCGGACGTAACAGCTTCATTCAGGAAGCCCGTTTGCTCGCACGTTTTAATCATCCCGGCCTGCTGCACGTGTTGCGCTTCTGGGAAGAGAATGGCACCGCCTATATGGGCACGCTCTACTACAGCGGGATGACATTGAAAGAGTGGCAGGTCACCAGCCCGGACAGTATCGATGAGTCCTGGATTCGTCGGCTGTTACCGCCGCTGTTTGGCGCAATTAATACCATCCATACCGCCGGTTATCTGCACCGTGATATTTCGCTGGATAACATCCAAATCCAGGAAAATCAGCTGCCGGTGTTACTCGATTTTGGCTCAGCGCGGAAGGAGATCGGCAATCTCTCCGATGAAACCGAGATCATGCTGAAGCCTGGCTTTGCCCCGATTGAGCAATACAGCGAAGAGGGTGAAGTTGAGCAAGGTCCGTGGACCGATATCTATGCGCTTGGCGCGGTGCTGCACAATCTGATTACCGGCCATGCGCCTCCGGTTAGCGTGGTGCGCTGCATCGAGGATAACTATCAGCCACTGGTTGAACGCAAGCCAGCAGGCTATTCCCTGCCGCTACTGCATGCCATCGACTGTGCGCTGGCAATGAAACCCGGCGATCGCCCACAAAGCATTGATGCGTTTGCCAGCCTGATTGATTTGCCGGTGAGCGATGTTGAAGCACTGGTCACCACCTTCCCGGTGGCGGTTGAAGCTCCAGCTCCAGCGCCTGAACCCGTCGCCGCTCCGGTGCCTGAACCACAGGTAATGGCGGTGAATCATGCAGCGGCGGCGATTGAACCTGTCACGCCACGCAACGTGCGTCGCCTTTCGCCTGGTCTGGTCGCCGCCGCTGCCATTGCCATTCTGGCCGTGGTGGTGGTGGTGTGGAAAACGAATCGCCACAGTGAAACCGCTTCGATCGCCGCGACACCTTCTGCGTCAGCGCCGGTAGCGAGTCAGAGCGCAGCAGCCAGCGCGCCAGGTATGGCAACCGTCTATCTGCGCTTGCAGGAGGGAGAGAAAGTGCTGCTTAACGGCGAAGCGAAGGACGTGAAACCCACCAGCAGCGGCTTTGCTTCACTCAATCTGGCGGCGGGGAGTTATCGAATTGAAGTGCAAAATGGCAGCCAGGTAATGAGCCAATCACTGACCATTGACAAACCCGGAACCTGGCTGATTAATCCGGTTAAACAGTAGTTAACGCGCTGCAGACTGCTGCAGCGCCCTCACTTCAGCGGCCAGACGCGTCAACGCATCTTCCTGCATGCCGCGTTTACCCAACTCCTGTTCGAGGGAGTAGAGATACTGGGCATTGGTACCCAATGGTCCGCTGGCCTGGGCAATCAACGGTGCGATGGTGCTGCGACAGGAGTCTGCTTCATACAGCGGGTGACGCGGATCCATGATGAATACCAACGCCGTCACTTTGCGAGCATCTTCCAGTTCCAGTTCGCACCAGGTTGGCAGATAACAGCCGGTGATCATCTCGCGCTTCCACAGCAGCTCCAGCTCGTCATGCAACCGCGCTTCGGGTAAACGGAAAGCCAGACCGCTGGTTGCACCGCCTTCTTTTAGCGCCAGCATACGACCGGGCGTCGATACCGTTCCTCTGCCAGCGGTCAGACGCAGACAGAAAGCACGATGCCAGCCTTCGAGTCGTCCGGAAGCCACTTCTTCCGCCTCAAAAACCGGGTTCCACATCAGGGAGCCATAGCCGAAAATCCACACGGGGCTTTGGTCAGGGCGACAAGCCAGTGTGGCAGCGAGTGACGCGGCACGCTTTTCACAGCTCCACAGCAGCGCTTCGTCAATATCGCCAAATGATGTTTTACAATCCGCTTTTAACAGAAATTCCCGGGTTAACAATGCGACCTCCTCTACTGCGCTGACATCCTGTCGGTTCGGCTCCTCAAAGATGATGTCTTACAGGCAACACGCGTTGCGTCGACTTAAGAGAAGACATTAATGCATTTTTAACAAAAGTTTCAAGATTGACCCCGATCACAAAGGGGAAATTCTTTGTAAATAGCATCGGCTGACTGGCAGATAACTTGAACAGAGTGATGACGAAGAAAGCAATGAAATGGCAAACATATACTTTAGTTACACAAGGTTTTTTAAATTCATAAAACTCCGATAAACCGTATTGAAATAAGATTAAAACAGGTATTATTTTATCCTAAAATTACTTTTATCGATTCATAACAAAATGAATAGTCTATGTTATTAGTAGATAATTACTTCTTTTGATGGATTAGAATAAAAAACCTGATTAAGTAAAGTCGCGTAAAAAGCCTGAAACACAACTGTTGAAAAGTTACACTGCGCTGCGTCAGAAAAGTCATTATATTTATCAGGCACTGATCGCCTGTTTTGTTCTTTTTGCCGGAGAGGATGGTGAATGGCTACACATGAGAAAACCCGACATACCGAGTACTCACTGATTTTCCCGATTGTCGCGCTGACGGTGCTGAGCTTCTTTGGCGGTCAGACGGCATTATTGCCGATTATCGGCATCAACCTGCTGGCGCTGGCCGCCATCCTTTGTAGTGCTTTCAGCGTGGTGCGTCATGCTGACGTGCTGGCACACCGCCTGGGTGAACCCTATGGCTCGCTGATTTTGAGCCTGTCTGTGGTTATTCTGGAGGTCAGTTTGATCTCCGCCTTGATGGCCACCGGCGATGCGGCACCTGCGCTAATGCGTGACACGCTCTACTCCATCATCATGATTGTGACCGGCGGTCTGGTGGGCTTTGCGCTGCTGCTCGGCGGACGCAAATTCGCCACCCAATATGTCAATCTGGCGGGCGTTAAGCAGTACATGATTGCCATCTTCCCGCTGGCGATTCTGGTGCTGGTGTTCCCGAATGCGCTGCCAGGCGGTAACTTCACCACGGCTCAGGCGTTGATCATTGCCGCGATCTCCGCTGCCATGTACGGCGTGTTCCTGCTGATTCAGACCAAAACGCACCAGAGCCTGTTTGTTTATGAGCATGAGGATGACGGTGACGATGGCGATCCGCATCATGGTAAGCCTTCTGCGCATAGCTCACTGTGGCACACGGTATGGTTGATCATTCATCTGATCGCGGTGATCAGCGTGACCAAGATGAACGCCAACACGCTGGAGCATCTGCTGACGGAACTGAATGCACCTGAGCAGTTCACCGGTTTCCTGGTGGCGTTGCTGATTCTGTCGCCGGAAGGGTTAGGGGCCATCAAAGCGGTGTTAATGAACCAGGTACAGCGTGCGATGAACCTGTTCTTTGGTTCGGTATTAGCCACCATCTCCCTGACGGTACCAGCGGTGAGCATTATCGCCACCCTGACCGGTCAGCAGCTGATATTTGGTCTTGAGCCACCACATATGGTGATCATGAGTGCCGCGCTGATTCTGTGCCATATTTCGTTCTCAACCGGGCGTACCAATGTGCTGAACGGCGCCGCGCATCTGGCACTGTTTGCCGGCTATTTACTGACAATTATGCTGTAGCGTCTGACGCTCAGATTCAAAGCAAAAAAAAGGCGCCCATCGGCGCCTTTCTTACATCTGGATAACGCAATTAGTTGCTGGTATCCAGTTCCGGGAAACTCTTGACCAGATCATCAATCGCTTTCATCTGCACCAGGAATGGCTCCAGCTTATCCAGCGGCAGCGCGGATGGGCCGTCGCATTTCGCGCTGTTCGGCTCAGGGTGCGCTTCAATAAACAGACCGGCGATACCCACCGCCATACCCGCACGAGCCAGTTCAGCTACCTGCGCGCGACGTCCACCTGAAGCCGCGCCGAACGGATCGCGCGTCTGCAGTGCGTGGGTCACGTCGAAGATCACCGGGCTGTTGTTGGTGACCTTCTTCATCACGTTGAAGCCCAGCATATCGACAACCAGGTTGTCGTAACCGAAATTGCTGCCACGGTCGCACAGGATTACTTTGTCGTTACCGCCTTCCGCGAATTTATCGACAATGTTACCCATCTGGCCTGGGCTAACGAACTGCGGTTTCTTAACGTTGATGACTGCACCGGTTTTCGCCATCGCTTCCACCAGATCGGTCTGACGCGCCAGGAACGCAGGCAGCTGAATCACATCAACGACATCCGCCACCGGCTGCGCCTGTGAAGCTTCATGCACATCAGTGATGATTTTCACGCCGAACGCCTGTTTCAGCTCCTGGAAAATCTTCATGCCCTCTTCCAGACCCGGACCACGGTAGGATTTGATGGAAGAGCGGTTAGCTTTGTCAAAAGAGGCTTTGAACACGTAAGGGATACCGAGTTTGTCGGTCACTTTTACATAGTGTTCGCAAATACGCATGGCGAGGTCGCGCGATTCCAGCACGTTCATGCCACCAAAGAGAACAAATGGCAGATCGTTTGCGACCTTGATATCGCCGATATTTACTACTTTCTGAGTCATGCCCTTTCCTTATTGTCGAGATGACGCTTAGTGCAGCGTCACCTGTTTCTGTTCAATTGCGTGAATCTGCACTTTAATCATTTCGCTGACCGGATCTTCTGGACACTGTTCAACGAAGTAGGTCAAATCGGTCAGCGCGATATGTTCACACTCAAGCTGAGCGTAGATTAACCCCCGATCGCGGATTTCATACGGGTCATCGGGATCAATCTGCAGCAGTACCTGGCTGACGTTTAACGCCAGTTCCATCTGCTTCTCTTCCATCAGTGCCGCTTTCAACGTATCCAGCATTTTACGCATCACGTTGATGGTTTTGGCTTCATCCAGATCATCATTGTAGAGCTTCGCGGTCGGGCTGATATTGCCCTTCAGCCACACTTCCAGCGTATGTGTATCCAGCGTTTCGCCGTTGAAAGGGTTGATCAACCACATTTCACCGTCCAGCCAGTCAGCACGCAGAATCAACTGGGTGGGGAAAATCACCGGGATCAGCGGCAGCTCCAGCTCGTCGGCAATGTGTAACAGAATCACCCCCAGCGATACGGCGGTGCCCTGTCGGCTCTTCAGCACTTTATCGATCCACAGCGCATCGGACAAATTGTAGACGCCGCTGGCGCCACCAAAGCCCCACTGGCGATAAAACAATTCAAGCAGCTTGCCCAGTTGCAAGTCGGCATCCTGTTCGCTGCTGACGTATTCCCGTGCTTCTTCAACTAATGCCGCCAGCTGTTGCTGAACGGATGGCGCAGAAAAATCATTGCGTATGGCGCAGGTTGCGCCAATCACCGCTTCACTCAACGGTGTTTCACTGTAATCAACTAGCTCTGGCGAGGTCATACTATCCCCAATAACGGCATTTTGGTCATCGCCAGCTTAATCACAAACAGCAGTGCTACGATTGCAATCAGACAAGCGATCCAACGTGTCCCCATCTTGCGTGGGCGACGGCTCAATGCCACGGAACCTAAGGCGATGTAGATAATAACCCCTAACAGCTTCTCCGTCAGCCAGCTTCCTTGCGGTGAGAACGGATAAAAGTGCGTAATCACCACCAGCAATACGCCACTGAGCAATAAAAAGGTGTCATTAATATGCGGCGCAATGCGAACCCAGCGGCGCTGCAGCATTGCCGAACCGGTGGTTAGCCAGTAAAAGCGCAGTAAAAACAGACTGATAGTCAGGGCAACCGTCAGCAGGTGAAAATGTTTAATCAGCGGATACCAGCTTGCCATGGTGCTTCCTTAAATCAAAAAAATTGCCCAAGTGTGACGCGCGGATTGCCGCCATAATCGTTAATGCTGCTGACCTGCTGATAGCCGTGCTGCGTCATGATCTCGCGCACAGCTTCATCTTGTTGCCAGCCGTGCTCCAGTAACAGCCAGCCGCCAGACTGCAACCAATGTGGGGCACGGTGAATAATCAAACGCAAATCAGCCAGCCCCGCCTCGTCGGCCACCAGTGCGCTAAGCGGTTCAAAGCGTACATCGCCCTGCTGCAGATGCTCATCGGCGGCGTCGATATAAGGAGGATTGCTGACGATGAGATCGAAACGCTGGGCGGGAATGTCATCGAACCAGTGGCTGAGCTGGAAACGCGCATTGCTGATGTGCAACCGCTGAGCATTCTCTTCCGCCAGCGCCACGGCTGCTGGGATACGGTCGCAGCCCAACACCTGGCAGTCAGGACGTTCACTCGCCAGCGCTAATGCGATAGCACCGGTGCCGGTGCCAAGATCGAGCAAGGAGGACGGTGTTGCGGGAATACGTAAGAGCGCCTGTTCCACCAGCACTTCGGTATCCGGACGCGGAATTAATGTGGCATCATTGACGCGCAACGGCAGCGACCAAAACTCACGCTCGCCCACCAGATGCGCAATCGGTTCGCCTTTCACCCGACGCGCCAGCAGCGCATCAAGTTCGGCAAGCTGAGTAGCGTCGAGTTCATGATCGTCAAACGCCACCAGCCAGCTGCGTGATTTTCCAGTAACAAAACCCAGCAAAATCTCCGCATCCCGTTTCGGGCTGTCTCCGCCACAGAGCGCGACCACTGCGTGCTTGAGCCAGTGGCGAATCATCATCAGTCTTGTCCAGCCAGCGCGGCCAGCTGATCGGCCTGATACTCCTGCACAATCGGCTCGATCAACGTATCCAGCTTCCCTTCCATGGTTTCATCCAGGCGGTACAGCGTCAGGTTGATACGATGATCGGTAACACGACCCTGCGGGAAGTTGTAAGTGCGGTTACGGTCCGAACGGTCGCCGCTGCCCAACAGGTTGCGACGGGTTGAGGCTTCTGCCGCATTACGCTTGGCGGTTTCGGCGGCATGAATACGCGCACCCAGTACCGCCAACGCTTTGGCTTTGTTTTTGTGCTGGGAACGTTCGTCCTGACACTCCACCACAATACCGGTGGGCAAGTGGGTAATACGAATCGCTGAGTCGGTGGTGTTAACGTGCTGACCACCGGCACCTGAGGAGCGGAAGGTATCGATTTTCAGGTCGCCCGCGTTGATTTCCGGCATTTCTGCTTCCGGCAATTCTGGCATCACCGCCACGGTGCAGGCAGAGGTATGAATACGGCCCTGAGATTCGGTTTCCGGGACGCGCTGAACGCGATGACCGCCGGATTCGAATTTCAAACGACCGTAAGCGCCTTCACCATTAATTCGGGCGATAACTTCTTTGTAGCCGCCGTGCTCGCCTTCGTTGGCGCTAATGATCTCGACCTGCCAGCGGCGTGCTTCGGCATAACGGCTGTACATACGGAACAGATCGCCTGCGAAAATTGCCGCTTCATCTCCGCCGGTTCCGGCGCGCACTTCCACAAAGCAAGAACGTTCATCATCAGGGTCTTTTGGCAGCAGCAGCACCTGAAGCTGTTGTTCCAGCACTTCACGCTTCTCACGCGAAATTTTTAACTCTTCGTTAGCCATTTCACGCATTTCAGGATCGTCGAGCATCATTTCAGCTGTTTCGATATCTTCCTGCACCTGCTGCCAGTCGCGGAAGCAACGGGTCACATCGGTCAACTGTGCATATTCGCGTGATAAGGCGCGAAAACGTTCCTGATCGCCAATGACGCCGGCATCGCCCAGCAACGCTTCAACTTCTTCGTGGCGTTCCTGGAGGGCTTCCAGCTTGGCAACAATAGAGCTCTTCATGTAATAGAGGGTATCCCAGTGATAGGTCGTGACAGACCAGATTACTCTAAACCGAGGCTGTCACGTAAGATCTGCAGGCGTTCGTTGTCGCCATCGCGCGCGGCCTGCTGCAGTGATTTGGTTGGTGCATGAATCAGACGGTTGGTCAGCTTGTGCGCTAACTCTTGCAAGACTTTCTCGGCATCCGCGCCCTGACGCAGCGCGGCAATCGCACGCTCCTGCAACTCGGCACGCACGTCGTCCGCCTGTGAACGATATTCGCGAATAGTGTCGCCCGCGCTTTGCGCACGCAGCCATGCCATAAATTCGCCACTTTCCTGCACAACTATGCTTTCGGCCTGGACTGCAGCGGCTTTGCGTTGTGCCAAATTCTGCTCGATGATCGCTTGCAGATCATCGACGCTGTACAAATAGGCGTTCGCCAGCTTACCCACTTCAGGTTCGACATCACGCGGTACGGCGATATCCACCAGCAGCATCGGCTGGTTGCGACGTGCTTTCAAGGCGCGCTCCACCATGCCTTTGCCAATAATCGGCAGCGGGCTGGCAGTAGAAGAAATAATGATATCCGCATCGGCCAGACGGGTTTCAATATCACCCAACCCAATCACTTCTGCGCCCACTTCATCGGCCAGCAGCTGCGCACGCTCGCGGGTGCGGTTGGCAATCATCAACTTCTGCACTTTGTGTTCACGCAGATGACGCGCCACTAACTCGATGGTTTCCCCGGCGCCCACCAGCAACACGTTGACCGTGCTGAGTGATTCGAAGATTTGACGCGCCAGAGAACAGGCGGCGAAGGCGACAGAGACCGCGCTGGCACCGATTTCAGTTTCGGTGCGCACGCGTTTAGCGACGGAGAAGGTCTTCTGGAACATGCGCTCCAGCTCGCTGCTTAGAGCATGGTCACGCGAAGAATCAGCATGGGCCTTTTTAACCTGGCCGAGAATTTGCGGTTCGCCCAATACCAGCGAATCCAGACCGCTGGCAACGCGCATCAGATGGCTGACGGCGGCGTTGTCCTGATGCCAGTAAAGGCTGGCTCGGACATCCTCTTCACGCAGATCGTGATACTCGCACAACCAGCGCACCAACCTCTCCTGCAAATCTGTCTGCTGCTCTACGCTGAGATAGAGTTCAGTACGATTACAGGTTGAGAGCACCACACCACTTTGAACCATCGGCTGGGACAACAGGCTATTCAGAGCCTGATCCAGCGTGTCTGGCAGAAACGCAACGCGTTCGCGCAGCGCAACAGGTGCGGTTTTGTGGTTGATTCCGAGAGCAAGCAGCGTCATGGTGATTCGGGTTGGGATGTCCCAATATTTGTCAGGGCTTTGTGAAGCGCATTCTACAAGATGCCACAGATCAAGAAAAGCCATACAAAGGCTATGACTGTAATAAGATTAAACTGATCGTGCGCAATTATCCTTACATCGGCATTGACGGCGTAGTATTGGATGGTTAGCGTTATCGGTTACGAAGTAAAAACGTGTCTGAGGAGACGACCACGTGATGCATTTGCCCCCGCGCAAGCTGTTGCGCCTTTTGCCCCTTGCCAGCGTATTGCTGGCTGCTTGTAGCATCAACAAACCACAAGGTCCTGGCCCCAGCACCACCTCACCGCAATGGCAGCAGCATCAACAAGCCGTTGAGAAAATCACCCAATATCAAACGCGTGGCGCTTTTGCCTATCTTTCCGATAAGCAAAAAGTCTATGTGCGCTTTAACTGGCAGCAAACCGCCGCCGATCGCTATCGTCTGTTGTTAACCAATCCGCTGGGCAGTACCGAATTGCAGCTGGATGCGCAGGGTTCGGTGGTGCAAATCGTCGATAACAAAGGCAAGCGCTACGTGAGCAATGACGCTGAGAAGATGATTTCACAGTTGACCGGCATGGATATTCCGCTGGCGAATCTGCGTCAGTGGATGATGGGTCTGCCGGGTGATGCCACGGATTATCAGCTCAACAGCAGCTATCAGCTGCAGAGTGTGAATTACAGCCGTAATGGCCAGCAGTGGAAAGTGAACATCTCTGATTATGACAGCAAGGTCAATCCACCGCTGCCGGCCAACCTGGAACTGACAGAAGGTGGTCAGCGTATCAAACTGCGCATGGATAGCTGGACCACGCAATGATCACCACCTGGCCTGCTCCGGCAAAACTGAATCTGTTTCTCTACATTACGGGCCGTCGCGCTGACGGCTACCACAATCTGCAAACGCTGTTTCAGTTTCTTGATCACGGCGACACGCTTGAGATCACGCCTGACAGCAGTGGGAAGATTACGCTGCTGACGCCGTTAGCGGGCGTCGCCGATGACGATAACCTGATCGTGCGGGCGGCGCGGATGTTACAGCAAGCCGCGGTCGTTCGCGGTACGCTGCCCGAAAACGCGGGTGCGGAGATAGCCCTGGAAAAACGTCTTCCGATGGGCGGCGGACTGGGCGGCGGTTCATCGGATGCCGCGACCGTGCTGGTGGCGCTGAACCATTTATGGCAAACCGGGCTTAGCGTGGATGAGTTAGCCACCCTTGGCGTGCAGCTTGGTGCTGATGTTCCGGTGTTCGTGCGTGGGCACGCCGCCTTTGCCGAAGGGGTTGGCGAGCAGATTCAGCCTGCTGAACCGGAAGAAAAATGGTATCTGGTGGCACATCCTGGTATTAGCATCGGCACGCCGGATATCTTTCGCGATCCTGACTTGACGCGCAATTCACCGATACGCACATTAGATGAACTGTTACAGCATCCTTTTCACAATGATTGTGAAGCTGTGGCAAGAAAACGTTTTCGCGAGGTTGATGCGCTGCTTTCCTGGCTGCTAGAATACGCGCCGTCGCGCCTGACCGGGACCGGATCTTGTGTATTTGCTGAATTTAGCACCGAATCCGCTGCTCGTCAGGTGCTGGAGCTTGCCCCGAAATGGATTTGCGGATTTGTGGCGCGCGGGCTTAATATCTCGCCGTTGCAACGCACCCTTTCCGGGCTCTAAGCGTTTGCGTGACAGTGCCATCCTGTTCCTGGCACTGCACGTGACGCATTAACACACCCGTATGAACGACTTCAAAAGTATTCGCCGGTTACTTTTGAAACGTTCATTCTCTGGACGCCAAGCCTGAGGTTCTTCTCGTGCCTGATATGAAGCTATTTGCTGGTAACGCCACCCCGGAACTAGCACAACGTATTGCCAACCGCCTTTACACTAGCCTCGGAGACGCCGCTGTCGGCCGTTTCAGTGATGGTGAAGTAAGTGTACAGATCAACGAAAATGTACGCGGTGGTGATATTTTCATCATCCAGTCCACCTGTGCCCCCACCAATGATAATCTGATGGAGCTGGTTGTGATGGTCGACGCGTTGCGTCGGGCTTCTGCTGGTCGTATTACTGCTGTTATCCCTTACTTTGGTTATGCCCGTCAGGACCGCCGCGTGCGTTCTGCTCGTGTGCCTATCACCGCCAAAGTGGTTGCCGATTTCCTCTCCAGCGTGGGTGTTGACCGTGTTCTGACGGTTGATCTGCACGCCGAACAGATTCAGGGCTTCTTCGATGTCCCGGTTGATAACGTGTTCGGTAGCCCAATCCTGCTGGAAGATATGCTGCAGATTGGCCTGGAAAACCCGATTGTGGTTTCTCCGGACATCGGCGGCGTCGTGCGTGCGCGTGCTATTGCTAAGCTGCTCAATGACACTGATATGGCTATCATCGATAAACGTCGCCCGCGTGCGAACGTTTCTCAGGTGATGCACATCATCGGTGACGTGGCAGGTCGTGACTGTGTACTGGTCGACGATATGATCGACACCGGCGGTACGCTGTGCAAAGCAGCTGAAGCGTTGAAAGAGCGCGGCGCGAAACGTGTCTTCGCTTATGCGACTCACCCCATCTTCTCTGGCAACGCGGTCGAAAACCTGCGTAAGTCAGTGATCGATCAGGTTATCGTATGCGACACCATTCCGCTGTCAGACGAGATGAAAGCCCTGCCAATCGTGCGTACCTTAACGCTCTCTGGCATGCTGGCCGAAGCGATTCGCCGTATCAGTAACGAAGAGTCCATCTCCGCAATGTTCGAACATTAATACATTGCATGAAACCGGGCCCCGCGCCCGGTTTTTTATTCCCAACAATCCGCTTCATTTACCGATTAAGCCGCTCTCGCTACAGATATTTTCGCGATAAATTTCGTTAAAACTCGCTATTCTCCCTGCCTTACACTCTTTTCATTCGACTCGCGATGCTGCACTTTAGCGGGCCATTGATTAGTGGTATTTTTCTCCACACTTTTTTCTGAGAACTCCGACCACTATGACTCTCGACATTTACACACTATTTGTTTGCGAGCTCTATGTGCTGGGTTTTTTGAGCATTATTTTGGTGTTCGCCTGGGTGGGTGCGCAGTACGATCGCGTGCTGGGGTTCACTACGCTGGCGCTCACATTGACCCTGACAGCGGTGTTTCTCAGCAGTCTGCGCAGTGCTGGATTTGTTTTTCTTCCCATCGCTGTCGGCAACGTGGTGATGATGCTGGCCTATGGTAATCTGCTGAACGCTTTTCGAGCATTCTGCAATAAACCTCTCGGATTCAGCTGGTTAGCGGCTGCATTGTTATGGGCCATTCTCTGCGCGTTCCCGCAGTTTTACGCCAGCCAACCTAAACGCGTTTTAGTCATATGTCTGCTTTGCATTATTTACACCGGTGCCCTGATTCGCCTGTTATGGCAATCGCGCGATGCACTGCAGGTGACCTTTTGGCCGGCGCAGATGTTGCTGTGGATCCATCTGCTGTTTCACGTGGCGCGTATATTCCTGGATGATGCCATCGCCACCCCGGTGCGCGGCGCGATAGCCGGTTCCAGCTTTTTGGTGTACGTGATTCTTGAATCCATTCTGTTTGTGATTGGCCTGACATTTACCATTCTGGCGATGGTCAATGAGCGCACGCAGATAGCTCACAAACGGGCCTCGCTTCACGATCCCCTGACCAGCGTCTGGAATCGTCGCGCCCTGTTCGAGCAAGCCGATAGATTAGTGTTACGCAATACGCGCAATCCGCAGCCATTGGTTTACTCGGCCGTGCTGTTTGATCTTGACCATTTCAAAGGCATTAACGATCGTTACGGCCATCTGCAAGGTGACCGCGTATTAATCGATTTTTGTCAGGTGGTGCAGGCGTTGCTGCCCGCAGAAGGTCATTTTGCCCGTCTGGGCGGTGAAGAGTTTGCGGCGATTCTGCCGGGCAATAGCGAGGATGCAGAACGGGTGTGTGAGCGTATCCGTCTGGCGACACAGCTGTCGCAGCCCAACGACGTCTGCTATACCGTGAGTATTGGCTATGCTACCGCTAACCATCGCGATCACACCTTCCCGATTTTACTCGGCCTGGCGGACGAAGCGTTATACCGTGCAAAAGCCAGTGGCCGTAACCGCGTCGAACGTTATTTCGTGCAGTTACAGCCGGTGCAGGAAGCTGCTCTCTTAATGTGAAGAATGATTGCGGCGGCAGCGTTTGTCACCGTAATGGCGTAACCAGAAGTAGCGGTCTTCGACACGCTCACGTCCGCTGACGCGCGCCCCTACCAGCCACAACAGTGCTCCGACAAAGATGCTGAACATGGCACCATGCGCGAGGAATTGCGGCAGGTTTAACGCAGGCAGCTGATTAATAATGGAATAGCCGACGCCTAATACCATCGTCAGTAAACCTAAACACATCAGGCCATTACCTAAATAGCGGCATTGTTGACGTTTCATGATTCACCTCCATCCTTATGAAAAAGCAAAACAGCACGTATGGTTAACTTGTCATAAGTTTAGGCAATGACTGCCGGTTAAGTTGCGTACAGGATCACACATCCTTCACAATCTCTGACATTTCTTTACGGCCAGAGGCTTGATTTAGATAGAAATTGATAAGTCACGCAGAGGTATCATCTGTACTCAGCACCCTTTGTCATCGCCGCTTGCAGGCAGTAAACTATCGCCCTTTCCGCAGCAAGACAGGATAAACATCGTGAGCAGCATTAAACTGATTGTGGGGCTGGCCAATCCCGGCGCTGAATACGCCGCAACGCGCCATAACGCAGGTGCCTGGTATGTGGATTTGCTGGCCGACCGGAACAATCAGTCATTGAAAGAGGAGCCGAAATTCTACGGCTACACTGCACGCCTGTCACTGGCGGGTGAAGATGTCCGTTTGCTGGTGCCCACTACTTTTATGAACCTGAGTGGCAAAGCGGTTGCGGCAATGGCGACCTTTTATCGCATCGCACCGGAAGAGATTTTAGTGGCACACGATGAACTGGATCTGCCTCCTGGCATCGCCAAATTCAAACAGGGCGGTGGTCATGGCGGGCATAACGGTCTCAAAGACATCATCAGCAAGCTTGGCAATAACAATAATTTCCATCGCCTGCGGGTTGGCATCGGTCATCCCGGCGATCGCAATAAGGTTACCGGCTTCGTGTTAGGCAAACCGCCTGCCAGCGAGCAAAAACTGATTGACGATGCCGTGGATGAAGCGGTGCGCTGCACCGAACTGTGGCTGAAAGAAGACAAAATCAAGGCGATGAACCGCCTGCATGCGTTCAAGGCTGGCTAAGCCCAATTCCCGCGCTGCAGAAGGCAATTCTGTGTATAATGCGCGAAATTTTTTGAATCTGTCGGCGCTGCCAGCCAGTGCCGTACACTCAGTGAGAAAGGTAATCAGACCATGGGATTTAAATGCGGTATTGTGGGCCTGCCGAACGTCGGTAAATCCACCCTGTTCAACGCGCTGACTAAAGCGGGTATCGAAGCAGCCAACTTTCCGTTCTGCACCATCGAGCCTAACACCGGTGTGGTGCCAATGCCCGATCTGCGCCTCGATCAGCTGAGCGAAATCGTTAAGCCACAGCGTGTTGTGCCGACCACCATGGAATTCGTCGATATCGCCGGTCTGGTAAAAGGCGCATCCAAAGGTGAAGGCCTCGGTAACCAGTTCCTGACCAACATTCGTGAAACCGAAGCTATCGGTCACGTGGTGCGCTGCTTCGAGAACGACAATATTATTCACGTTTCCGGCAAAGTGAATCCGGCGGAAGATATTGACGTCATCAACACCGAGCTGGCGCTGTCCGATCTCGACACTTGTGAACGTGCTATTCAGCGTTGCCAGAAGAAAGCCAAAGGCGGCGACAAAGATGCTAAAGCTGAGCTGGCTGCATTAGAGAAGTGCCTGCCGCACCTGTCCGAAGCGGGCATGTTACGCGCGCTGAACCTGGATGCAGACGAGAAAGCGGCCATTCGCTACCTGAGCTTCCTGACCCTGAAGCCCACCATGTACATCGCCAACGTCAACGAAGACGGTTTTGAAAACAACCCGTATCTTGATCAGGTGCGTGCGATTGCAGAAGCCGAAGGTTCAGTGGTGGTGCCGGTATGCGCAGCCGTTGAATCCGACATCGCTGAGCTGGATGACGAAGAGCGTGACGAGTTCATGGCGGAATTGGGTCTGGAAGAGCCGGGTCTGAACCGCGTGATCCGTGCAGGTTATGCCCTGCTCAACCTGCAAACTTACTTCACCGCTGGCGTGAAAGAAGTACGTGCATGGACCATCCCAGTGGGCGCGACCGCGCCACAGGCTGCCGGTAAAATTCATACCGACTTCGAGAAAGGCTTTATCCGTGCGCAGACCATCGCGTTTGATGACTTTGTCACCTACAAAGGTGAGCAAGGCGCGAAAGAAGCCGGCAAGATGCGCTCAGAAGGTAAAGAGTATATCGTGAAAGATGGCGACGTGATGAACTTCCTGTTCAACGTCTAATCTTCAAGTCGATGATTTGACCCTGTTGAATTAAATTCAGCCAAAAAAATCCACGCCTGGCGTGGATTTTTTATTTCCCATTAGGTAAATTCTTCCGCGTCGCCTCCGGGCGTGTTGACCATCACTTCACTTTTGTCGCTGGTCTGGCCCATCTTCACCGCTCGCTTTTCCGCAAAAAATCCCCCTTCTGACCACCCTGCTTCAGAGTGTGAACCCGATCATGAAATTGGCTCATGCAGGTTTGAAGTTTAATCACTTTCAATCACTGAGTGACTCTGGCATAAAATTCGCATTGTTATTGACTTAAGACAATGTGAAATCTACCGCAGGTGATAGGCCGAAGTATCAGGTCTACCCGCCTAAAGCCGGAAAGGTTTTGCAGCTGAAATCAGGATACCCGAGCATCATGAGCAACGATTTTGCATTTTCAATTAAGAGCAGCGTTTTCGATGAGAACTACAATCCATCTGAAAATACGCGCATCACCACGAACTTTGCTAACCTGGCACGTGGAACCCATCGCCAGCAGAATTTGCGCAATGCCTTAATGATGATGAACAACCGTTTCAACTCTCTGGCGCACGCGGACAACCCAAAAGGCGATCGTTATGCCGTTGAGCTGGAAATCATTTCTGCGGAAATTGATATTGAAGGCAATGGCAAAACCTTCCCGGTGATCGAAATCCTGAAAACCAATATTGTTGATCGCAAAACTCAGCAGCGTACCGATGGCATCGTAGGCAATAACTTCTCGTCTTACGTGCGTGATTACGATTTTAGCGTGCGTCTGCTGGCGGCCAATAACAATAACTCTGGTTTCAGCCTGCCGGAAGGTTTCGGTGATCTGCACGGCAATATCTTTAAAAGCTTCGTCAACTCGGCGGCTTATCAGGAACGCTTTAATAAAAAGCCAGTGATCTGCCTGAGCGTATCCAGCAAGAACACCTATCACCGCACTGACTATCAGCATCCGGTATTGGGCTTTGAATATCAGCAAGATGAGCTGTCTCTCACCGACCATTACTTCGGCAAAATGGGATTGCAGGCGCGCTACTTCATGCCTGAAAACAGCGTCGCGCCATTAGCTTTCTATTTCACCGGTGACTTGCTGAATGATTACACGGATCTGGAACTGATCGGCACCATCAGCACTATGGAGACGTTCCAGAAGATTTACCGCCCGGAAATTTACAATGCCAACTCTGCCGCAGGCCAGTGCTATCAGCCAAGCCTGACACATGGCGACCATTCATTAACGCGCATTGTTTACGATCGAGAAGAACGCAGCCGGTTGGCAATTGAGCAGGGGAAGTATACGGAAGAGCACTTCATCAAACCCTATCAAGACATTCTTGAGCAGTGGTCTGCACATTACGTTCTTTGATTAAGCCAAAATAAAAGGTTATTGATTATGAAATTGTTATTACCTACTTCAACGGCAGGAAGCTTACCGAAACCGGCCTGGCTTGCTCAACCTGAAACGCTGTGGTCGCCATGGAAATTGCAGGGTGATGAATTAGCCGAGGGCAAAAGAGATGCCCTGCTGTTATCCCTGCAGGATCAGCAATTGGCGGGTATTGATATCGTCAGTGATGGCGAGCAAACGCGCCAGCATTTCGTCACCACCTTTATTGAGCATCTCAGCGGCGTTGATTTTGAAAAGCGTGAGATTGTGAAAATTCGCAATCGCTATGACGCCAGCGTGCCGAGCGTGATCGGTGAAGTAGTACGTAAAAAGCCGGTGTTTGTTGAAGATGCTAAATTCCTGCGCCAGCAAACCAAACAACAGATCAAGTGGGCTCTGCCAGGCCCAATGACCATGATCGATACGCTTTATGATGGTCACTACAAAAGCCGTGAAAAACTCGCCTGGGAATTTGCCAAAATTCTTAACCAGGAAGCCAAAGAGTTAGAAGCAGCCGGTGTTGATATTATTCAGTTTGATGAACCCGCATTTAATGTGTTCTTCGATGAAGTGAATGACTGGGGCATTGCCGCACTGGAAAGAGCCGTTGAAGGTCTGAAGTGCGAAACCGCCGTGCACATTTGCTATGGCTACGGCATTAAAGCGAACACCGACTGGAAAAAGACCCTCGGCACTGAGTGGCGTCAGTACGAAGAAGTGTTCCCTAAACTGCAAAAGTCTTCTATCGATATCATTTCACTGGAGGCGCAGAATTCGCGCGTGCCAATGGATCTGATTGAGCTGATCCGTGGCAAAAAAGTGATGGTCGGTGCCATTGATGTGGCGACCAACACTATTGAAACTGCGGAAGAAGTGGCTGATACCTTGCGTAAAGCACTGCAGTTTGTCGACGCCGATAAGCTTTATCCTTCTACTAACTGCGGTATGACGCCACTGTCGCGCCGTGTTGCCAGAGGTAAGCTGGAAGCCTTGAGCGCAGGTGCTGCTATCGTACGTAACGAACTCACCGCGTAATGCTGATCCACTCACCGCCCAACAAGACGGTGAGTGCTTTTCTCGGTGCCCAGCGATGTTCAAACGGGCACCGTCTACAGTCTCCTTCCTGCCTCATTCGATCCTGATAAAACCTCATCACGCCCTATGCGCGTGCGCTTGCCTGTCGGCCAGTAACTGATCGACGAAGGTAACGATCTCCGGTTTGGTCTGCTCAATCTCCGCAATTTTGCTGGCAAACTTCGGCAAATAGCCTTTATGGGCATACAACAATTGATCCAGCACTTTGATCGCCGTGTCGCCCGCCGGAATCAGCGGATTAATGGTGAAAGCGTGTAATGCCGCACCGTAATCTCCAGTAACGGCGGCTTCAATCACTGTTTCCTCCATGGCTTTCATTAACTGAATCATGCCGCGCGCCGCAGGCGGTAACGCTCCCCAACGCAGCGGTTCTGCGCCATGAGAAGTGATGGCGGCAGTGACCTCCACCACGCAATCAAACGGTAAATCGGCAATCGCGCCATTATTGCGCGTTGAGACCACCATTAATTTTCCACTGTTATTTTGAATTGATGCAATGAGATCGCAAGCCGCATCGCTGTAATGCGCCCCGCCCCGCTGACTTAACTCTTCAGGCTTGTAGTTAAGATTGACGTCTTTATATAACTCGAACAGCCGCGCTTCGGTTTTCTTCACCACTTCAGCGCGGGTTTCATACTGTTCGAACTCTTCGATGGCATGAGCGAGCATCGGTTCCTGCAAATAGTAATAGCGGTGATAACCACAGGGCAGCAGGCCGAGATGTTTTACCTGATCGTAGTTAAACGGAATCTGATGAATATTTTTCAGTCCTTCATCGCTTGTTTCCTGCTGGTCTGGGGAATAGATTTTATCAATCAGTTCTGCGGTGCGTTCATTGCCCTGCTGATCCCAGACGCGATGCCAGTGGAAATGGTTAAGCCCGGCAAATTTGAAATAGAGATCGTTCTCTTCCGCACCGAGCACGCTGCATGCCTGAGTGATATGGCCGAACGGCACATTGCACAGGCCAACGGTTTTTTCCCACTTGCCATATTTAATCGCCGCTTCGGTGACCATACCTGCCGGATTAGTGAAATCCACCAGCCAGGCGTTTGGGCACAATTGACGCATATCCTCGATAATATCGAGAATCACCGGCACCGTGCGAAACGCTTTAAATATCCCGCCCGGGCCGTTAGTTTCCTGGCCCAGTAAACCATTGGCTAATGGAATCACTTCGTCTTTTAAGCGTGCATCCAGCAACCCCACGCGGAACTGGGTGGTCACGTAATTCGCATCCTTTAACGCTTCCTTGCGATCGAGAGAAAGATGCACCTGCCAGTCGAGTTTGGCAGCCGCGATCATGCGTTTTGCCATACTGCCAACGATTTCCATCTTCTCTGCGCCGTCCTCAATATCGACCAGCCACAACTCGGCAATCGGCAACTGCTCCTGACGCAGGATAAGCCCTTCAATCAACTCAGGCGTATAGCTGGAACCCCCACCGATAGTGACAATCTTGATCTTATTTGGCATAGGATATAACTCCGTTTGGTTGCAATCAGGTTAGCAGAAGCGCCGTTTCAGGCAGCATCAGGCCTCACCGCATGGATGATATTTTTTCCTGGTTCGGGTTCATGTTATTTATTCAGCCTGCCTGCGCAGGCTGGAAAGGATATTCATTGCCGAAGAGAGGACAACTCTGATTAATCCGGGTTTCCTGCCCGGGCATTGCAATTAAAGCGCTTCACCCTGCGAGGCGATGACCTTTTTATACCAGGCAAAACTCTTTTTCTTCGAGCGCGAAAAATCGCCGGTTTGATCGTCATTACGGTTTACGTAGATAAAGCCGTAGCGTTTGCTGTATTGGCCGGTGCCAAAAGAGACACAGTCGAGACAGCCCCAGGGCGTGAAGCCCATTAAATCCACGCCATCTTCCAGTACGGCTTTTTTCATTTGCTCGATGTGTTCACGCAGGTAGGCAATACGATAGTCATCATTGACCTCGCCGTTGGCCTCACGTTGATCGACGGCGCCAAACCCATTTTCCACAATAAACAGCGGCTTCTGATAACGCTCATACAGCGCATTTAGTGTGTAGCGCAGGCCAACGGGATCAATCTGCCATCCCCAATCTGACGCCTGCACATGCGGATTTTTTCGGCTGCCGGGGAATGCTTCGAGTGCGCTGTCCATGCGGGTCGCGCTGGCATACTCCACGGCGTTACTCATGTAATAGCTAAAGCCGAGATAGTCGGTGCAGCCTTCTCGCAGCGTTTGTGCATCTTCCGGCGCCATCTCAATGTGGAATCCGCGCAGTTCCCACTCTTTCAAAATGTAGGAAGGATAGGCACCACGCATGTGCACATCGCCAAACAGATAACGTTCCTGCATCGACTTTTGCGCATACATTACGTCATCAGGATGGCATGACCACGGATACAGCGGCACCATCGCCAGCATGCAACCGATCTTGAATTCAGGATTGATTTGATGCCCCAGCTTCACCACTTTGGCACTGGCCACAAACTGATGATGCAGTACCTGATACATCACCTCTTCCGGATTTTCATGATCGGTGAAAATCACGCCTGAGTTGCTGTAGCCGAACAGCGGTCGGCGCCAGTTACGCTGGTTGTTGATCTCGTTAAAGGTCATCCAGTATTTCACTTTGCCTTTGTAGCGCTTCATCACCACTTCGCTATAGCGCACAAAGAGATCGATCAATTCACGATTCAGCCAGCCGCCATACTGCTGCACCAGATGCAATGGCATCTCGAAGTGCGACAGCGTAATCACCGGTTCGATGCCATATTTGAGCAGCTCATCAAACATGTCGTCGTAGAACTGCAGGCCCGCTTCGTTAGGTTGTTGCTCATCGCCTTTCGGGAAGATGCGTGTCCAGGCAATCGAGGTACGGAAACACTTAAAACCCATCTCGGCAAACAACGCGATATCGTCTTTGTAGTGATGATAAAAATCGGTGGCCTGATGATTGGGGTAGTGTTTCCCCTCGACAATGCCATCGGTAATTTCACGTTCAACGCCATGCGCTCCGCCCGTCAACACATCGACGATGCTCGGCCCTTTACCGCCTTCGTTCCATCCACCTTCAACCTGATGCGCGGCAACGGCGCCGCCCCATAAAAAATCAGCCGGTAACTGAGACATAATCCATCCTTTCATGTGATTAACTGCGTCTTACTGCAAGTGGGTTTTTGATAACTCCTGCACCTGACGATGCAGATAGATCAGCTCTTCAACTAAATCGCGACACAACATAGCGTTCATCAGATGATCCTGCGCATGCACCATAATCAGGTTGACCGGAATTTTGCCGCAGCCTTCATCCGCACCGATTAACGCGGTTTGAATTTTGTGGGCTTCGCGCGCGGCATCTCGTGCACTTGCCAGCAACGCATCGGCTTCCTGCCAGTTGTGTTTTCGGGCCGCTTGCAGTGCCTGCATCGATGATGAACGGGCTTCCCCTGCATGAATGATCAGCTCCATCACCGTGCTTTCCATTTCCTGCATCTCTTGCATTACTTCATCTCCTCAGCCAGTTGTTCCTGCGCCATCTCTTCTTCCTGCGCAAGCAGTTGGCGTTCATACATTTTGAAGAACGGGTAATAAATCAGCGTGGATAAACAAATCAGGAACGCGACTAACACCACTGCGCGCCAGTCCCAGCCGGTTGACCAGGCGGCACCAATCGGTCCCGGCGTGGTCCAGGGTGCCAGTGAAATGACGTGGTTGATCAGGTTGGTACGGGTGGCGGTCCAGGCGATAACCGCGTTGATCAACGGCGTGGTGATAAAGGGAATAAACAGCAGCGGATTCATCACCACCGGTGAACCGAAAATAATCGGCTCATTGATGTTAAACATACCGGGTACAAAGCCGAGGCGGCCGATGGCGCGCAGATGCGCGGAGCGGCTGCGCAGATAGAGAATCACCAGGCCCATGGTGGCACCCGATCCGCCTACGGTGATGAAGAACTGCCAGAATGGCTCGATAAAGATTTTAGGGATCTCTTGCCCGGCATTTAACGCTTCCTGGTTCAGCCCCAGATTGCTCAGCCAGAATGCCTGCAGGATGCCGCCGACAATCGCCGCGCCGTGAATGCCGGCGAACCACAGCAAATGACATAGCAATACGGCGATAAGCACCGCAGGCAGTGAATCGGCTGCTGAGATAATTGGCGCAAACACTGACATGATGGCCTGAGGAATCAACAGACCAAAGTGGCTCTCCATAAACAGGTTCAGCGGGTAGAGCGTCAGGAAAATCACCATGATGGGGATCAGCAGGTCAAAGGACTGACGAATCTTCGGCGGCACCTGTTCCGGCAGTTTGAAACCAACGTTGTACTTCACCAGCCAGTGCATCACTTCCGTGCAGTACAGGCTGATCAGGATGGCGGTGAATATCCCTTCCCCACCCAGCGAAGCGACGGACAATGCGCCGTTCTTTTCCGGTGCAGCCACCACCAAAAAAGTCATCAGCGACAGCAGCGCCGCCATCAGGCCATTCAGTTTGTAGCTTTGCGCCAGATTATAGGCAATCGCGCCGGTGATGAACACCGCCATGATGCCCATCGTCATGTTGTAGGGCATCATCAGCTGGTCGTTGTACTGCTTCACCATGCCCAGCCACCACTGGGCGAAGCCCCATTGGCTGTCCTGACTGAAAGGAGGATGTGAGAACAGCAGCATGAATGAGCCGACAATCAGGAACGGCATTGAGGCAATAAATCCGTCCTTGATCGCCACCACATGCCGTTGCGATGAGAGTCGCGCAGCAATCGGACTGATGCGGTTTTCAATCACACCAAATAAGGAGTCAGCCAGTGTACTCATCATGCCCCCTTATTAGCATCAATCAGGGCGAGCGCCGACTTCAGGATCTTTTCGCCATTTAACATGCCGTAATCCATGGTATTAATGACGGTGACCGGTTTGTGATACTCCTGCGCCTGACGTTCGAAATCTGCCAGCTTATATTTGATCTGTGGGCCTAGCAGACAACAGTCATACTCGGCGATTTTTTCACTGAACTCTTCCATGCCAACGGCATCAATTTTGGCTTCTAAACCCAGCTGCGTAGCGGCTTTCTGCATTCTTTGTACGACCATGCTGGTTGACATACCTGCGGAACAACACAATAGAATTTTCACCATGACACCCTCCATTTTTTTTTAAATAATTACGCGCCGAGAATCGTTTCTGCAACCGGTTACAGATTCAATTTGTTCTTTTTGTGATCCATAACTCAAACCGTCAAACCTTATTTAAAGAGTGAAAATATGATTAATCTGAGACCGGTTTCATATTATTTTTATGTTAGCCTTTTAAATATGTGATGAAATCGGATGATAATGAGAAAAAACGTTATCGGTTAGAAGAGCCTCACTCTGCGGTTTTCAGATTGAGCTTTTGCGCTACAATGCGCGAGAACGCTGAGAAGGAAGATAAATGACGACAATGCTTGATGTCGCAAAACGCGCAGGTGTGTCAAAAGCCACGGTGTCACGGGTGCTGGCTGGCCATGCTTATGTGTCTAAAACGGTGCGGGATCGGGTGATGCTGGCCATAGATGAGATGGATTACCGTCCTAATCTGCTGGCACGAAGTCTTGCGACCAACCGTTCGCACAGTATTGGTCTGATGGTGCCCAACACACTTTACAATGGTCCCTTTTTTACCGAGCTGTTATTCCAGGCCGCGACCATGACGGAAAAACTCGGTTCACAACTGGTGCTGGGCGATGGTAAACACAATGCGCAGCAAGAGCGCGAGACCATAAACTTTTTAATCGATAGCTATTGCGATGCCGTGATCATCTATCCGCGCTATTTAAGCGTGGAAGATATTGATGCACTTATTCCTGGAATGAGTAAGCCGTTAATCGTGTTAAACCGCCGTTTGAAGCAGCATCCGCAATATTCGGTGTGTGCTGACCACGAAAATGACACCCTCAACGCGGTGAATCATTTAATTGCTCAGGGCCACCGCGAGATCGCTTTCATCAAAGGGATGGGTAGCTCTCACACCGGATTAAGTCGTCTGAAAGGCTATATTTCATCGTTGATGGACAATGGCATTGAATACGACGAAAACCTGATGCTGGACGGCTGCTGGACCAGCGCCAGTGGGCAACTGGCGGTTGAAGCACTGTTACGTCGTAAAGTCAGATTTTCCGCGATTGTCGCCAGCAATGATGATATGGCAATTGGCGCCGCCTGCGCCTTGCACAACGCGGGTTTGCGCATCCCGCATGACGTCTCCTTGCTGGGCTTTGATGATATCCCGGTTGCGCCCTATCTCCTGCCGGCGTTAACCACGGTGCATGTTCCGGTTGCTGAGATGGTGTCGAGCGCATTAACGCAACTGTCTAAAATGCTGGATGGCGAAAGCGTGACGGCGCAGCCACTGATGCCGGGCCGACTGGTGCTGCGTAATTCGATCACCCAGGGACCGTATTACCAGCAAAAATAACGGCGCCGTGCGATAATCTGGCTTATTTTGCCACGATGAGCATTTTACGCCATGAAGCACTTTCTCGTTATCGTCCCCGATGGCGGCATGTTATTTGAAGCCGCCGGTATTGCCGACATCCTGATGCACGCCAACCTGCACCTGCCCGTTGGCGTTGATCAGCCACGTTATCGCGTCAGTATCGCCACCACGCAGCCGCATCAGGTGATCCATGGTCAGTCGGGCCTCAACCTGCTGGCTGACCTGAAGCTGGCCGAATTAGATCCCCGCGCCGCCTGGGACACCATCATGATTACCGGACGCGGTGACAGCGTTGAAGAGGGCAATATGGTGGTGGATTTCATCAGGCTGGCGGCTCCGCAGGCTCGGCGTGTGGTGTCAATTTGTGGTGGCGCGATGCTGCTCGCTGAAGCCGGTTTGCTGGATGGACGCCGCGCCACGTCACACTGGCGCCTGCTGGAAACCCTGCAAACCCGCTTCCCCCGTGTTCAGGTGGAAGGGGGTCCGCTGTATATTCAGGATGGTCCTATCTGGACGTCCGGCGGCGTCAGCTCCGGCTTTGATCTCACGCTGGCGCTGGTTGAAGAGGATTTTGGTTTCAGCGTGGCACGCGATATCGCTCAGGATATGGTGATGTATTTGCGTCGCCCCGGCGGACAGATGCAGTTCAGCCGCTACCAGCTACAACAAACCAGCACCGGCCCGATCCACGATCTGCAAAGCTGGATACGCGCCAACCTGGCGAAAGATCTGTCGGTTGAGAAATTGGCCGAACGTGTCGCCATGAGTCCACGCAATTTCACCCGCGTATTCACCCGTGAAACCGGTGCGTCACCGGCGCGCTATGTCGCAGAAGCGCGACTGGCCGCGGCACGAGAACTGTTGGAACAGAGCCGCGCGACGCTGGAACGCATCGCCCTCGACACCGGGTTTGGCAGCAGCATCAATTTGCGCCGCAGTTTTGAGCGCCAGCTGCATCTCACTCCGGGTGAATATCGCCAACGCTTTCACTGCCGTAAAATGGCGTAAAGTGATCCTTTTTTGTCGTTTACGCCAATCACGCATCGTCCTACATTGACTGCAACCACTTCGGATAAGGAGTCAATGATGATTAAGATTGGCATTAACGGCTTTGGCCGTATCGGACGTAACGTGTTCCGCGCCGCACTCGGCAGCAACGATATTGAGATTGTGGCGATTAACGATCTCACCGACAGCAAAACGCTGGCGCATCTGCTTAAACACGACTCATTGTTAGGCAGACTTCCTGCAGAAGTTGAGGCCGGTGAAGGTGAGCTGCGCATCGATGGTAAGCCGGTGCGGGTGTTCAGCGAACGCGACCCGGCCAATATCCGCTGGCGTGACGTGGGTGTTGATATTGTGATTGAAGCCACCGGCTTCTTCACCGAGCGCGAGAAAGCGGCAGTGCATATCACGCACGGCGGCGCAAAAAGAGTGATTATCTCCGCTCCTGGTAAAAACGATGATTTGACGATTGTGCTGGGCGTGAACGATCAGCGCTACGATCCCCAGCAGCATTTCGTGGTGAGTAACGGCAGTTGCACGACCAACGGCCTCGCGCCAGCCGCGCAAGTATTGCATCAGGCATTTGGTATTGAGCATGGTCTGATGAATACCACTCATGCTTATACCAATAGCCAGGTGCTGCACGATCAGCCGGAGAAAGATCTGCGCGGCGCGCGCGCGGCGGCGCTGTCAATCGTGCCTTACTCCAGCGGTGCGGCTAAAGCGCTGGGCCGTGTCATCCCGGAACTGGATGGCCGTCTGACGGGGTATTCACTGCGCGTGCCGGTGCCAGTGGTGTCGATTGTGGATCTCACCGTGAGGCTGAAGCGTGATGTGACGGCAGAAGAAGTGAACAATGCATTTAAGGCCGCCGCCGCTGAAGGTCCATTAAAAGGCATTCTGGGATACAGCGATGAGCCACTGGTCTCCAGCGATTATCAGGGCGATACACGTTCATCGATCATTGATGGGCTCTCTACCCTGGTGATTGGTGGCAACCTGGTCAAAATCCTCGCCTGGTACGATAACGAGTGGGGCTTCTCAAATCGTCTGGTGGATTTAGCGCGCTTAATGGCGCAGCGCGGATTGTAATTCGCACCAATCTGCAGCCAAAAAAATCCCCGCTGATGCGGGGATTCTCGTTGCTGCCGGGCGTGGTTACTTAATGCCCATCGCATCCTTCAGCGTAAAGAACAAGTCCGTCTGATCGGTCAGGCCCACCACGTTAGCCGCATAAGGACCATAGGCCGCGATGCGCAACTGTGTGCCGGTATGCCCCTGAGAATCCTCTTCAGAGTTACCATAACTGATGGTCATGACCGCACCATCTTTGGTGTTCACCGCCTGGGTCAGGCCTGGGGCTTTGCTGCCATTTTCAATAATCTGGCTGCTATGCGCATGGTCTGCCGTCACTACCACCAGCGTGTCACCGTGTTCACGTGCAAAAGCCAGCGCCTGCTGCACGGCCTCATCCAGATCCACCGTTTCGCCAATCTGGCCGCACGGGTTCGCCGCGTGATCCTGTTTATCTATTGAAGCCCCTTCTACCTGCAGGAAGAAGCCTTTCTCATTGGTGCTCAGCAGATCAATCGCCTTTTTGGTCATCTGCGCCAATGTTGGTGTTGATGCCGGGCGATCTTTATTGACTTCACAGGTCACCACCGGTTTATCGATATTGCCGTGATAGCTGGCTTTCGGTCCCTGCCAGCGAACCGGCATATTGCCGTCAGAGAACAGCCCGAGCACCGGCTTCGTCTGATCGGCCTGTTTAATTGCATTCATGCCATCAAGGTTATCGACCAGCTGGAAGCCCAGTGCCTGAGCCTGCTCGCGCAGGGTTTTACCCTGATATTCACCCGCTTTGGCGCTTTCAGAGAACGATTTCGCCCCGCCGCCAAGGGTGACATCTGGACGGGTTTTCAGCATCTGCTCGCTGATGGACCCTTTACCGCCCTGCTCCAGCGCATTGGTGGGACACAGCTCGCTGGTTTTCTCCGGGCCATAACATTTACGCGACGTGACATGCGCCATTAAAGCGGCGGGCGTGGCATCCTGCAATTCTGCAGTCGAGACGTTACCGGTGGCTTTCCCAGCGGCTTTCGCCAACTCCAGAATGGTGACCTGATCCTTGCCATTAACGTCTACGCCGATGGCGCCGTTATAAGATTTGGTGCCCGTCGCCCAGGCGGTCGCGGAGGCAGCCGAATCGGTCACGTAATTCGGTTTGTGAGTTTTCTTGTCTAACGAGTAGTGGGTGTACTGACCGGTTAACGGCAGCGCATCAATGCCTGGGAAGAAACCACCCGCGCCCATCGCCTGATTTCGTGCGGCGGTGATTTCCGAGTCACCCATGCCATCGCCGATCAATAAGATGACGTTTTTGGCCGTGGTATTAACGAGTGAGGCTTTCAGCGCTTCCGTCTGGTCGCTGCTGAGGCGGCGCGCGCCACCGTGTTCGGTGATATCACCGGTGGCGGCGCGGCTATACGTTGTTGTGTCTGCCACTGCTGACGTCGCGATGAGTGAAGCCAGCAGAGAAACCGTGAAAAGAGGTATGTGTTTCATTTATAAGCATCCTTATCAGTAAATATAACCAAATGTTTCCGCAGACAAGTCTGCGACAGTCTGGTGACACTTTTGTGGCAGAGAAGGAATAATTTGATGACAGAACACGCTGTTCGGCGAGAGATGCAGCAAGCTGCACAGAGCTTAAGCGGATAGAACAAAAGGAGAAAATAGGGCTTGACCGTATTCAGGTAACTCCCTATAGTAGCGCCCCGTTGACCCAGTGCGGTTGGCAGAAAAAATGTGGTGAGATGTCCGAGTGGCTGAAGGAGCACGCCTGGAAAGTGTGTATACGGCAACGTATCGGGGGTTCGAATCCCCCTCTCACCGCCATCATTTTGAAGAAGAGCCTGAACGAAAGTTCAGGCTTTTTTTTGTCTTCAATTCAGCCACATCGTTAATTTATCTGGCCATCTTCCATTACCATCGCTAAAAACTTGTCTCTTAGCGGGTCCTTAATATGACCATTCCACGCCAAACCGGTGTGCCATTGGGTATGCTCGCCTTCCAGAAGCAATAGTGTGACGCCTACAGGCAGGATGTGTTTCACACTCGCCGGCAGTAACGCCACACCATCACCAGCGGCCACCAGCGCCAGTAACGTCTGAATATCATCAGCAGCCGACACCGTGCGCGGCGTGAGGTTTCTTGCGGTCAGGAATTGATCGGCCTGCGTAGTGAGCCCTTCGCCCCGCTGAGGTGCCAACTGTAAGAGTTGATGATTTTCAATAACCTGTGTTGTTTCTAAGTGACTCGATAATTGATCAGCGGCTACCGCCAGCACTAATTGTTCCGTATCCAGACTGTGACTTTGCAGTGGTTCAGGCACGGGTAAGCGCACAAATCCCACCTGCAGTCGTCCTTCAGCAAGCCATTGGGTCTGAACCGCCGAAGGCATATCGTTGAGCGAGACCTGTACGCCGGGATAACGAACGCGAAAGGCAGCGACACGTTTGGCAGCAAAAAGATAAGAAGAGATGCCAAAACCCAGAGTGAGTTTTCCTGAATCCCCTCTTTGGATCGCCGTCACGTCAGCGAAAAAATCCGCATAGCGCTCCACTGCCTCGCTGGCAGCCGCTAACAATTGATCTCCCGCCACCGTTAACCGCGCACCATGCCGTCCGCGATGAAATAACGTCACACCAGAAAGGTGCTCCAGTGTCTGGATCTGTTTCGAGAGTGCGGGCTGGGTGATGCAGAGCTTATTGGCCGCCGAGTGGTAGGTGCCTTCTTGCGCCAGCGTCACAAAGGCGCGTAACAGTTTAATATCCATTCCAATCGGTTATCAAAGTGGGAGAAGTTGTGATTATACACGGTGGTTTTCCCTCTGGTGAAATAGCGACCTGGTTCCTTTTGGAGAATCACCATGGAACATTCACTTCGCGTTGCCACCGTGCAGTTTTGCCATCGCGCCAGCGACAAAGCTTACAATCTTTCCGTGATGGAGCGCTTTATCGCGCAGGCCGCACAAGAAGAAGTCAAAATATTAGCCTTTCCTGAAATGTGCATCACGGGTTACTGGCATGTGCCGGATCTGCCCATTACAGAGGTCGAAGCCCTGGCCGAGCGCACGGAAAACAGCCCGTCACTGGCGCGTATCGCGAGCCTGGCGGAAAAGCATCAGATGGCGATCGGCGCCGGCTACATCGAAAAGCATGATAATGGACTGCTCTACAATGCCTATGCGGTCTGCATGCCGGATGGCCAACGCCATGTACATCGTAAGATCCATGCTTTCGAACATGCGGGCATCGCCCAGGGAAATGAATTCACCGTGTTTGACACGCCATGGGGGGTGAAAGTCGGGATTCTGATTTGCTGGGACAATAATTTAACCGATAACGTCCGCATCACCGCGCTCATGGGAGCCGATATTCTGATTGCCCCGCATCAAACAGGTGGCACCCATTCACGCAGTCCCTTTGGTATGAAACCCTTTCCGGTGAGTCTGTGGGAAAACCGAGAAAGCGATCCCAGCGCACTGGAAATCGCTCTGGCTAGCGACAGCGGTCGAGGCTGGTTGATGCGCTGGCTGCCTTCGCGTGCGCACGATAACGGTCTTTTCGTCCTGTTCAGTAATGGCGTCGGACTGGATAACGGCGAGATCCGTACCGGCAATGCGATGGTGATTGACCCCTATGGCCGCATCGTTAACGAAACCACTTCCTTCAGGGATACGCTGGTGAGTGCCGACCTGGATCTCTCGTTACTGGCGATGTCTACCGGACGCCGCTGGATCCACGGTCGTCGCCCGGAGCTTTATCAACTCCTGTGTGAACCTCAGGGCTATGAGCGTGATGCACGTACTGCACGGTTCTCCGAAGATGTTCCTGAGTTCGATCACAAAATGGCGCGTAAAACATTTTTGGATAAAAAATAACGCAGCATGAGGAGTAAACCTTTCGCTTTTTATGAATATCGACACTGAAGACGCCTGGGGAAGTTAATACTAATATAGGGAAAAACAATAAATGAAGGGATTTATGCATCATGGCATTTTTATCTGCGCCATGACATTCACCTCGTTAGCTGAAGCGGTAATAGAAATTCCGTTTAAATTCGATGAGAGTGCAGTACCGATTGCAACACTGAATATTAATGGTCAGGATGGCGAGTTCATGCTTGATACCGGCTCCGCATTTGCTTTCCATTTTGATCAGTCATTTATACGACAGGTGCCCTGGTTAAAACCCCTAAAGGAGAAAGTGCGCACCACCGATCTGACTGGCGAAGTGTTCCTGCATGATAAATTCATGTTCCACCATGTTTACGTCAATGGTATGAACTTTGAGAATGTTGAAGGGATTTCCCTGGTTCCATGGGGGCTGACGCTGCAGCCTGACGGCAAACGTCCGGAAAGTATGGTTATCGGATTGGGGCTATTCCGGCAGAAAGCCCTGCTCATCGATTATCAGCATCGCCTTTTTTCCGTTGCTGATCGGCTGGACGATTTCAATATCGATCGTCAGCAATGGTTAACGCTGCCGTTAACCTTAACCCATGAGGGTATTATCATTGAGGCAATGAAGAATAATGAAACCTTTAATATGCTGCTGGATACCGGTGCATCACACTCAATGCTGTGGAGTAAACGTTTAAATAGAACAGAGAACGTTTATCCCTGCAAAGAAGTCATCGACGAATTGGATTATGAAGGCTGCCGGGCGACTCAAATTAATATCAAAAACGCGACATCCGGGGAAATAGATATCGATGTCGTGCTATTAGATGATGTTGACTCGCGAATGGCAGCGGAGGGTTTATTAGGCACCGATTTCTTACAGCACCATCTTGTTCTGATCGATTTTCCTAACCAGCAGTTATTCATTGAACCAGGCTAAGTAGCAATAAAAAAACCCGGCTTGCGCCGGGTTTTGCTTCGCTACACTCTCAATCAACTACGACTCAATGGTTAACCGTAAGCCAGCAGCGTGCGCTGGCAAAGTGCCGAACGGACGCAGTCGTTTTTGTCGAAACGCACCACACCAATCATCTCGTCTTCTTCGAAACGCGCCAGCGCATCAGCAAGACCGGATTTGACATGGGACGGCAAGTCACACTGGGTGATATCTCCGTTGACGATAACCGTCACGTTCTCGCCTAAGCGTGTCAGGAACATCTTCATCTGTGCCGCAGTGACGTTTTGTGCCTCATCAAGGATCACTACCGCATTTTCAAACGTACGTCCGCGCATATATGCGAAGGGCGCAATCTCTACCTTGGCAATTTCAGGCCGCAGGCAGTACTGCATAAAAGAAGCGCCGAGACGTTTAACCAGAACGTCGTATACCGGTCGGAAATACGGGGCGAACTTCTCGGAAATATCCCCAGGAAGGAAACCGAGGTCTTCATCCGCCTGCAGAACCGGGCGCGTCACAATAATCCTTTCGATATCCTTATTGATCAGGGCCTCAGCCGCTTTGGCTGCGCTAATCCAGGTTTTACCGCAACCGGCTTCACCGGTGGCGAATATCAGCTGTTTCGTTTCTATGGCATTAAGATAGTGCGCCTGAGCTTCATTTCTGGCTTCAATCGGGCCACGATCGCGTGAATCACGCGCCATACCAATTGAGTCCAACCCACCCATCTGCACCAGCGAAGTGACCGATTCTTCTTCGCGCTGACGGTGACTGCGAGAATCACTACGAACGACTCTTCTTGCTTCACGACGCGCTTTGATCACTGCTTTCTGTCTTCCCATAGTGGCACCTTACAGTTGGTTTCATTTATCGCGGCGGATCACCCGCGGCGATGACTTGAACGCTTTAGAGGTTTGTTTGGCTTCCTTGTAAGCCGGGTCTGGCCATTGAAAATAGTGTGCAACAACGACGAAGCGCTGAAGCGCACCGGTAGAGAATTGGCGTTAGTTCGGAAACGATAATTGAAAAGTGAAGAGGATACTTTGGAGGGAAGAAATCCCCCGCAGTGTACTGCGCTAGCTGAAGTGTATTTAACTGTCCATAGAAGGACCGGGTCATGCGCGAACTCCAGTGGACTTAGCCACACAACTGACAACGCTTATGAGTAAAGTGCATCATATTAACCTTGCTTTGCAACAGTATTTTTACGTCACGACAAAGAAAAACAGATAAGCGAAGCACGAGAATTTTCGTCTTAAATTAAATTATCTCGCATTTTCAGTTAGATGGATTATTTGACGTGCGACGAACTTTTTCGGAACATTCGGAACAGGAAGCGACCAGGGGAAAGTTTACGGTCGGTGAAAAAAGCGCCAGCGCAACCTTATCGCTGTGCTGGCACGGTGCGTTTATTAATCAGGCCTGCAGTAAAGGCTGGCCAAGGTAATGTTTTTCGTCAGGGACGCCGGGCAAAACGAAAAAGTATCCGCCGCCAATCGGACGAATATATTCTTCCAGCGCTTCGCCATTGAGACGTTTTTGCACGGTGATAAAGCCTTTGGCTAAATCATGCTGATAGCAAACGAACAAGAGTCCCATATCTAGCTGCCCCGAACCGGTAATCCCTGAGGAGTAACTGTAACCCCGGCGCAGCATTAAACTGCTGTCGGTTTCCGGCGTGCGTGGGTTAGCGAGACGGATATGCGCATCCAGCGCGATGACATCGCCATCCGGGTCTTTGCTGTAATCCGGCACGTCATGTTCCTCTTTCATGCCCAGCGGCGCACCGGAAAGTTTCTCACGACCGAATATCGTTTGCTGTTCACCCAGTGGAGTGCGATCCCACATTTCAACGTGGAAACGAATGATACGCACCGCCTGATAACTGCCTCCCTGCGTCCATGCGGGTTCTTGTTGATTTGCAGTGACCCACAGCAACTGATCCATCAACGCAGGATTATGCGTGTCAGGGTTAGCGGTGCCATCTTTAAAGCCCAGCAGATTGATCGGCGTTTCTTTACCGTGACTGCGTGCGGCGTGGTCGGCGATAAAGCCGTCGCGCCGCCAGCGCACGGCCAGCAGATCGGGCGTGTACTTAATGATGTCGCGCAGTGCGTGTATCACCGTATCTTGCGTATTGGCGCAGATTTGCAGCAGAAGATCGCCGTGACACTGATCGGCATCCAGCGAATCGTTGGGGAAGCGCGTCATGCTTTGCAGTTGCGTCGGTTTGTGTGCACTCAAACCAAAGCGCTCATCAAACAACGAGGTGCCCACGGACAGCGTCATGGTGAGATTATCGGGTGCGATATCGGCGCCAAGAATGCCGGAATCCATTGGCGGCAGCTGCGGGTTGGTGACAACTGGCGCGGCGCCTCCTTTTGTCAGGAAAGCGAAGCGCGCTGTTAGCAGACGGAACAGACGCTCGAGGTCACTTTTATCACTGGCTAAGACGTCAAAGGCCACCAGCATCATCGAAGCTTGCTGCGGGGTGATAATGCCAGCCTGATGCGGGCCGTAGAAAGGTTGCGCTTGCTGGCGCGCATCGGGTGCAACCGTGCCAGGAGAGAAGCTGTCAGCCGCGGCTGCCGTATGGAATGGACAACCGCCACTCAGGGCGGCCGCGCCGCCCAACATACCTAACCCCTGCAATAAACGACGACGCGACGGCTCTGCCGCGTCATTTTTATGGCTCATGATTAGTCGAGACCTAAAGTTCCGCGCAGCAGGGAGAGATCTTCCGCCAGAGTGGTGATCGGCCCTTTCAGCGCATTGCGGTCAGCGGTAGTCAGTTTCTCGTAAGATTCGAAACCGTCTTTGGTGCGGTATTTGCTGAGGATGCTGTCGACTTTCTTAAAGTTAGCATCGACTTTCGCCAGCAGCTGCGGGTTAGCTTTTTGCAACTGTGGACGCAGCAGATCAACGATTTTCTGTGCGCCGTCGATATTAGCCTGGAAGTCGGACAGGTCGGTACGGCTGTAACGATCTTCTTCACCCGAGATTTTGCTGGCCGCCACTTCTTCGATCAGGCCAGCTGCGCCACCGACCACTTTCGCCGGAGGGAAGGCCAGTTCACTGATGCGGGTCTGCAGATCCAGCACGTCCTGATTCAGCTTAGTCGCAAACTCTTCTGCACCTTTGGTGGTTTTGTCGGCCCAGAGGATTTTTTCGATGCGGTGGAAACCGGTGAATTTCGGATCATCCGCTTTTTTCTCGAAGTCATCTTCACGGGCATCGATGCTGCTGTCCAGATCGGAGAACAGTTCTGCAATCGGTTCGATACGTTCGTAGTGCGCACGGGTTGGTGCGTACAGCGCTTTGGCTTTTTCCAGGTCGCCCGCTTTAACCGCATCGGTGAAGGCCTGAGTGCCCGCCACCAACTCTTTGACTTCGCTCATCACGTAGGTTTTGTAGTCTGTGATTGGGCCAGCCAGCTGCATGATGTCGGTTTTACCTTTGGCAGCGGTTTTCGACTCACCCGATACCACCAATTTGCCTTTCGGGTTGGTCAGCAAGCCACAGGTCATGTCATATTCGCCCGCTTCGAGGTTCGCAGTCAGTTTCTGGCTAAAACCCGGCGCGATGTTTTCACGCTCTTCTACCACCATCACCCCTTTCAGGATTTCCCACTCCAGCGCTTTCTGGCTGTTGTTTTTAATGATGAACTGGGTTTTACCCGCCTGCACATTGAGTGACATCGGCTCACACTGTTTGTCAGTGACGGTAACCGTGACTTGCGGGATGGATGCAGCAGATGCGGCGCCTGAGAGAGCCAGCATTGAAACCAACAGCGCCTTACGGCGGAAGCGAATCGTCATAGTGATATCCCTGTTACATGGAAGAACAGACGCGCAATCGCGCCTGATTTAATTTCAGCGTGTGGTGCGCGCAGCACTGGCCGTTGGGCGCGCCGGGAAGAAGAACAGCAGCAGCGCCGGAATCAGGTAGATAAGCCAGGCCGCCACTTCACTGACGCTTGGCGTTTCCTGATAGCCGAGAATGCCTTCCAGCAGCGTACCGACCACCGAGTGGGTGGAGAGCGTGTTGCTGAGGTCGAAAGCAATGTCCTGGAAGTGGTTCCAGAGCCCCGCTTCGTGGAAAGCACGGATCGCACCTGCCGCGAGACCTGCGGCAACAAAGAGAATGAATAAGCTGGTCCAGCGGAAGAAGCTCGCCAGGTTGAGGCGGATGCCGCCGTAGTAGAGCAGCATGCCCAAAACAATCGCCGTTAATAAGCCCAGCACCGCGCCAATCGGCGGCGCGTAGCCAACATCCTGGGTGAAAGCCGCCAGCAGGAAGAAGACGGATTCAAGACCTTCACGCGCCACGGCCAGAAAGACCATGAGGACCAGCGGGAAGCCACCGCCGCCCTGCTTTTGCAATGCCTGATCGACCGATCGTTCCAGTGTGGCTTTGATGTTACGTGAGACTTTGCGCATCCAGAACACCATGGACGTGAGGATGACCACCGCGACGACCGCGACGATGCCTTCAAACAGTTCTTGCTGTTTTTGCGGGAATTCGCCAGTGGTTTCATTGATGAAGATGCCAAGGCCTAAGCAGAGTGCCGCGGCAATGAAGACACCCGCCCACATCGCGGGGAACCACTGAGTGCGCTGGGTGCGTTTCAAGTAGCTGGCAATCAGGCTGACGATGAGAGCTGCTTCAAGACCTTCACGCAGCATAATGAGAAACGGTACGAACATCACCAACCTCTTGATTGTTAAGGAGGGTAAACCTTAGGTAAAAATACGTAAAGTGCAAACGATATCGATTATCATTATCGCGGGTAAAATTACAAGTCACTGAATGAAATTATTTCTCATTTGCGGGCTGTAATACGGATTCACTGAAAATGGGTGATGGGGATTTCAGCGTTCAGATAAATATTCAGTGCTGGGGTGTGGCTGCAAGCTCAGTGCCGGGATATCGCTGCAGGTTCAGTGCCGGGTTTTCGCTGCACGTTCGGTGCAGAGTTATCGCTTCAGGTTCAGTGCAGAGGTGTCGCTTTGAGTTCAGCGCATTGTCCACTAAAGGCCATCCCGATCGCGAAGAAACCACGCATCCCTGCAGATCGGCCGCGCCGTCCATGGCGCGGACGCTTCGCTCCCCGGAATGGCCTTTATCGGACGACTAACTATGTCATTGCTTTGAAGGGAATGCTGAAGCCTGGTCGATTCCATAAAAAAAGCCCGCCGTATACGGGCGGGCTTAGTGTGTCAGAGACAGAATTACTTGGTGTTGTATTCAGCTTCAGCGGCGGCGAAGCGCGCTTGTGCTTCTTTTGATGGGCCTTTGCCGATCAGGCTGAACACCACAATCGCGATGCTGGCGAAGATGAAGCCAGGAATGATTTCATACAGTTCGGTGTAACCATACTGTTTCCACAGCAGCACCGTCAGTGCACCAATCACCATCCCGGCCAGCGCGCCATTGCGGGTCATACGTTTCCAGCATACGCCGAACAGAACAACCGGACCGAAGGCAGCACCAAAGCCCGCCCATGCATAGCTGACTAAGCCGAGCACACGGTTTTCCGGATTGGCCGCCAGCGCGATGGCGATCAACGCAATCAGCAGCACCATTAAACGCCCTACCCACACCAGCTCTTTCTGACTGGCATTTTTACGCAGGAAGCCTTTGTAGAGATCTTCTGTCAGGGCGCTTGAGCACACCAGCAGCTGGCAGCTTAGGGTGGACATCACCGCTGCCAGAATCGCAGACAGCAGGATGCCAGCAATCCACGGGTTAAACAGGATACGCGCCAGTTCAATGAACACGCGTTCGCCGTTCTGGCTTACGCCTGCCGCTTGCTCAGGGTGGTTCTGGAAGTAGGCGATACCGAAGAAGCCCACCGCCACGGCACCGGCCAGGCACAGGATCATCCAGGTCATGCCAATGCGACGTGCAGTGCGAATCGAGTGATGTGAATCCGCCGCCATAAAGCGCGCCAGGATATGCGGTTGTCCAAAGTAACCCAGGCCCCATCCGAGTAAGGAGATAACGGCAACAAAGTTGAGCCCTTTCAGCATGTCGAGGTTTTCAAGACTTTTTGCTTCGATCACCGCCAGTGAATCATCCAGGCCACCTACCGCGATAATCACAAACACCGGGGTGAGGATCAGCGCGAAGATCATCAGGCTGGCCTGCACGGTATCGGTCCAGCTCACCGCCAGGAATCCGCCCACCAGCGTATAAAGAATGGTGGCAGCAGCACCGGCCCACAGCGCAGTTTGGTAATCCATACCGAAGGTGCTTTCAAAGAGACGTGCACCCGCAACCACGCCTGATGCGCAATAAATAGTGAAGAAGATGAGAATAACTACAGCGGAGATAACACGCAGCAACTTGCTTTTGTCTTCGAAACGGCTGGAGAAGAAGTCCGGCAGCGTTAAGGCATTATCGTGATGCTCGGTCTGCACGCGCAGGCGACCTGCCACAATTTTCCAGTTAAGCCAGGCACCGATGGTCAGGCCAATGGCGATCCAGCTTTCTGAAATGCCGGAAAGGAAGATGGCGCCGGGTAAACCCATCAGCAACCAACCGCTCATATCTGATGCACCCGCTGACAGTGCGGTGACCACACTGCCTAAACTGCGTCCGCCCAGAATGTAGTCGTCAAAGTTTTTGGTCGAACGGTAGGCAATAAAGCCAATCAGCACCATTCCCAGGATATAAATTACAAAGGTCACCAACATCGGTGTACTCATACTCATACTCTCTCCACTTATTATTTAATCCGTTAAGAGAAATCTTTTTTCCTGAGCCATCGGAACGTGATGGCATCAGGGCTTTACCGCATCCAGAGAAAGCGATTTCTCTTAAGGCGCGGTATCCTGCCGCAAAGGGGCGGCGCGCACAATGCATTTAACACAGCTGTCACAATGGTTTCACCTGACTTCGCTGATTTAATGCCAATAGGTTGCACACGCTCACACTTTGAGTTGCACCTAATTCAACATGAGAGTGCTCTCGTTGACGGGAGTTGCAACTTTGGCGAGCTTCTTGCAGCAAGTTTTGTGCCGTTTCTTCACATGACCGATTTTAAGTGCTGATAAACGTGCAACTCAGGTCACATTTAACATGGTTGCACAAAGTTGCAACATGAGTGATAGTGCAGCCCACGCTGATGTTGAATCATATTTTGAGGACGAGGAAATCATGGGAACGACCACCATGGGGGTGAAGTTGGATGAAGCCACCCGCGATCGCATTAAATTGGCGGCAGGTAAAATTGACCGCACCCCACACTGGCTGATCAAACAGGCGATTTTTAACTACCTTTCACAGCTGGAAGCCGGTGAATCTTTGCCGGAAATTCCCCTCCAGCTCGCCGACGCCGCCAGTGAAGAAGGCACGACAGACGAGTCATTCCAGCCCTTCCTCGACTTCGCTGAACATATTTTGCCGCAGTCGGTCACGCGCTCTGCCATCACCGCTGCGTGGCGTCGTCCGGAAACGGATGCGGTACCGATGCTGCTGGAGCAGGCGCGTCTCCCTGCCCCGCTGGCCGAGAAAACCCATCAGCTGGCTTATAGCCTGGCGGATAAGTTGCGTCACCAAAAAGGTGCAACCGGGCGCGCCGGAATGGTGCAAAGCCTGTTACAAGAGTTCTCCCTCTCTTCGCAGGAAGGCGTGGCGCTGATGTGTCTGGCGGAAGCGCTGCTGCGTATTCCCGACAAACCAACTCGTGACGCGCTGATTCGCGACAAAATCAGCAATGGCAACTGGCAGTCGCATCTGGGCCGCAGCCCGTCGATGTTCGTTAACGCCGCAACCTGGGGTCTGCTGTTTACCGGACGTCTGGTATCGACTCACAATGAAGCCAACTTGTCGCGTTCACTTAATCGCATTATTGGTAAGAGTGGAGAACCGCTGATCCGCAAAGGCGTGGATATGGCGATGCGCCTGATGGGCGAGCAGTTCGTCACCGGCGAAACCATTGCGGAAGCACTGGCCAATGCGCGCAAACTGGAAGAGAAAGGCTTCCGCTACTCCTACGATATGCTGGGTGAAGCAGCGCTGACCGCCAGTGATGCCAAAGCTTATCTGGTGTCCTATCAGCAGGCGATCCATGCCATTGGTAAAGCTTCCAATGGCCGTGGCATCTATGAAGGTCCAGGCATCTCGATCAAACTGTCGGCCCTGCATCCTCGCTATAGCCGCGCGCAGTATGAACGCGTGATGGAAGAGCTATATCCGATCCTTAAATCACTGACCTTACTGGCGCGCTCTTACGACATTGGTATCAATATCGATGCGGAAGAAGCAGACCGTCTGGAACTGTCGCTCGATCTGCTGGAAAAACTGTGCTTCGAGCCGGAACTGGACGGCTGGAACGGGATTGGCTTTGTGATTCAGGCATACCAGAAGCGCTGCCCGTTTGTGATCGACTCCCTGATCGATCTCGCCCAACGCAGCCGCCGTCGCCTGATGATCCGTCTGGTGAAAGGCGCGTATTGGGATAGCGAAATCAAACGTGCGCAGATTGATGGGCTGGAAGGTTATCCGGTTTATACCCGCAAGGTGTACACCGACATCTCTTACCTGGCTTGCGCCCGCAAACTGCTGGCGGTACCGAATCTGATCTATCCGCAATTTGCTACTCATAACGCTCACACGCTGGCAGCGATCTATCAGCTGGCAGGCAATAACTACTATCCGGGTCAGTACGAGTTCCAGTGCCTGCACGGCATGGGCGAACCGCTGTATGAGCAGGTGGTCGGCAAAGTGGCAGACGGCAAACTGAACCGTCCGTGCCGTATCTACGCACCGGTCGGCACCCATGAAACCCTGCTCGCCTATCTGGTACGTCGCTTACTGGAAAACGGGGCCAACACCTCGTTTGTTAACCGCATCGCGGATAACACCCTGCCGCTGGATGAGCTGGTTGCCGATCCGGTTTCTGCGGTGGAGAAGATGGCGCTGACCGAAGGCGCAGTCGGTTTACCGCATCCGAAAATCCCGCTGCCGCGCGATCTGTATGGTGATAAGCGCGCCAACTCAGCCGGTCTGGATTTGGCTAACGAACATCGTCTGGCATCACTCTCCAGCGCCCTGCTCAATAGCGCCAGCCAGCCATGGATTGCCCAGCCGTTGGTCGAAGGTGAGCTGGGTGACGGCGTGAGCCGTCCGGTACTCAACCCTTCTGCGCCAGCCGATGTGGTGGGCAGCGTGCGCGATGCCAGCGAAGCAGAAGTCTCGGAAGCGCTGGATGCCGCAGTAAATGCCGGTCCAATCTGGTTTGCCACCCCGCCACAAGAACGTGCAGCCATTTTGGAGCGCGCCGCCGAAGCGATGGAAGGCCAGATGCAGCAGCTGATTGGCCTGCTGGTGCGTGAAGCAGGTAAGACCTACAACAACGCCATTGCCGAGGTGCGTGAAGCGGTTGATTTCCTCTATTATTACGCCGGTATGGTGCGTGATGATTTCGATAACGAAACCCATCGTCCGCTCGGCCCAGTGGTGTGCATCAGCCCGTGGAACTTCCCGCTGGCGATCTTCACCGGTCAGATTGCTGCAGCACTGGCAGCCGGTAACAGCGTGCTGGCGAAACCCGCTGAGCAGACGCCGCTGATAGCCGCGCAGGCGGTACAAATCATGCTGGATGCGGGCGTGCCATCAGGTGTGCTGCAACTGCTGCCGGGCCAGGGCGAGACTGTCGGTGCACAGTTAACGGGTGACGAGCGAGTACGCGGTGTGATGTTCACCGGATCCACCGCCGTCGCGACGCTGCTGCAACGCAATCTGGCGGGTCGTCTCGATCCGCAAGGCCGCCCAACGCCGCTGATTGCTGAAACCGGCGGCATGAACGCCATGATCGTGGATTCTTCGGCGCTGACTGAGCAGGTGGTGGTCGATATCGTTGCCTCCGCCTTTGACAGCGCCGGACAGCGTTGCTCGGCGCTGCGTCTGCTGTGCGTACAAGATGATGTCGCCGATCACACCCTGAAAATGCTGCGTGGCGCGATGGCCGAATGCCGCATGGGCAATCCGGAACGTCTCTCTACGGATATCGGCCCGGTAATCGACGCCGAAGCCAAAGGTAACATCGAGCGCCACATTCAGGCGATGCGCAATAAAGGTTTCACCGTGTATCAGGCGGCGCAGGACAATCCGCAAGACAGCAAAGAGTGGACCAGCGGCACCTTTATCAAGCCAACCCTGATCGAGCTGGGTCAGGTAAGCGATCTGGATAAAGAAGTGTTTGGCCCAGTGCTGCACGTGGTGCGTTATGCGCGTAACAGCCTGCCACAGCTGATCGATCAGATTAACGCCTCCGGTTACGGTCTGACGCTGGGTGTGCATACCCGTATCGATGAAACCATCGCGCAGGTCACGGCGTGTGCCAAGGTCGGTAACCTGTATGTAAACCGCAATATGGTCGGCGCAGTGGTCGGCGTGCAGCCATTTGGTGGTGAAGGCTTATCTGGCACCGGTCCAAAAGCCGGCGGTCCTTTGTATCTCTATCGCCTGCTGGCAAACCGCCCAGACAGTGCACTGCGTAAGACCTTCGATCGTCAGGATGCCGAACGTCCAGTCGACAGTTCCGTACGTGCTGAGCTGATGAGCGCGCACCAGTCATTGCAGAGCTGGGCGCAGGATAAACCTGAACTGCTGGCACTCTGTCAGCGTTATGACGAGCTGGCGCAGGCGGGTACGGTGCGACTGCTGCCTGGCCCAACCGGTGAACGTAACACCTTCACGCTTCTGCCGCGCGATCATGTCCTCTGTATTGCGGATAACGAGCAGGACGCACTGACGCAACTGGCAGCAGTGACCAGCGTGGGCAGTCAGGCAATCTGGCAGGATGATGAGTTGCATCGCGCACTGCGCAAATCACTACCTGCCGCCGTGCAAAAACACGTGGTGTTGGTGAAAGATTTGCTGGCCGCCGGGTTTGATGCGGTGATCTATCACGGTGACGCCGATCAGTTACGTGTGCTGTGCGAGCAGGTTGCTGCGCGTGACGGCGCGATTGTTTCGGTGCAGGGCTTCGCGCGTGGCGAAACCAATCTATTGCTGGAACGTCTGCTGATAGAGCGCTCACTTAGTGTAAATACCGCCGCAGCGGGTGGTAACGCCAGTCTGATGACCATTGGTTAAAAAGATAAGGGCCCGCAAGGGCCCTTTTTCATGGCGCGCCGCGACGAGTATATCCACTTGTTGCGGCGCTACTGTTTTGTACTTTGAGCTTAAGCCACAGACTTGTTGCGCTTCATACCAATCAAGGTCGGGAAGACAAACAGCGACTGCCCCAACCCGCGATTGGTGACAGACCACACCGCCACCGACAGCAGCGAGCAAATCCCCACAATCGCCACCGGATAGAAACATGCCCACAACACGGAGAACCAGGCATAGTCAAACAGATGATGGCGCTGAGCGAACAGAATCGCTGACATGCCAAAATACTCAATGAAAATACGATGGATCACGTAGATTTGCAGGGTGTTACGGCCAATCCAGTTAAAGTACGTCATCTTAAAGTGCGCGTTAAGCCAGCGGCAGGCCGCCACGCTCGCCAGCACCGCGATGATGCACAGGAACAGGCTCTTATCCAGACCGAAGATAATGTGAATCCCTGATACCGTCGCCAGCAGCGCCCATGGCACGAGATTTTCACGACGCCATTCGCTCATACGCAGCATCAGCGGGCTCCAGAACGCGCCCAGCAGGAAGAACAGGAAGTACTGCGCCACGCTTTGCGGTCCCCAGTATGGAATGATCTTCTCCACCGCCAGATAGTTAAGCGCAACCGCGACCACCAGCAACGCCACTTTCTGTTTGTGGAAGATCTTCGCACACAGGAAATACAGTGCCAGTCCGTACAGATACCACGAGGTGCTCATCGCCATAAACGTCAGTTTCAGGAACTCAAACAGTGAACCCGCATAGGCGGCATTCAGATTGTGTGAGATACGCTGGCCGGTAATCTCTGTCGAGATACCCACAATCGACCACCACTGAATAAAGCCCCACAAAATATAGAGATAGAACAGGTTGGTAATACGACTGGTAAATACCTGCTTCCACGGACGATTAAGAATCCCGTTGGTTGCCAGCAAGCCCGAAACAAAGAAAAAGGCTGGCATACGCAGCGGAGATAAAACAGTATTAAACTGCACCCATATTTCTGCCGGTATCCAACCCGCCGTCAATAATTTCACCGTTCCTTCAAATCCGGGTAATACGGTGTGGTACAACACCACCAGCAATATGCAGGCCCCTTTTAGGGTATTGACCCATGCAATATCTTCTTTCCTGGCGTTATTCATATGATTAACTCCCGCTGCTGTGTAGGTCTTTAAGGAGAAGTATGAGGAAATAAACAATGATGCATTTCTGGTTATTCAACGATTATTAAACAAGCTGGCGGGGGATGACTCTAGCGAAAGTCCTAAAAGTTTTTTACTGGTCCTGATATAACAATACTTTACAGTTCCAGACACTAATCAAATGCTAAGCAGGCTAACAATATCTTCCCAAATTAGAGTCACTAAGGGTATGACGAGGGAAATAAGGTTAGCAATTAATACAGGGAAATTAAGAACAATCCATCACAAACAAACCAAATTAAAATCAAATTTTATTCGGACAATTATGATATGTGGCAGATGGATAAACGCGGATATTAATATTGTGCTAAGAGAAAATAATTAGGGCCAGCGAACTGGCCCTTTTTGATTATTGCAGCGGTGCCGCTTTTGTCTCTGGCACGGGTTTTCTCAACAGTCGCGGATAGATGAATAACATTCTGCCTGGACCGCGATTCAGCAGTGACCACACCGCCAGTGAGATCGTCACGCAGAGCGCCACGCCCGTCATCGGCATCAGCAGCGCCCATGCCCAACTGAAGGCCGCATGACCAAACCAGCCGTAATGCAGCGCCAGGGCAATCGCGCTCAGTCCCAGCAACTCTATGAAGATGCGGTGCAGTACGTAAATCTGCAGCGTGTTACGGCCAATCCAGTTCAGCCACGCCATGTTCAGGCGCTCATTGAGGAAACGGCACACGACGATACCAAACACGATGGTCAGCAGGCTGTAGAACGGGTTTTTATAGATGCCCCCCACATGATGTACCACGCCAATCACCGCGATGCCTGCCAGCAGTAGCCAGTGTTGGCGCTTAAGCTGGCTCATCTCAATCAAAGACTGGCTGAAGAATACGCCGAGCAGGAAGTAGAGATAGTTTTGCGCCACGCTGGCCGGCCCCCAACCAGGGATCAGGCTAAACTGCGCAGCGTAGGTCGCGACAATCGCCAGTGCCATCAGCGCCATTTTCTGGCGGTGGAACAGCTTGGTGAACAGGAAGAAGCCCGCCAGCGCGTACAGATACCAGAGGCTGGTCATGGAAGTCAGCAGCAGTTTAAGGAACTCAAACGGCGTGTCGGCATAGGCAGCGTTTTTAGTGCTGGACAGCCGCTCACCGAGGTGCGTGGAGATATAGTGAATGCTCAGCCACTGAATCACCCCCCACAGCAAATAGAGATACACGATATTGCTGAACTTCTTGGTGAACACCTCTTTCCAGCTCTTTTTGACGATCGAACTGGCCGCCAGCAGGCCTGAGACAAAGAAAAAAGCGGGCATACGCAGCGGTGAAAGATAGGTATTGAAGGTCACCCACCAGTGCGCGGGGACCATGCCGGCCGTGAGGTGATGCAGTGAGGGAGCGAAAGTGGTGATAATCGAGTGGTGCAACACCACCAGCAAGATGCAGGCACCTTTTAACGTGTTGATCCAGAGGACTTCATTTCTGGCATGTGTCATTTTATGATCCTGATTGCGCCATGAATTTGTAAAGAATTATTTATATTTACTAAGATGTCTCAATCGGGGGCGTCTTAAAAATCCTTCTGCTCCTTGCCAGCAAAATTTAATAGGCAATAAAACATTATTTTTCAGATGGTTAATTGAAAGTTCTTTGACAATTTTCAGAGGAAACTGAGAGAAGGGATTCAGATGAGAAAAGAGAAAGCGCCGTCAGAACCAGACGACGCTTGAGACTATTGGTTAAGAAACTTGTCAAGAAATTGGCGGGTGCGTGCCTGCTGCGGATGGCTGAACAGCTCTTTCGCTGCGCCCTGCTCCACGATACGGCCCTGATCCATAAAGATCGCCCGATCGGCCACGTCACGCGCAAAACTCATCTCATGCGTAACGATCACCATGGTGCGTTTCTCCTGCGCCAGCGCGCGGATGGTATTCAGCACTTCACCCACCAGCTCAGGATCCAGCGCCGAAGTTGGCTCATCGAACAGAATCACTTCCGGTCGCATCGCCAGCGCACGCGCAATGGCGACACGCTGCTGCTGCCCGCCAGAAAGGCGACGCGGGAAGCTCTCCTCTTTGCCGTGCAGACCGACCTTCTCCAGCAAGCTGCGGGCTCGCGCCACGGCTTCTGCTTTCGGTTCACCCTTCACGATCACCGGCCCTTCAATGATGTTCTCCAGCACTGAACGATGCGGGAACAGATTGAAGTTCTGGAACACGAAACCCACCTGCTGACGCAAACGGCGAACCTGCTCTTTCTGCTTGTTGAGCCCGATACTGGCATCAATGGTGATATTACCCACCGTGACGCGGCCGCTATCGGGCACTTCCAGCAGATTGATACTGCGCAGCAAGGTGGTTTTCCCCGAACCGCTTGGCCCGATAATCGCCACCACTTCACCCGGTGCCACATCCAGATCGATGCCGTGCAACACGGTCTGGCCGTGAAACTGCTTGACCAGCTGACGTACTTCAATCGCACTCATTTCGCCTCCCGATCCTGTCGATTCACATGCGCTTCCAGGCGATTTTGCAATGCCGACAGCACCGTCGCCATTACCCAGTAAATCAGCGAGGCAGCCAGATACATGGTGAACACTTCCAGCGTACGTGAGGTGATCAATTGCGCCTGACGGAACAGCTCCGGCACCTGAATGGTGGCCGCCAGCGAGGTGTCTTTCACCAGGCTGATAAAGCTATTACCAAGCGGTGGCAAAGCGGTACGTGCCGCTTGAGGTAGGATCACGCGACGCAAGGTTTGCCATGGCGTCATGCCGATACTGGCCGCCGCTTCCCACTGCCCACGTTCAATCGCCGCAATCGCGCCACGCAGGGATTCAGAGGCGTAAGCGGCGGTATTGAGTGACAGACCAATCATCGCTGATGGGATAGGATCCAGCTCGATACCGAACTGCGGCAAGCCGTAGTAGATCATAAACAGCTGGGCGATCAGCGGCGTGCCACGGAAAATCGACACATAGATACGCGCCAGCCAGTTTACTGGCCAGAAATGTGACAGGCGCATCAGCGCCAGCACAAAGCCAAGTACCAGACCGAAGAACATCCCGCCGATACTCAGCTGCAGCGTGAACAGCGCGCCTTTGAGTAAGAATGGTGCTGAATCCAGCACCAGTTGTAAGCTTTCCTGCATTATTTAGTGACGTCCGCGCCGAACCATTTCTCAGAGAGTTTGCTCAGCGAGCCATCTTTCTGCATGTCTGCAATCGCTGCATCAATGGCTTTCAGCAGGTCGTCATTGCCTTTACGCAGCGCCACGCCGGATTCGAGTCGAGAGAAGGCCGGGCCCGCTACCGCCATGGTGTCGCCGGTTTTCTTCACCAGATCCAGCGCCGCTAAACGGTCCACCAGAATGGCATCAACACGACCTGAACGCAGATCCTGGTATTTGGTTGGGTCATCATCATAGGTACGGATATCGACGCCTTTGACGTTGTCACGCAGCCACTGTTCGTAGTTAGACCCCAGGCCGACACCGACTTTCTTACCAGAGAGATCCTCTGGCTTGGTGATGCTGCCAGCATTTTTCTTCATCGTCAGCGCCTGAACGCCAGAGATGGTGTATGGCGTGGAGAAGTCATACTTCTTCTTACGCTCGGGTGAAATCGTTACCTGATTGATCACCACGTCGATACGTTTAGAATCCAATGCCGCCAGCATGCCATCCCACTTGGTCGGTTTCAGATCCGCTTTGACGCCAAGGTGTTGCGCCAGCTCTTGCGCAAACTCCACTTCGAAACCAGTCAGCTTGCCGCTCTCATCCTGGAAACTGAACGGCGGATAGGTGCCTTCCAGACCCACGCGCAGCTCACCTTTGCTCTTCACCTGTGCCAGCAGATCTTCTGCGGCGAACGTTTTAACGTTAACGCCCGCGACCAGCGCGACCGCCATCATGCCCATCACCAGTTGGCGACGAATTGGAGAGAAAGCCATGTTTACCCCATTATTGTGATGTGTTGTGTGCTATGAGGCGGCGAAACCGGGATTTGCCGCCTTTTCGTTATTGGCGCTGCATTCAGGCCCATTTCAGGCCAGAACAACAGCTGCCGGATTATAAACCTTTTTTATCTTAGCCTTAGACCGAAGGATGATAAGCAAATAACGCAGGCGCGCCGCCAGTATGAATAAACAGCAGCGGCCCTTCACGACGGAAACGATTCTGCGCAATGCCATCTATCAATCCGGCCATCGCTTTACCGGTGTAGACCGGGTCCAGCATGATGCCTTCAAGACGCGCCAGCAGTTTCACCGCTTCCATGCCTTCATCATTGGGTTCACCGTAACGCGGCGCGAAATAGTCATCCCAAAGCGTGATCGGCGCGTGCGTCTGCACTTCCAACTGTTCAGCCAGCGCGCTGCGAATGCGCTCTACCACCGGCAACTGCGCGTCGACTTTGCGTGAAACCGTCACACCGACCAGCTCGGTATCAGGCAGCAACTGCTCAAGACCTACCGCTAAACCTGCATGGGTGCCGGCGCTGCCCGATGCAACCACCACAGCGGCGAAATCCACCACGCCTTCGCTTTGGTGCGCGATCTCCTGCGCACACTCCACGTAACCGAGCGCGCCCAGTGCGTTGGAACCGCCAACCGGCACAATATAAGGACGGAAACCCTGGGCTTCGAGACGTTCAGCCTGTTCGGCCAGCTGTTCAGTGGGGTTGTGCAACGCATCGACCATCACCACCTCGACATCCATCAGGTCGAGCATCAGGCGATTACCGTTGGTGAGGTAGTTTTCTGAGATCGTGCCAATCGGATTTTCCAGCAGCGCCACACACTTGAGGCCAAGACGCGCCGCCACCGCCGCCGTCTGGCGCACATGGTTGGATTGAATCGCGCCCGCCGTCAGCAGGACATCCGCGCCCTCGCGCAGCGCATCGGCCGCCAGGAATTCAAGTTTACGCAGTTTGTTGCCGCCCATTGCCACAGGCGTGAAGTCATCACGCTTAATAAAGATATCGCGACCGAGATAATCAGAAAGCCGTGGCAGATGCTCAAGCGGCGTAGGTGCACCGAGTAATTCAAGACGTGGGAACTGGTGCAAGAGATGTAAAGACAATGCAGCCTCCATTCGGGCAATGTGCAATTATCCATACAGTGTTGCAGAAGATGAGAAAAGTCGCACCCGGAATTCTGCGAGTGCGTCCCCTGTTGCTGCTATGCTCAGCAACAACAAGGGCAGGATCGCAATCAGCCCTGCTGCCAGCCTAAAAACTGGTCATATTTACGCAGTGCGATGCGGTAATTGTTGTTACCCGCATCCGGCAAATCGTTTTCCAGGCATTCATGCCAGCTGTTGCCCCGTAATCTGTCGGCCGGGAAATTTTTCGCTTTCAGCATGTCATCAAGACGACGCAGCCGCACCACATACTCGCGAATGGTGCTGTGACTCATCTCGGTCTGCTCAAACAGATACTGTTTGAACGCCATAATGTCGAAGTAATTAGGATGGGTATTACAAAAAATATCGCTGCAGAAACGACATAACGCGGTCAGTTCCGGCTGGAGTTTCATCCATACCTGGTCATCAATCATCTGGTCCATCCGCGCGATGGCCTCTTTATTGATGATCTGTCCACGAAACACTAACGCCATACGATCTAAAACTTTGCCACAATGTGAACAGTTGCTTTGGCTGTGTTTATAGTCTTTAAGATAACGACTTAAAGGTCTGGCTTTGGCTTTGGCTCCCATTGCTGAGTCCCCGGTATTTTTATTTTTTCGATGCCAGGTACTGAGTCTGTCAGCGCGCCCCCGCTAACCGGGCACGCAGGCGTTTAATCGCCTGACTGTGCAGTTGACTGACGCGGGATTCCCCCACTTCCAGCACTGCGCCAATCTCTTTCAGGTTCAGTTCTTCCTGGTAGTACAGTGTGAGCACTAATTTTTCACGATCGGGCAATGCCTCGATGGCTTCAATCACGCGATCACGCAGGTTTCCTTCCATTAACTGATGAAGCGGGTTGGCTTCTTCATGCCCCTCCGTCACCAGCTCCGCACTGTCACCGTGTTCTTCCCGATACTCGTCGTAGGAGAAGAGTTGGCTGTTATTGGTATCGAGCAGAATCTGCCGATACTCTTCCAGCGAAACATTCAACTGTTCAGCCACTTCCTGCTCAGTAGCCGAGCGCCCCAACGCTTGTTCTACCTGATGCATAGCACCGGCCACCTCGCGCGCATTACGACGCACGCTACGAGGTGCCCAGTCGCGGCTGCGCAGTTCATCCAGCATCGCCCCTCGGATTCGCTGCACGGCATAGGTGGTAAAGGCGGTGCCTTGCAGCGCGTCGTAGCGCTCCACGGCATTCAATAAACCAATGCCACCGGCCTGCAGCAGATCGTCAAGCTCAACGCTGGCTGGCAAACGTACCTGCAAGCGCAACGCTTCGTGTCGCACCAGAGGAACGTAGCGCTGCCAGAGCGAATGTTTATCCATCACGCCTTCGGGCGTATAGAGATCGTTCACGATGACTACCCTGCGTTAATAAAGTTATCGGCATGATTATCCAATTCTGTAGGGGTTTCGATTGGCAGAATAGGCGGGCAAAAGCGAGGTTATTTCAAATTTGTTATGGATGGCGGTGGAATACACCGCCATTCAGGGTTTCTTTAGCGCAGGTTTTTTAGCCGTAGCCGCGTGCCAGGCGGCACCGCGTCCCACAGAGCACAGGTTTTGCCATCAAGTGTCTGATAAAAATCGCTAATCGGCGCTTCTGTTTCCAGTGCCGGATTAAACATCACCTGCCCGGTTTCGGCGTTAATGCTTATCATTTTGTTGATAAACAGACGCTGTAAGTCACTGCGCAGGAACAATCCGTTATCGACGCTGTTATCGGCAAGAAAACCTTCTTCATTTTCCTGGGTATCGATATAGCAGGCCTCCACCCACGGCCAGCTGTGACGTTCCGTAAGCTGCGTGCCGGTTATGATACAGGCGCCATAGCGTGCCTTCACCGCCGAACTGAACTCCGCCTGGCTGGCACGCTGGAACACCTTAGCCTTAACGCGACGCCCGACTTCTGTGCCTGGCATCACCGCCGTCGGCACTTTATGCTGCGGCGTACTCAGCACCACCAGAAACTGAATTTTGCGCGACAGTGGGAAGCAAGGGTGCGCATGGGGATCGAACAGCTGCCAGTACTCCTCCTCTTCCGTCTGTCGCATCAACACTAGTTTGAAGCCCCGACTGGTGAGCAGGTTCTGCGCTTCTGCCGAGTTAGGATCGAGCATGGCGTAAACCTGGGTTTCGCCCACCACCTTCCAGCGCCCTTCCTTCTTTATTTCATCGTTACGACGAAAATAAAGGAAAGCTTGTTGGCTTTTGAGATAGTGCTCAAAACGACGCAGATAGTTTTTGCGCTCGTTATCGTCAGAGACGAACAGCAGATCCTCCAAGGGACTGTTGATCTCCTCCTGCGCGAACACTGCACGGATCACCAAATTGCGAAAGCTGGTCGACGGGCTCAGCAACCCGCGTGCGGTGAGTTCTTTCTCATCAGGATGCTGCTGCGCATAGCGCAACGCGATCTCTTCGAAGGTCAGTAGCTCACCCGGTAACAAGTCATAATTGAAGCGCATAGACACCCCAGAAACAGAAAAAGTCGTGCAAAAAAAATGGGAATGATTCTGGGGAAGTTATCGGCAATTCTGTGCGGGACTGTAACAGGATGGTTACTTTTTTGGAGTTATAGGGGGATGGGGGAAATTGGGAGCTTTGAAACAGTTTAATTTGAATTAGGGCAACAGAAACCCTTGGCAACCCCTTTAAAACGATTATTCAAAATTATAACGCCCTTTGAATTTCAAAGGGCGTTTTTAACACGCCACAATTATAGATTATTTAAATTTTTCAAACAAATAGGTAGCAGTAGCATTGAAACGCTTAGTCGGTAAATAACCGAACTTGGCCAGAAACACCGAAATCGATTCAAATTCTGGTTCTGTACCCGCTTCAGCATAAATTACCGGGCTGTGACGTTGAAGCGTGTTAACTGCACCGCTTAACACTTCCATTTCCATCCCCTCGACATCAATTTTAATAACGGAAATCGAATTATCTGGCTCATTTTTCGTCATTGAATCAAGAGTTGCGATTCTAATGCCACCACTTTCGCTGACCTCAAGCTTTGTCATGCCGATATTTCTAGCATCAACAGATCCTAATTTTGCTGTCGTTTCGTAGCTACCCAATCCCATTTGGAATGCTGTGACTTTGCTGTCTAAGAAGTTCAGCTTTATGTTTTTTGACAACGTGTCATAAACTTCACCTTGCGGTTCGAACGAGAAAACTTTATTAGCATTGCAGAACAATCCAAAATAGACCGAATGGTTTCCAATATTGGCACCGATGTCGAGTATGGTAGAACCCGGTTTAGTTCGTGCCGCGATATCGGCCAACATTTCAGGCTCATAGAAACGTCGATGAGACTTTATCACGTTTTGAATGAAATCTTGCTGATTAGGCAAGTTCATATAAATCAATCTATTTTCATGCGAAAATGAAAACAAGGTCGTTGATGAGCAAAATTCGTCAGCCGAAGTGACTTTATCATCATTTATGAATCCGTAATGGGAAATCATATTTCCGATGTTTTTATCATTTTGACCATTTAATAAATTACTATGCCAAAGTGCACTCTCAGAAGTCCCCTCCCATTCACCAATCTCCATTCTTCCACCGACAACTTTGAATTTTACGCCGTTCAGACGGCACATCCAGTAGAGCCAAACATCATCAGTATTAGGTGCTAATTTTTCAAAGATATCTTTGTCAATCACATCCGGATGGAAACAGTGCGGGGGATATAACGTACCGAAGCCAGTCGTTGGAAAGATTAATCCTGAACGATCTACGTTATTGGCATATTGCCATTCCCAGTTTTTATAATCTACAGGCATGCCATTAGCATCAAGGCGCGCTTTATGTGCACGATACGCAACTACAGTTTTATAGTCACCATCCCAGGCACCGATCAACTTCTCTAGCCAATCATTTTTGTATGCCAAATCATCATCGGCAGTTACGATAAAGGCATTCGCTTCTTCGACTAGGGTAGGAACAATTTTTTTGTATGATTTAATATCATCACAATATTTAATTTCCACACCTTTATCATTGTAGCTAAGCACGTTGTTCGGCAACTGAGAACGGTCAGATTCGGCAATCCACAGTATGATCCGGTCTGGTCGAACTGACTGTTTTGTTAAGCATTGCAATGTTAGATGCAAAGTAGCAAAACGCTTAGGATAGGAAGTCAAACTAACAATCAACTTTCCAGGCAATGTGTGTTTCTTACCAATCTCTGGCGTTGCAACTGCTTTTTCCAAAACGGACGCCATTTCTTTGGTGTAAGTAATAGCGCGCTCATTTGAACTAAATTGTAATACCCTCGCTGCAACATCATGTAACTGATATCCTGCGTGTAGGATAAAGGCGAGTTTTTCGCGCAGAGAAAAGCTAAGTGAAGACAAACGCTCATTGCAAGGAATGAACAAGAATTGCATCGCTAATATTTGCGAAGATTCAAACGAACCATGTCCTTCCATCACAATCGGCGGTGCATTTTTAACACTATTAACGCTATGGAATACGAAACCACGCTGTACCATTGAATCCATAATTTCATCAAAACGCATTTGATTTTCATGTGTAAGCTCAAAGCGATAATTAACTGATATAAGCAAGGCACCTTTCAACATCGTTTCGCCGTAAGCAAATACGTTACGTAAATTGAAACGATTATCCAATACTAACCAATCTAAGCGGTTAAGCCCGTGAATTTCGTCAAGTTTGGACGAGGGTACCAAAAGTTCAGTAATAATCTTATTTGCAGCCCATCCATCCGATTTAGCGCTTGAAGCTAAAGCTTTTAAATCGCTACTGTATTTACCATCAAGGCACATGTAGACAGGTGTATCTTGGCCATCACCCAACATATGTAATTTAATGTGCTGCAAGTTCTTCCGATCAAATGGCAGGTCATTGCCTTCAACTTCTCCCAACGCATCCATCACAATGCAATGAATAGCCTCAGTTGCGGTTAAATCCATGAACTTTCCACTACGGGTTAGCACCGAACCATAATCCATCATGATGACTTTTCCATCCAATTTAAATTCAAACTCACTGTTTCTAGCTTGAATAATTGGATTTGAATTAACAACTGGATGATAAAGAGTTACGGAAGTTGAACTATCAGCAAATACCGGAAGCTCCCCACCTCGCAGCGAAAGTGCTGCTGGATCCTTCCCTTCACAATGACGCTGCCAAATAGCTCTCATGGCATCTGAAAATCCGTTTGCGAAAGCTTTCCCATCGCAAACAGGTGATGACAACAATATATCGCGCAGATGCTGACGAATTACACTTAGACTATTTATATCTTTAGTGAGTCCTACGGCAATATCAACATAATTTTGTGCATCTTCAGCAACCAATTCCGCCATTCCTGCATGGACTAGATGCGATGCAGAGTGACGCCCAGCAAACGTTGGGCCTGGTAAGGTGACAACAGGAACCCCCATTGCCATCGCTTCACATGTTGTTAACCCCCCGGAATATGGCCACGGGTCTAAGGCGATATCAATTTTATTGTAACTCGCAAGTAATTCACGATGTGGTGACGCACCTTCAAGTATAATTCGGTCACGGGCGATGCCAAGTGTCTCCATCGTGCCTAAAATACTTTCAGCTAGTGATTCATTTTTAAAGTTAAAACTTTTCAAGAACAGGCGTGAGTCAGGAACCTGATGCATTAAATGCGCCCATAGACCTAACAACGGCTCATTTATTTTTGATGCGTTGTTGAAACATCCGAATGTAATATACCCATTATCAACCACTGGTGGGTTACTAATAGATGGCATATAGTAAGGCGGATCATAACAAATGTAATCGCCCGGCAAACGTATCAGCTTTTCAGTATATAGCACATCTGAACCATCAGGCGTTTCGACATGATCACTGAGCAAATAATCCATATTCTCTAACCCTGTACTACTTATTAGCCCACCCACCCATTTTATTTGGATTGGAGCAACACCCTTTTGGAATAATTGCATGCGGCTATTGGCATTATATCCACACAGGTCGAATAAAATATCAATTTCATCATCAATAATGTTTTTTTCGACCGCTGCATCATTCAATCCACTGATTACTTGCCACTTTTTACATAGGCGTTGGATTTTATCAGTAATATGGTCGTGAGAAAAGTTAGTACTATAAGCGTAAAAGTCAATGTGTGATTCAGGTATATGCGACAAACCAATCGTAATCATATTCCCGACAGGATGTGAACGAAAACCATCCGAAATCATCCCAACGCGTAAAGTTTTATTTAACTTTTTATTTGTAGCGGTAGCCCGTACACTTCTTTTCTCTAAAGGGAAGCGCTCTTGCCATTTATGACACAGCTCAAGAATTTGCTCGGCATTTCTTTCTGGATTGTAATGAGAACCAACTATGTGATTAAAAAAAGTAATTGGGTTATCTTTAGTCAACTCACAACTTTTTAAATAGCAAACGTCCATTTCTTCAAACTTAGCCACATCCTGGAATATCATACCCAAGTTATTCCAGTACAACCAGTTATTCGGATCCTCTTCCGTTAACTTTTGAAACATCTCGATTGCTTCATCATATTTTTTTAGTTTTTGCAGTACGGTTGCTAACAAAGCACGTAAAGGGCGGGAAGCCTCGCCAGTCAACTTAGGTAGCGCTTCCACGAGGAATAACTCAGATTCTTCCAGTCGGTCACGATTATAAAGTAGGTTGGCTTTAGCATATAAAGCCTCATCATAATCCGCTTTAATATTTAAAGCTTTATTAATACTTTCTTCCGCTTGATAAAAGTCACCCGTCTTTTCCAAAGCGCGACCATGAATAACCCATATTAACGGATTGTTTGGATCAGACTTTAACAAAACTGAGGTTATTTGAACCGTTTTAGCAGGTTGTTGGGAGAGAAAATCGACCGCGCGATGAATTTCAGATTTCGCGTGGCTGGCTGTTTTGGTGGTAATGGCATGTTTGCGAGTGTTGGTTTTCATATGCGCACTTTAATGTTAATGAGTTCAGCAGTAAGTCCGAGACATTTCTCCGACATACCATCCCTGATTAACATTTTAAGAAACGCAAAAAAAAATAACGGGTGTAATACCCGTTATTTTTAGCGCTATTTAAGCGGATTGAGCGTTTAGATTTACTGCAGGAGTGACAGTACGTTCTGTGGAGTCTGGTTAGATTTAGACAGCACTGAAGTACCCGCCTGCTGCAGAATCTGCGCACGGCTCATATTAGAGACTTCGGTCGCGTAATCAGCGTCTTCGATACGGCTTTTAGCTGCAGTAATGTTAGTCACTGTGCTGTTCAGGTTGTTAACCGTTGATTCGAAGCGGTTCTGGCTCGCACCCAGTGAAGAACGCAGTGAGTCAACATCAGAGATGGCTTTATCGATTGAAGCCAACAGACCTGAAGTAACAGTTGCAGTAGCTGCAGTCGCGCCAGATGCTGCGGTGTAAGAAGCCAGGATACCACCAGTAGCAGCACCGGTTGAGGTTTCAGAAATACCGCTCAGGCCAGAAACACCAGCGAACAGAGTTGAAGAATCAATTTTCTTCAGTGAAATGCCGATAGTTTCGTTGTCTTTCGCGCCAACCTGGATGTTCAGAGTCTGTCCAGAAGTCAATACCTTGATGCCGTTGAAGCTGGTCTGTGCAGATACGCGGTTGATTTCTTTAACGCGGTCAACGATTTCGTTGTTGATTGATACCAGGTCATCACCGGAGTTGGTGCCGTTGTTAGCCTGAACAGTCAGCTCACGAATACGCTGCAAGTTGGTGTTTATCTCGTTCAGTGCGCCTTCAGTGGTCTGCGCCAGTGAGATACCGTCGTTGGCGTTACGTGAAGCCTGAGTCAGACCTTTAACCTGTGCGGTCATACGGTTTGCAATTGCCTGGCCAGCAGCGTCGTCTTTCGCGCTGTTGATACGCAGACCTGAAGACAGGCGCTCGATAGCGGTGCTCAGCTGGGACTGAGATTTGTTCAGGTTGTTCTGGGTAATCAGTGAAGAGATGTTAGTATTAATAACGGCCATGATAACAGTCCTTAATCAAGTTTGGGTTTCTTGAAACACGCTGAGGCGTATCTCGCAGTCAAAAAGGGTATCGGCAGGGTTTTCAAAGGCTTTAGAAAAAAAGAATAAATAATATATAAACCTTACAAAACAATAAGATGAAAAAACATTGAGCTGACTGTTATTCCTGCATACCCGAAGTTTACTCCTTTCAGTCACCTATAACCCTTATTCAGCAACCGCGCTGGCATCCTTCATGTTCTTCCTTATATATAGAGATCTTTTCTGCAGGCATCTTTTTTATCAATCGATAGAAACAAGAAGAGTTATAGGGGCAACTCGACCAATTAAGCGAAAAAAACAGGCGTAAACTTCTGCTCCATCTTGCCGATAAAACCAGAACATTTAATCGTTCGAGGAACGTGTCATGGCATCGATCAGTAATCTGGGTGTGGGTTCGGGACTGGACCTTAGTACCTTATATGACAATTTAGAAACGGCTGAGAACTCAAAACTCACCACCATCACTACACAGCAAACCACTGTGCAGAGCAAGATCACGGCGATTGGTCAATTACAGAGCGCTTTGGCGGCACTGCAAACGGCTACGGATGCGTTAAAGAAAACCGATACGTTAAATGCTACTGCGGTATCCAGTACTAACACCGCTTTCAGTGCCACCACGGCAAGCGGCGCTGTGGCGGGAACCTATAGCGTAAAAGTTGATCAGGTTGCGGCAGCGCAAACTCTGATTTCTGGGGCGATTACCGATGCCACGAAACTAGGCAGCACCACCGGCTCAACACGTACCATTACCATCTCTCAAGGCAGTGGCGATCCGGTCAAAATTACGCTGTCCGACAGTGAGACTTCGCTGACTAACGTCGTTAAGGCCATCAATAACAGTGGTGCGAACGTTTCTGCTACCACGATTAAAGGCAGTGATGGCAGCTATCGTTTGCTGCTCAGCTCGAAAGAGACTGGCACGGATAATGACATTACTCTCAGCGTGGATGGTGATGACACGCTGCAAAGTGCCATTGGTTACGATAGCAGTACGGGTACTGGCGCATTATCCGTCCAGACGGCTTCGGCGAATGCCAAACTATCAATCAATGGCATTGACGTTGAAAGCAGCAGCAATACCATTGATGACGCACTTGGTGGCGTCACCCTCACGCTGAAATCGACTTCATCCAGCGCTGAAAATCTGGTGGTGGATAAATCCGTTGATTCTGTTAAGACCGCCATCAACAGTTTCGTGACGGCCTATAACAAAGTGCGTTCGGTTGTCGCCAGCGTCACGAAATATACTGCCGTCGATGCCGGTGCAGACCAGTCTACATCGAACGGTGCGCTGCTGGGTGATAACACCGTGCGCACGGTTTCAAACCGTCTCAGCAGCCTGCTAACCTCGGCGCAAAGCGACGGTAGTATCGCGATTCTGGCACAAATGGGTATTACCATTGACCCTTCCGTCTCCAGCTCCGGTGTCACAGGTAGCCTGGTAGTGGATGACACCAAACTGACGGCGGCATTAACCAATAATTCAGCAGCGGTCACGCAATTCTTTATCGGCGACGGTGAAAAAACTGGCCTTGCTACTCAGATGAGCAGCACCCTCAGTACCATGCTGAGCACCACTACGGGCAAAGAAGGCATCATTAAAACCGCTACTGATGGTTTTAATACGCAAATCTCGGAGCTGAGCGATCGCTACGACAAAATGCAGGAACAGATTGATGCCACCATGGCACGCTATAAGACACAGTTTACACAGCTGGATACGCTGATGTCATCGCTGAACGCGACCTCGTCTTACCTGACACAACAGTTCAGCTCATCAAGCAGCAGTAGTAGCAGCAGTTAAGGAGTTACATTATGTACAACCAGTCAGGTGCCACTGCTTACGCGCGTCTTGGCGTTGAGAGTGCGGTAATGAGCGCCAGCCAGAACCAACTGGTAGTGATGCTATTTGATGGCGCGTTAAGCGCCTTAATCCGCGCGCGTTTATTTATGCAGGAAGGAAATGTCGAAGGCCGCGGCATGTCCCTGTCAAAAGCCATCAATATTATCGAAAACGGTTTGAAACAAGGGCTAGTTGGGCATGAGGATGATGAGCTTGCTGACAATCTTCACTCACTCTATGACTACATGGTACGCCGCCTAATCAGCGCAAATGTGCATAGTGATTTAGCAGCAGTAGAAGAAGTAGAAAGTTTACTGCGCAACATTGCTGATGCCTGGAAAGAAGTTGTACAACCTCAATAATTTGGGATGCTGTTTACTATGACAATGACACCGCAACTGATGACCATTTACCAACAGTTACTCGATCTCAGCCAGGGAATGCTGCGACTGGCAGCAGATGGCGAATGGGATGATTTAATCATAAAAGAAATGGACTACGTCAGTGCGGTGCAAAGGCTGGCACAAACAACTGAATCTACACCGCCATCGAATCAGATGCAGGATCAGTTACGTCCGGTTTTACGTCACATCCTGGATAATGAAAGCGAAGTTAAACGTCTGCTGCAAATGCGTATGGACGAATTGAGACGTCTGGTCGGCCAGTCATCGATGCAAAAGTCGGTGATGAGCGCGTACGGCAAGCAAGGCAATGTCTATCTGCCACAGAATTAATTTACGGCGGGCTAAATAAGAAACGGGTGAGCTGATGCTCACCCGTTTTTATTTGGAACTGTGCTCACAAAATCACTTCTGCGCAGGGACCGACACCGGCTCCATAATCTGCGGCTGAATATCCTGAATCACCGCATCCTTCGGACGCTTCGCCACTTCTTTCAGCGCCTGCTGGCACTCAACAGTGGGTTGGTCGACCTTACGCATGCGCAAGCCGTCATAACGCAGTTCACCGTTCTCCAGCGTCAGCGGCATCACGCGCACCTGACGCGTCACGTTGACCCACTCATCGCTCAGGCGGGTTAACTTGCCTGGCTTGGCAATTACGCGCTGCCACTGGCGGCAGTCCAGCGTGTCGCCTTCTGCACCGATGATCAGGCTGCCCATCGCCTGGCCACTGATCAACTTGCTCTGCGGTCCGACAGTCTGCCAGTTACCTTGCAATTCCACTGGTGCCGGGGTTTTTACCGCTTCATCGTAATTGCTGATTTGCGCACATCCGCTCAAGCCCAGCGCGGCCAATACCATCCACTTTTTCATTCCTGGTCCCTACACTCGCCTCAATGGCGGCTACGTTATAATTTTTCGCGTAAGTTACGCAAGGAATCTCGGCGAAAACCCGGCTGAGCCTGACAAGACACTTCGCGCACGTTACACTAGCGCGCAAATCGATAAGCAGGAAATTCGCATGAAAACCCCAGAAGAGTATTACGCCCAGGCCCGCACGATGTTTTTTGCCGCGCACGCCGATTTTCAAGCCGCGCTGGATGAACTGACCGAGAGCGATGCGCGCGCGGCCAACTTGTCACTGCGCCAACTGCGCGAGTGGCACGCTGAGCGCATCTATGCCGCATTCTTACGCCAGAAAAAGCTGGATGGCATGCTGTTTTCCATTCAACTGGCAGAGCCTGATAAAGCGGTTGCTGCTGAAGCCATTGAAACTTACCTGAAATCCCATGCGGAAGCGCTCGGCATGACGTGGGAAGAGTTTTGCATTAAGAACGAACTTTAAGCGCAGCGGCCCTAAATTATCTCAAACACACCTCCAACCACACAAATCGGCAAGGAAAAAGTTGTACAATCCTGAATAAGTTGTATAACTTGTATCTGACGGCTTCGGTCGTAGATTGTCCTTGAACGAAGGTGCTATTGCGCCGCCTCTGGAGGAGTTGCTGGATTTCCCCTCCAGAGGTAGTATTTTTTTGCTTACCCCTCGCGCTCAATCCCTTTCACTTCCACATAACTTGCCACCGCCAATAGACGATTGATGTGCGTCAGCAGCAGATCCACATCTGACTGTAAAAATTGCTGCCCGGCACGCGATGCGGTCAAAATGGCATCCTGAACGGTGTCGCTGATCGTTAAGTTATTATCCTGCTTCGCCTGAATCAATAAGGCCGCAATCAGTAATGACTGTGCCTCAACCTGCGCCACCAACTCTTTTGCTTCCGTATCCATTTTTGCCATTTTCAACAAAATATCGATCACCAGTTGACGCATGTTTACCCCCTAAAAAAGCCAATTCGCTTTGTAACGCTGTTGAGTATCAGTGCAAATCCCGCTAACTGTATCTCAGATAGAAAAATATTCTTACCTATAGGGCTTCGAGCCTTGCCACTGTTTTTATTTACAGTAATATGACGCACCCTCTTTGAAGAATGGACTGCCCTGATGTTTGTGGAGCTGATTTACGATAAGCGCAACGTCGCCGGTTTACCAGGCGCACGTGAGATGATATTGCAGGAATTGGAGAAGCGCGTGCAACGCGTATTTCCTGAGATCGAGGTACGCGTCAAGCCAATGGAGCGAAACGCCATTGATACCGATCTGAGTAAGAATGATAAAGCGACGGTGGCACGTATTGTCGAAGAGATGTTCGATGAAGCAGACATGTGGCTGGTGGCCGATTAAGCCACCAGCGTGGGGGAACTTAGCTTTCTTGCTCGCTGTGATTGATGGCGATCTCTAAATCCTGAATCGCCAACTCAATATCATCTAACAGCTGTCCCTGCTTGTTGAGCAGCGTGTCAAAACGTCCCGCATACTCTTTGTCTTTGTACTCGCCTGCATCAAATGCCAACCAGTGGCTGGATAGCGTCTCAGTATTGGTCTGCGCATAGTGACGCATCTCTTTTAACTGGGAGGTGACATCACGCAGGTAGTCAGTTTTGGTTTTGATTGCCTCTGTATCACTCATGCTATCTTCCTTTTCGCTAATTAAACCCGTTTAAATAACGTTTGAATGTTTAAAGTTAGTAGAAAATAGCGAGACCGCATTAAGAATAATCGGAAGATGAAAAGGCGACCCGAAGGCCGCCTGAGGACTATAGATACTTGCGCGCCAGGGCGATCAACTCATCCTTTGCCGCCACACCTAACTTCTCAACCCCACTTTCGACAAAGTTAAATGCCTGAGTGAAGTCCTTCACGCTGGCGTTGATGTCCTGACTGACAGCATCCGTACTCACTCCCACGACAGGCTGCCCAGCGAGATCCCCGAGGGTAGAAGCCGATGACGGCCCGGCGCTGGCAGAACCGTTTGCCAGGGGATCAGGCGTGGCCAACTGCTGGGTAAGATCCGTCGCATCCGTAGCCGCCGCAGCTTGAGCCCCGCTGCCAGCGTTCGCGGCTGGCGTTGAGGTGTCCGGCGCGGGCACGCTGCTTGCTGTAGACAATGAAACGTCCGGAGCTGGCGCATTGCTCTCGGCGGGCACTGAGACGTCAGGTGCTGGCGCACTGCTTATCGCTGGCGTTGTGGCTTCCTGCCCTGCCGCGCTGCTAAAGGCTGCCGTTGAGGCATCCGCAGCGGGCGCACTGCTTGCCACCGGCACCGCCACCTCATTCGCAAAACTCTCTAACGGTGACAGCGTGCTGGCATCCGGTGTTGCCGTTGCTGCACTATTTTCGATTACAGTTTGGTCGCTCATGATTTTCTCCTTCTTGCTTAATAAAGACCACAGTCGGCCGAAGCTGGCTGCAATCCGCTCGGTAATACTCATCCTGGCCTCCTTAATGCGTCGATTCGGGTGGCGCGTCTTCCCCCACAACCTGCTTCACTTTGTCCGCTGTCTTGTTAGCGGTGCGGTCCGGCAAGCCATCGAGTTTTTTCTGCAATGTCACCAGTTGGCTGGTCAATTCCGCCACCCGCGCTTCCCGGCGATCAGAGATCGCACGATACTGCTGTCGGATATCCTCCACCCGCCGGTTGGCGCTGTTATTCACGAAAACGAACATAATGGTCATTGCCGCACACAGTAGCGACAGCATCAGCAGCAGACCGCCAAGCAGCAGCTGACGCCGATGGCCGCGTACTGAAAATTCACTGTTTATCTGCACCATCGCGACTCTCCTCTAAGGTGGTGATCAGTTGATTGATCTGACTGCGGAATTTATCGCTGTGATCAGATTCCGTGGTGGCTAACAGAATGCCCAGCGCGTTCTTAATCAGCCGTAGATCGGTCTCCAGCGAAGAGATGCGCCGCAGATTCTTGTCGTGGCGAATACGCAGGTCATCGTTCTCCTGGCGCATCAGCGCGTGGCTCTCTTTGAGAAGCATCACCTGCTCTTTGTAGCTGGTGATGATCTCGCCGCCGGCGCGATTGCTGGTGACGATGGCCGCGATGCCGGCCATTAAGGGTTTCCAGAACACAGCTGCCGCACCGCCACCGAGAAGCAGCGCACCGACGCTAGTCACCAAACTACTTTCCATGCCTCACCTCTCTTCACTGGCAAGGGAGCCGCCTGAAGAACATGTTGTCCGCCCTTGCCAGTTGCGCGGCCAACACCAGAATTTAAGTTTACTTTAATTAATGAATTTAAGTATACTTAAGTAAAACCCAACAGAGTTGTCAAGATGATGAAAAAAGAATCTGCAGGTGAACGCATTCGCAGCCGTCGTAAAGCGCTGAAGCTCACGCAGTTAGTGGTGGCAAGTGGCATTGGCGTGTCACATGTCGCTGTTTCACAATGGGAAAAAGATGAGACCGTTCCGCGCGGCGAGAACCTGTTGCGGCTGGCAGAACTGCTGCAATGTACGGCAGCATGGATAATTGATGGCGAGGGCGAGGTGTTTGCCGCCCCGCTTAACGTCAGTGGTGTCAGTGCTCTGCCGTTGATCACTCTGGCGCAAGCGGCTGCGTGGATGCAGGAGCAACGCTTATTGATTCAGCAGCAGGCGACCCGCTTTCTCTACAGCGATAGCAGACTGAGTGAATCGGCGTTGGCGATCACCCTGGAGGATACCGCCATGCAACCTGACTACCGACCCGGCGACACACTGATATTCGATCCTGCCGTTAATCCACAACCGGGTGATGTGGTGCTGGCACACATCAATGGCGAGGTTCTGATACGTATTTATCGCCTGATGGCCGAACAGCATGACGAGCAAATTTTCTCGTTGCGGCCGTTGAATGACGATTTTCCTGTGCATGCATCGTCGGAGAAAAGGATTGAATTAATTGGAACTATGATGGAAATGCGCCGCTATCGCGCCAGATAAGAGAATGCAAAAAACCCGCCTATGAGCGGGTCAAAACCAGCAAAACTACGGCAATTATTACAAAACGTCGGTCAAATGATCGACGACAACCCTCCCGTGCACATCCTTCTGCGTAATGCGATAGTTAACACAATATGAGCGGCGGTTGCAGAGCTTATCGAACAGCGTCACGCTGCCTTTTTGCTTGCCGTCTACGCTTACAATATGCCATTCAGTGACATCTTCCTGACCGCGGTTGTTGAGTCTTAATACGCTCTGTTCAACTAAACGGTCGCTATCATCAATCTTTAAATAGTCGCGTAACATTATGCTCACCTCTGGTTAACGAGGGTCAAGATACGCTTTTTATTTATCCATTCAATCGAAATTATTTATCGTAAATACTCCCCCGGAGCAATTAATTAACAATTCGATTTGACGCCGTTTCGCTAGCCGTTTCGGTTAACTCGTTAATTGGAAAATACTTTACGATTCGAGTCTGTATTGGTGGACAGCCCCCGCCCCAGGCCTGCTAATGTAGACGCCACAATAAAAAAGTTGTTCGGACAATCGCTATGCTCACCACCATCATTTATCGCAGTCACCTCCATGATCATGTTCCTATCAAAACCCTTGAAGACATGGTGGCGAAAGCGAATAACAAAAACAGCTCGCACGATGTCACAGGCATTCTGCTATTTGATGGACTGCACTTCTTCCAGTTACTTGAAGGGCCCCGTGACGCTGTGCAGGGTATTTATGATCGCATTTGCCTGGACGCCCGCCACCACAATCTGGTGGAGTTGATGCATGACTTTGCTCCCGCTCGCCGCTTTGGCAAAGTGGGTATGGAGCTGTTTGATTTACGCGAGCATGATAAATCCATGGTGCTGCAAGCCGTGTTAGACAAAGGCACCTCTCGCTATCAACTGACCTACGATGATCGCGCGTTGCAGTTCCTGCGAACCTTTGTTATCGCCCGTGATAAAGAGAACTATTTTGAAATCCCCGCAGCCAGCACCTGGGAATTTATTGCGGATGAGCCATCTCGTACCCTTCAGGATGAAGTCATTGACTCACTGAAAGAGTGCCACTTCGCCTTTCAGCCGATTATCGATCCGTTCGCACGCCGCGTGGCATCGTATGAGGCGTTAATCCGTACCCCGAATGGCGGTTCGCCAGGCGAATACTTTTCTGCCTTCGGTGGCGAGGCTGTTTATCATGCGGATATTCAGTCTAAAAAACTGGCGTTCGAACTGGCGAAAAAGTTAGGTATTGGCGAACACAGTATCTCCATCAACTTGCTGCCAATGTCCCTGGTCACGGTTCCTGATGCGGTGGATTTTCTGCTGACGCAGATTGAAGCCAATGGTTTGGTCCCCGAGCAGGTGATTGTTGAAGTCACAGAAAATGAGATCATCTCGCGCACCGATGAGTTTGCGGCACAGGTGCGCAAACTAAAATCGGCGGGTATCAGTCTGGCCCTGGATGATTTTGGTGCGGGCTTTGCTGGCCTGTCACTGTTATCAAGATTCCAGCCGGACAAGATTAAGATTGATCGTGAGCTGATTAGCGATGTGCATAAAAGCGGTCCTAAACAGGCCATTTTGCATGCCATCATTAAGTGCTGTAACTCGCTGGAGATTGCGGTGATTGCAGAGGGCGTGGAGAAAGCCGAGGAGTGGATGTGGCTGGAAGCGGCAGGCATTAGCCAGTTCCAGGGGTATCTGTTCGCGCGTCCGCAGTTAAATGGTTTCCCGGCTATCGCCTGGCCGGAAATCAAATAGCGAACGGTTAGAGAGAATAAAAAAACCGCCTTTAACCGGCGGTTTTTGCATTTAAAGCGGGAAGTAACCCGGTGGTAATAATCGATCGCTGATGACCTGGTAGTTCATCAACTTAAAAGAACTTAAGGTGATGGGCACGGCAACGCAGGGACGGTACCAGCCAAATTGCTTTATATATCGCCAGACTTCTGGTGGGTTATCTTTATCTCTAACCCAGTAATAACCTTCTTTCATTCTTACACGCTTCTTGTTGCTGCAGCACTTACTCAACACTCCTCAACGCCTCGCGTGATGCGCATGTTGCACACCGAGTTCCCTGCTCTGACGAATGCTTACCTAAGGCCCACACTTTAGCATATCGAGCGCGCAATTGATCAGTAAGTGATTGTTTTATTTAGCGCTTCGCTTATCGACACCGATATTAACGGCATAAAAAAAGCCGCATTCGCGGCTTAATCAGGCATCAATAATAGGTGACATCAATGGTGCCGTACTGCCTGTCCGTGACTTGCCCTTCGGCATCAGTGGTTACGGTATCGCAACGGAAAGGAACATCATTCTTATACTGGCATTGCGTGGTAACCGTCTTGCTTTGCTCGTTTCTTTGCACCGTCGTCACCACATCGGATATCTTTTTTGCGTCCGTATCATGTTTGGCACTGGCGCGTGACACTTCCTCATCGCCCTTCTTAATACTCAACAGCGTCATATCACCGACGTTATTGTAGGTCAGATGGAATTTAACATCGGAGGCGGGAGAGGAGATTTGATCAACCCAACCCTGATCGTTATAGCCAATATCCACCGTCATGCTAGGAGTGACTTTTTTTATTACCGCGCACTGCTTATTCAGCGTGACGACCACATCCTGACCGTTCTCTGTGCCAGTCAGTTTATCGCCTTCCCGCGTCACTTCGGTGATCTCTCCGGCTTTATCAATGGATTTCACATGGGCAATGCAGCCTTGCCCATCGAAGGCGATATCGACATCAAAGATTGGCGTGTCGTCGGCGCTAAACAGGCGCTGATGCGTGCTTTTGACTTTGCCGGGAATAGCTTCGAACTGATAGAGGTAAGCGTAATTTTTCATCTGCGGTGCAAAGTCCGCATTTTTATTATCACAGCCGGATAGCATGATCGTTGCCATCAACAGCAGCAGGGTGGGCTTCACGTGAGAATCCTCTTCTCGATATACGCTGTGTGTCAGGCCAGCATCATGCCGGTGTTACTGAAAAAGATAAATGCTTTCCCGCCTGACACCGCAACAATCTTTGCAGCCACTACACCTGCATATTCATGATATCGGTGTACGCCGATACCAGTTTGTTACGCACCTGAATCCCCATTTGCATGGAAATGGAGGATTTCTGCAGATCGACCATCACATCGTTTAACTGGATGCCCGGTTTGCCCATTTCAAAATCCTGTGCCTGGGTGCGCGCGGCGGTTTGCGTGTCGCTGATCTTATCCAGTGCTGCTTTCATGGTGGCACTAAAATCTACCTGATTGGTTGACTCGGCCTGCTTGCCGCTGGCCTGTAACGACGTTAACTGCAGCTGCTGCAACACACCATCAATTGCCTGAATCGACATTGCCTGTACCTCATTAAAGAAGGGTTTAAATTTTCACGCTGCAAAAGTTAACACACTGTCAATAGGACAAAGGCGCTAAATAAACGTAAAAAACCCAGCTTATCCAGCCATCGAAGTGACCCGATTCATCAATAATGCCAGCCATAAGATTGGAATTTCATTTAAGACGTTGCTTCAGGGAGTCTGTTTTGTCACCACAACTAACCCGGTCAATTATGTCAGGCAGGAATCGGTCATGAATGCGAGTGCAGCCGCCACACAAGATACCGCAAAGAAAGGTTTCAATGACCTTCTGGCTCGCCTGCGCGCCAATCCGCGAATTCCAATCATTGTTGCTGCCGCTGCCGCTATCGCAGTGGTTTTTGCCTTGGTGCTGTGGGCTAAAGCCCCTGACTATCGCGTGCTTTATAACAACCTCTCCGATGAAGATGGCGGCGCGATTGTTACCCAGCTAACGCAAATGAACATTCCTTACCAGTTCGCCGAAAACGGCGGTGCCTTGATGGTGCCTGCCGATAAGGTACATGAACTGCGTCTGCGCCTGGCGCAACAGGGGCTGCCGAAAGGTGGCTCTGTTGGCTTTGAGCTGATGGACAAAGAGAAGTTCGGCATCAGCCAGTTTAGCGAGCAGATCAACTACCAGCGTGCGCTGGAAGGTGAGCTGGCCCGCACCATTGAAACGCTCGGCCCGGTCAAGAGCGCGCGCGTGCATCTGGCGATGCCAAAACCTACGCTGTTCGTGCGTGAGCAGAAAGCGCCTTCGGCCTCCGTGACATTGAACCTGCAACCGGGTCGCGCACTCGATGAAGGCCAGATTCAGGCCATTCAGCATATGGTGTCGAGCAGCGTCGCCGGTCTGCCGCCTGGTAACGTGACCGTGGTGGATCAGGCCGGTCGTCTGCTGACCCGTTCTGACAGCGAAGGTCGTGACCTGAATGATGCACAGCTGAAGTACGCGTCTGAAGTGGAAGCGCGTTATCAGCAGCGTATCGAAGCCATCCTGAATCCGATCGTTGGCCAGGGCAATGTGCATGCGCAGGTGACAGCGCAGATCAACTTTGACCGCAGCGAACAAACCGACGAGAAGTACAAACCGAACGCCGATCCGAATAGCACGGCGATTCGCTCGCGTCAGACTAATACCAACCAGCAGAATGGCAGCCCGTACCCAGGTGGCGTGCCGGGTGCGTTGTCGAATCAACCTGCCCCTGCGAATACTGCACCGGTTAACAATCCGCAGCAGCAAAATGCCAACGGCCAGAATGCGAATGGCCAGAACAACGCGGCAAACAATAACGGCACCACAACCAGCACGCAGCAAAGCAGCGGCCCGAGCAGCTCAAGCCGTAACGACACCGTGAACTACGAACTGGACCGCACCATTCGCCACACCAAGGTCAATGTGGGCGATGTGCAGCGTCTGTCGGTGGCCGTGGTGGTGAACTACCGTGATGACGGCAAAGGCAAAGCCGTTGCACTGAACGATCAGCAGATCAAACAGATTGAAGACCTGACCCGTGAAGCGATGGGCTACTCGCAGAATCGTGGCGACAGCGTCAACGTGGTGAACTCGCAGTTCAACATCACTGAGCCGACTGGCGGTGACCTGCCGTTCTGGCAGTCGCAAGCCTTCTTCGACATGTTGATGAGCGGCGGTCGCTGGCTGCTGGTGGCGCTGGTTGCCTTCATCCTGTATCGCAAGCTGGTGCGTCCACAGCTGATGCGTAAGAAAGCGCAGGAGCAAGCGGCAGCAGAAGCAGCGGCAGCGCGTGCGGAAGCGCTGGAATCTGAGGAAGCTTACAGCGTGCAGCTCAGCAAAGATGAGCTGGATCAAGAGCGTAAATCAAATAACCGCATGAGCGCCGAGGTGATGAGCCAACGCATCCGCGATATGTCTGAAAACGATCCGCGCGTTGTAGCGCTGGTTATCCGCGAATGGATGAGTAAAGAACTATGAGTCTGACCGGTACTGAAAAAAGCGCCATTCTGATGATGACCATTGGCGAAGAACGTGCGGCCGAGGTATTCAAACACCTCAACCAGCGTGAAGTGCAGCACCTGAGCGCCGCGATGGCGGGAATGCGTCAGGTGTCGCACAAGCAGCTAACCGAAGTGCTGCGCGAGTTTGAGGCGGATGCCGAGCAGTTTGCTGCGCTGAGCCTCAACTCCAATGACTACCTGCGTTCGGTGCTGGTGAAAGCTTTGGGCGAGGAGCGCGCCTCCAGCCTGCTGGAAGATATTCTCGAGAAAAACGAGACCACCAGCGGCATGGAAACACTCAACTTTATGGAACCTCAGGCAGCGGCCGACCTTATCCGCGACGAGCATCCGCAGATTATCGCCACCATCCTGGTGCACCTCAAACGTGGCCAGGCCGCAGATATTCTGGCGCTGTTCGACGAACGCCTGCGTCACGACGTGATGCTGCGTATTGCCACCTTCGGCGGTGTACAGCCAGCGGCGCTGGCAGAACTGACCGAAGTCCTGAACGGTCTGCTGGATGGCACCAACCTCAAGCGTGCGAAGATGGGTGGCGTGAGAACCGCAGCCGAAATTATCAACCTGATGAAAACGCAGCAGGAAGAAGCGGTTATCGAAGCGGTACGCGACTTCGACGGCGAGCTGGCACAGAAGATCATCGACGAGATGTTCCTGTTCGAAAACCTGGTGGAAGTGGACGATCGCAGCATCCAGCGTCTGCTGCAGGAAGTGGAGTCCGAACAGTTGCTGATCGCCCTGAAAGGTGCCGAACAGCCGCTGCGCGAGAAGTTCCTCAAGAACATGTCAGCGCGTGCAGCCGATATCCTGCGCGACGATCTGGCCAACCGTGGTCCGGTGCGTATGTCGGCCGTGGAGAACGAACAGAAAGCGATCCTGCTGGTGGTCCGTCGCCTGGCAGAATCCGGCGAAATGGTAATTGGTGGTGGCGAGGAAACTTATGTCTGATGCCTTTTCCGCCCGTGCGTGGCAGCGCTGGCAGCCTGATGATTTAGGCAGCACCTTCAAAGTGGCGGAAGAACTGCCGCAGGAAGAGCCGGCTGTGGATGTCGAAATGAGTGCCGAAGCTGAGCAACAGCAGATGCTGGAGCGCATGCAACAGCAGATGCGCAAAGATGCACAGACGCAAGGTTACAGCGAGGGCTATCAAAAGGGTTTTGCCGAGTCACAGCAGAACGGTTACGACGCCGGTTTCCAGCAGGGACTCGCCGATGCCCAACAGCAGCAGGCGCCCTTACAGGCGCGCATGCAGCAGTTAGTCACCGAGTTCCATCACACGCTGGAAGCGCTGGATAGCGTCATCGCCTCACGTCTGATGCAGCTGGCCTTGGAAGCGGCGCGCACGGTCATTGGCCAGGCCACACAAGTGGATGGCACCGCCCTGCTGCGCCAGATTCAGCAGCTGATTCAACAAGAACCCATGTTCAGCGGCAAACCGCAGCTGCGCGTGCATCCTGATGATTTACAGCGCATTGAGCAGACACTGGGCCCGACGCTGGATCTGCACGGCTGGAAACTGCTGGCCGATAATTCACTGCATCCCGGCGGCTGTAAACTCAGCGCCGAAGATGGTGATCTCGATGCCAGCGTGGCAACCCGCTGGCAGGAACTGTGCCGTCTGGCCGCACCGGGGACCTTGTAATGACCTCGTCGCGTCTTTCCCGCTGGCTTGGCGCACTCGATGCCTTCGAGGATCGTATTTCGCAGGTGCAAACCGTGCGCCGCTATGGCCGTCTGACCCGTGCTACCGGTTTAGTACTGGAGGCCACCGGGCTGCAACTGCCGCTCGGTGCGACCTGCATCATCGAACGTCACGACGGCAACAACATCACTGAAGTGGAAAGTGAAGTGGTGGGTTTCAACGGTCAGAAACTGTTGATGATGCCGCTGGAAGAAGTGGACGGCATTTTGCCGGGTGCGCGCGTTTATGCCCGTTTTAGCGGTGACAACGCACAAGGCGGTAAACAGCTGTTGCTTGGGCCAGAACTGCTCGGCCGCGTGCTGGATGGCGCAGGCAAACCGCTGGATGGTTTACCTGCCCCGGACACCGGCTATCGTGCGCCATTGATCACCGCCCCGTTTAACCCACTGCAACGTACGCCAATCCACGATGTACTGGATACCGGCGTACGGGCGATCAACGCCCTGCTGACTGTCGGACGGGGTCAGCGTATGGGCCTGTTTGCGGGTTCCGGCGTCGGTAAGTCGGTGTTACTTGGCATGATGGCGCGTTATACCAAAGCCGATGTGATTGTGGTTGGCCTGATCGGTGAACGTGGCCGTGAAGTCAAAGAATTCATTGAGAACATCCTCGGCGCAGAAGGCCGTGCACGCTCGGTGGTGATCGCCGCACCGGCTGACGTTTCGCCGCTGCTGCGTATGCAGGGTGCCGCGTATGCGACACGCATCGCGGAAGATTTTCGCGATCGCGGCCAGCACGTGCTGCTGATCATGGACTCCCTCACCCGCTACGCCATGGCGCAGCGTGAAATCGCCTTGGCGATTGGCGAGCCACCGGCCACCAAAGGTTATCCGCCTTCCGTGTTCGCGAAGCTCCCCGCCCTGGTGGAACGCGCCGGTAACGGCACCCACGGCGGCGGTTCGATTACGGCTTTCTATACCGTGCTTACCGAAGGTGACGATCAGCAAGACCCGATTGCCGACTCGGCGCGCGCCATTCTTGATGGTCACATTGTATTGTCGCGCCGTCTGGCCGAAGCCGGTCACTATCCGGCGATTGATATTGAAGCCTCAATCAGTCGTGCGATGACCGCGTTAATTGATGACACCCACTACGCGCGGGTGCGTCAATTTAAACAACTGCTCTCCAGTTTCCAGCGCAACCGCGATCTGGTGAGTGTAGGCGCGTATGCCGCTGGAAGCGATCCGATGCTCGATAAAGCCATCAAGCTTTACCCGGAGATGGAAGCCTTCCTGCAACAGGGTATTTTCGAACGCAGCGACTATGACGACGCCAGTCTGCACCTGCAGGCCATGTTCGGCTAGCGCGAGCCCAAGCGAGGTAAGCCATGAAAACTGCCAGTGCTATCGATAAGCTGCGCGATATGGCGGAGCAGGATTTGGAACAGGCCGTGATTCATTTAGGTGACATGCGCCGTGGCGTAAAGCAGGCGGATGAGCAGCTCACCATGCTGCTCGACTATCAGGATGAGTACCGCAATAAGCTCAACACCGATATGTCAGGCGGTATTTCCAGCCTGCGCTGGACCAATTACCACCAGTTTATTCAGACGCTGGAGAAAGCCATTGAACAGCATCGGCAACAGCTGAATCAGTGGAATCAACGTCTGGATCAGGCGCTGAGCAGCTGGCAAGAAAAGCATAAGCGATTGAATGCGTATCAAACACTGATCACTCGCGCTGCCGAAAACGCATTACGACAAGAAAACCGTCTCGATCAGAAACGGATGGATGAATTTGCCCAACGGGCCGCTATGAGGAGAGGCGAATGATTACGCTGCCAACTATGGTTACGCAAACCTCTAAAGTCAGCGATGCAGACAGTGCTGTTGCATCGGACAATTTACTGGGTACAGATGCGCTGCCACAGGGATTTATCACTGAACTGGGTAACCGCTTACTGACGCTGGCTCAGCAACAAGGTGTTAACACGCAATCGACTGATCTGACAGCAGAAGTCGATGAAAAAGGCGTCACAAAAGCGTCATTAAGCGCGTTATTGCAGGCACTGGACAAACCAGAGGCGTTAAACGCACTTTTACAACCGGAAAACACTAAAGCCACGCTGAAATCAGCCGATGATAAAGACAAGTCTGAAGCAAGTTCGTTAAGTGCCAGCGACTTACAGAATGTGCAGGCACTGTTCGCGATGTTACCGGTTGCGGTTGAAGCGCGAAACAGTCAGAGCGCCGTCAGCGCCAGCACGGATAAAACCTCTGCCGATGCAGAGACTACGCTAAACGGATCATTGTTAAGCCGAACGCTGCAGAACGCCGTGAAAGATGAACAAGAGGCACAGTCCGACAGTACGCCTCATAAGAAATCCAGCGATGTGCTGAGCGCTGTCAGCCGTGATGTCAGTACAACGACAGCCAGTAGCAGTGCCGCTGCCGCCAGCACAACGGCCAGCAGCAGTAACAGCAACAGCGCACTGTCACTGGATGAAAGCTTTAAGCAGGTGCTGAGCACGCTCAGCAAACCGGAAGAACATCGTAATACTCAGAGCGACACGGTAACAGCATTAACCAGCGCCCCGGTCAGCAGCAGTAGCACACTGACCAACAGCACGGCGACGACCAGCACCACTCCGTCGACGCCGATGCTGAATGCCCAACTCGGCAGCAATGAGTGGCAGCAGGCGTTAAGCCAGCAAATCGTGATGTTCAGTCGCAACGGCCAGCAAAATGCCGAATTGCGCTTACATCCCGAAGATTTGGGTGCAATCCAGATCAACCTGACCCTCGACAAGGATCAGGCGCAGTTAAGTATGGTTTCCAGCCACAGCCAAGTGAGGGCCGCGCTGGAAGCGGCTCTCCCTCAGCTGCGTACAGCGCTGGCGGAGAGCGGTATCAACCTGGGACAGAGTAATGTCAGCAGCGACGCCTTCGCACAAAGCCAGAATTATCAGGGCCAGCAGGAAGGACGTCGTGATGGCCAGCACGGCAGCTTTACCCTCTCCCAGGACAGTGAAAACGAGATAACGCCTATTGCCGTCCCGGCAGCCCTTCAGGCGCGCGCGACAGGTAACGGCGCTGTCGATATCTTTGCCTGACAGCGGCTAAACGCTGAAGGTAAGCGTAAAACCCGCGTCTTTTCTTCCCATTGTTTGACTTAAGACGCGGGATAATCTGTCCAGGCGAGCCGAGAGGTTTGCCCATAATTCACAGGAAGTAACTGCAAACATGTCTGATAACGCGAAAGCTAAAGGCCGCAAACGTTCACTACTAATACCGGTGTTACTGATTGTAACGCTGGCCGCTTGCAGCGTGGCAGGCTATGCAGTCTGGCGAATGATGAATAAACACGGGGATGACAAACCGGAAGCGGCGAAAGTTGAGCCACCGGTCGCCCCTGTATTTTTTGCAATGGATACGTTTACGGTTAACCTGGTCAATACTGACAACGATCCCGACCGTGTGTTGTACGTAGGCTTTACCCTGCGTCTGCCGGATGAGGAGACCCGTCGTCGGTTGAATGATTACCTGCCTGAGGTGCGCAGCCGTTTGCTGTTACTACTCTCACGCCAAAGTGCTACACAGCTTGCAACTGAACAAGGCAAACAGGCTTTGATTGATCAGATTAAACAAGCGCTGGCACCACCGCTGGTAAAAAATCAACCACCTCAGGTTGTCAGTGACGTGCTGTTTACCGCCTTCATTTTGAGGTGATTTAATGGGCGATAGCATTCTCTCCCAGGCTGAGATTGACGCGCTGCTTAATGGCGACAGTGACAGCGCGGAAGTAGAGAACAGTTCCAAAGGGACCGATGGCGATATCCGTCCCTATGATCCTAATACTCAGCGTCGCGTGGTGCGCGAGCGTCTGCAGGCGCTGGAGATCATTAACGAGCGTTTTGCCCGTCATTTTCGTATGGCGCTGTTTAACCTGCTGCGCCGTAGCCCGGATATCAGTGTCGGTGCGATCAAGATTCAGCCTTACCATGAGTTTGCCCGCAATTTACCGGTGCCGACCAACCTGAACCTGATCCACCTGAAACCACTGCGCGGTACTGCGCTGGTGGTATTTTCACCGAGTCTGGTGTTTATCGCCGTAGATAACCTGTTTGGTGGTGATGGCCGTTTCCCGACCAAAGTGGAAGGCCGTGAATTTACCCATACCGAGCAACGCGTCATCCGTCGCATGCTGAAGCTGGCACTGGATGGTTACAGCGATGCCTGGAAAGCGATTTACCCGCTGGATGTTGAGTACGTCCGTTCGGAAATGCAGGTGAAATTTACCAACATCACCACTTCGCCGAACGATATCGTTGTCAACACCCCGTTCCAGGTCGAGATTGGTAATCTGGTGGGTGAATTTAATATCTGTATTCCGTTTTCAATGATTGAGCCGCTGCGCGAGCTGCTGGTCAATCCACCACTGGAAAACTCCCGTCAGGAAGATACGCACTGGCGCGACAATCTGGTGAAACAGGTGCAGCACTCGGAGCTGGAGCTGATTGCCCACTTCGCGGAAACATCCATGCGCCTGTCACGTATTTTGCAACTGAAACCTGGTGACGTCCTGCCCATTGAGAAGCCGGACCGCATCATTGCTCACGTCGATGGCGTACCCGTGCTGACCAGCCAATATGGCACCATGAATGGCCAGTACGCGCTGCGTGTTGAACACCTGATTAACCCGATTTTGAATTCGCTGAACGAGGAACAGCCCGATGAGTGACAGCAAAAAACCGTCCGATGATATTTCTGCGGACGACCTGTGGGCTGAGGCAATGAACGAGCAGGCAACCACCAGCACGCCTGATCCAACCGAGAACGTTTTCAAATCGTTTGAAAGCAACGGTGCCAGTGGCTCGCTGCAAGACATCGATCTGATTATGGATATCCCGGTCAAACTCACCGTGGAACTGGGTCGCACCAAGATGACCATCAAAGAGCTGCTGCGCCTGACGCAAGGTTCCGTGGTGGCTCTGGATGGCCTGGCCGGTGAACCACTGGATATCTTGATCAATGGTTACCTGATTGCGCAGGGCGAAGTCGTCGTCGTGAACGACAAATATGGCGTGCGTATCACCGACATTATTACGCCATCTGAACGTATGCGTCGTCTGAGCCGTTAAGCATGTTAAAAAACGCGCAAATTGGCCAGCCTGTTCATAGCCAGCCGGTGGTCTCTACCGGTTCGGTGATTGGGCAAGTCAGCAGCGTGCTGGCAGTGATTGTTCTGCTGATTCTGGCCTGTGGTTGGCTGGCAAAACGCCTTGGCTTTGCGCCCAAAACCGTCAACACCCAGGCGCTGAAAATTAGCGCCAGCGTGCAGGTGGGTCGTCAGGAGCGGGTGGTGATTGTTGACACCGCCGATGCGCGTTTAGTGCTGGGCGTCACCGCCCAGCAAATTACCCATCTGCATTCGCTGCCACCGCTGCCACCTGAAGAGCTGGTGAACAAAACCGTGGCGCCGCAGGATTTTCGTCAGCTGTTCCAGAATCTGGTTAAACGTCCCGGAAAACCCCAATGATGCGTCGATTGCTTCCCCTCTTGCCGCTGCTGTTGCTGGCACCGGTTGCCCATGCGCAATTGCCTGGTCTGGTCAGTCAGCCATTGGCGAATGGCGGCCAGAGCTGGTCACTGCCGGTGCAGACGCTGGTGTTTATCACCTCGCTGACCTTTATTCCGGCCATCTTGCTGATGATGACCAGCTTCACCCGCATCATTATTGTTTTTGGCTTGCTGCGTAACGCCTTAGGCACGCCTTCTGCCCCCCCCAATCAGGTTTTGCTTGGCCTTGCGCTGTTTTTAACCTTCTTTATTATGGCGCCGACCTTCGACAAGATTTATAGCGACGCCTATTTGCCGTTCAGTCAGGACAAAATCAGCATGGACGTAGCGATCGACAAAGGCGCTCAACCGCTGCGTGAGTTTATGCTGCGTCAGACGCGTGAAGCCGATTTAGCGCTGTTTGCTCGTCTTGCCAACACCGCGCCGATTCAAGGTCCGGAAGCCGTACCGATGCGTATTTTGCTGCCGGCTTACGTCACCAGCGAACTGAAAACTGCCTTCCAGATTGGCTTCACCGTCTTCATCCCGTTCCTGATCATCGACCTGGTGGTTGCCAGCGTGTTGATGGCGCTGGGGATGATGATGGTGCCGCCGGCGACCATTTCTCTGCCATTCAAGCTGATGTTGTTTGTGTTGGTGGATGGCTGGCAGCTGCTGGTGGGTTCACTGGCACAAAGTTTCTACTCCTAGCGGCACACCTGGAAGTCGATGGCAACTCTCAATCCGGTCGGCCTGAAGGCCGCAACATATAACGCCAGGAGCGCAGCATGACACCCGAATCGGTTATGGTCATCGGCCAGGAAGCAATGCGAATTGCCCTGATGCTCGCCGCCCCGCTGTTGCTGGCGGCACTGGTCAGCGGTCTGATCATCAGCCTGTTACAGGCGGCCACGCAGGTCAACGAACAGACACTCTCCTTTATTCCTAAGATCCTTGCCGTTGCCGCCACCGCGGTGATTGCCGGCCCGTGGATGCTGAACCTGATACTGGATTACATGCGTAATCTGTTGACCAACTTACCTTATATCATCGGCTGATGATTAACCTCGATAGCAGCCAGCTGGTCCATTGGGTCGCGCAATTTTTCTGGCCGATGGTACGTTTGCTGGCACTCTTTGCCAGTGCGCCGGTGCTGAGTGAGAAATCCATTCCCAAGCGCGTGAAAGTGGGCCTCGCGGTATTGACGACCTGGATCGTCATTCCCGTGTTGCCTCCGGTGGAAGTCACGTTATTTACCCCTGCGGGTTTCTGGATCCTGTTACAGCAATTACTGATTGGTGTGGGGATTGGCCTGACGATGCAACTGGCGTTTGCCGCGGTGCGTATGGCCGGTGAAGTCGTGGGATTACAGATGGGCTTATCCTTTGCCACCTTCTTTGATCCTGGCAGCCGCCTTAACATGCCCGTGCTGGCGCGTTTTCTCGATATGCTGGCCATGCTGCTGTTTCTGACCTTCAACGGACACTTGTGGCTGATTTCGCTGCTGGTGGACAGTTTTCATACTCTGCCGATTAACGATCAACCCCTCAACGCCAATGCTTTTATGGCGCTGGTGAAGTCCGCCGGGTTAATTTTCCTTAATGGCATGATGTTAGCGCTACCCTTAATTGTTTTATTGCTCACGCTAAACATGGCACTAGGTTTGTTAAACCGTGTTTCACCACAACTCTCGGTTTTCGCGATCGGCTTTCCGATTACCTTAACGGTGGGGATCCTCAGTCTGGGTATGATGATGCCGCTACTCGCCCCCTTCTGCGAACATCTCTTCGGCGAAGTCTTTGATTTACTCGCCCAGTTTGTCTCAGAACTCTCCCGCGCACGCTAATTAACGTTTCTGTAGAAGTTCTTATGCGATAGTTAAGTATTCAAAATCAATCTGTGCATTTTTCGAACCATATTTCTCAGAAATCAACTGAGGTTATTCTGATAAATGCGCAATTCTGGGGAAAATTATTCTTATTAAACGGCGCTTCGCGTATTTTAGTCAGACGATTCCTAAGGTGATAAACCTTGAGAATTGGTTGAATAAATGCTCAAAGGGCTGTTAATAAACAAAAAAAATATTGCAGCGATTTTTCTTGTCTAAATCCCTTTTTTCCGGCATTGTCAACACTCGCTGAAACGTCACACTTTCGCGATTCAAATGTTTTTAAGAATTGTCCTATCAGATTTGTCTGTGACTTGCGCGATAGTGACAGGGCTCTCAAAAACAGAGCGAATTACACACTTAATGCAAACTCCCGGCGATTCCCACTATCGCGGGGACAAGAGTGACGTGGAAGTAACACAAAAAACTTCGCAGAAGGGTTCAGGGATAGAGTCATGATGGCGCACGGATATCATTCGCCAGTCTGCCGAGCAGAATAAAAAAGTGTCTTTGGAAATCTCTCTCGTACCGCAAACGCGTATTCATCGTTGATTTAAACGGATAACAAATTGGTGAGGGTCGCTATAATGCCAACGATTATTATGGATTCATGTAACTACACACGCCTGGGATTATCAGACTATATGTCGGCCAAATGAGTTAAAAAGAAAAATATTACTCCGGTCTCTGATATTGAACAACTGCAACAAAGATGTGAACAGTTAAAGCCTGGTGTCGTTTTTATTAATGAAGAATGCTTCATTCATGAATCCGATTCCAGCGATCGTATTCGTGCTATTATTATGCAGCATCCAGATACGCTATTTTTTATCTTTATGGCGATCTCGAATATCCATTTTGAGGAATACCTCTACGTTCGTAAGAACCTGATTATTACGTCAAAATCGGTAAAAACCTCGACTCTGGATTCACTGCTCGGCACTTACCTGCAAAAGAAACTCAGCGCTACCCCGCGTATTTCAGCAGGCCTGGATGTTCACCCACTGACATTAAGTCAGACTGAATCAAATATGCTGAAAATGTGGATGTCAGGACATGACACCATTCAAATTTCAGACAAGATGCAAATTAAAGCCAAAACGGTATCGTCACACAAAGGTAATATAAAACGCAAAATTAAGACACATAATAAACAGGTTATTTATCATGTGGTGCGACTGACCGATAATGTGACCTCCGGTATTTATGTCAACGTGCGATAGTTCTGCATGTAAACAGTTTGAGTAAATAGCCGTAGCCGACAAAGGGCCAATCCGCAGATTGGCCCTTTGTCGTTTTGCCTGGATCTGCGAGCCAGGTCTCACTTCGCCCCCTAATCCTTTAGCCTGAACTGCCGATGCTTGTTCTCAGAACACCTACCCAAAATGAGAGCAAGGATATGAAAACAGCATCGATTGATGAGCAATATAAGCTCAGCATCTGGCAGAACCTGCGCCTGATGCCTCTTTTCAGCATGATCTTTGGTGGCATTCTGCTGCTTTTTGCCCTGTGTATCGGCCTCGCCAGCTATTTTTTAATCCAGAGTAATAATTCCCTCAACGATGCGACGGATGAAATTCAAATCCGTATGGGCATCTCTAATAGCTCAAACCATTTGCGTACCGCTCGTCTGAACGTGCTGCAATCCGGCGCCGCTGCCCGCATCGGTGAAATGGACGGCTATCGTGCCGATCTGGCGCGCACGGAGACCCGCATCAAGCAAGCGCGTGACGGTTTTAAAACTTACATGGACCGCAAGGCGAAAACGCCGGAGGATATCGCGCTGGATGCGCCACTCACCGCGGCATTCAATGACTATATCGACAAGGGATTGAAGCCGATGATTGAGTCGGCTAAGCAAGGCAGCTTCGAAGGGATCGTGGCGCAGGAAACCGACGTGACACGCAAGTTGGATGATGCGTATAACGCGGTATTACTGAAAGCGATAAAAATTCGTACTGACCGTGCCGAAGCGATCAACGCGGAAGCTGCGCACCAGTCCCGCGTCGGCTTTATTGCCATGGCTGTGGCCTTTGCTGCTGCACTGGTATTGGTGCTCCTCACCTTCGTCTTCCTCCGCCGTGTGGTGATCAGCCCGCTGCGTCAGTCGGTTGAGCGTATTGAGCGTATTGCGCAGGGCGATCTGACCGCACCGGAACAAGCGTATGGCCGTAGCGAGATCGGTAGCCTGTTGCATAATCTGCAACTGATGCAGGCCGCACTGGTGCGTACCGTAGGCACCGTCCGCGAAGGCGCCGTTGCCATCTATCAGGGTTCCAGCGAGATCTCAGCCGGTAACACCGATTTGTCTTCACGCACTGAGGAGCAGGCCTCCGCGCTGGAGCAAACCGCTGCCAGCATGGAACAGCTCACCGCGACCGTGAAACAGAATGCGGAGAACGCCCATCACGCGAGCCAGCTGGCGGCGGACGCTTCCGGCAAAGCCCGCAGCGGTGGCGAACTGGTGCATGGCGTGGTGAAAACCATGAACAATATCTCCGGCAGCTCGAAGAAGATTGCTGAGATCACCAACGTGATTAATAGCATCGCCTTCCAGACCAATATTCTGGCGCTGAACGCGGCGGTAGAAGCGGCACGCGCCGGTGAGCAAGGACGTGGTTTCGCCGTCGTAGCGAGTGAAGTACGCAATCTGGCCCAGCGCAGTGCCCAGGCCGCGAAAGAGATTGAAACGCTGATTGCCGAGTCGGTTGATCTGATTAATAACGGTTCACATCAGGTGGGTGAAGCCGGCTCAACCATGGGTGAGATCGTCGAGGCGGTGCGTCGCGTCACCGATATTATGTCGGAAATTGCCGCCGCCTCCGATGAGCAGAGCCGTGGCATTCAGCAGGTGAGTCTGGCGGTTACCGAGATGGACAACGTGACGCAGCAGAACGCCTCGCTGGTGGAAGAAGCCTCTTCAGCGGCAGCCTCGCTGGAAGATCAGGCGGGTCGTCTGACACAGGCCGTTGCGGCATTTAAACTTAACGATTCACCCGCATCGCGAGTGATGGCACCTTCATCAGGCACCCTGAAGGCCCCGACGCTGACACCGCGTCCAGCATTGGCAGCGGCGAACAGTAATGACAACTGGGAAACGTTCTAAACCTTCTCGCCGTCATTGATGGCAGCGGTTGATATGCATCAGGTGCACCTTATGTGCACCTGATTTTTTTATGCAGTCTTAAGCTTGCTCGTAGGGCTCAACAAACACCCCTTCCGCATGGTCGCTTTCATTAAAGAACCAAATCCCCAGCGGATAATCCTCCAGCGCCACCAAGTACATGGTCCCTTCATTAAAACCTTCAACTGCCAGTACCGTACCCACGCGACGTGGGCCGCCATCGGTTTTTACCGTTACGCGGTCATTCACCTGCATTGATTACTCTCCAGATATTGTCCTGAATACAGTGTAACGGAAGAAAATGGCGGCCGCCTGATCCGGATCAGCGTCGGGCGATGACCCACACGGCATGCACAATGCCCGGGATATAACCGCACAGTGTGAGCAGGATATTCAGCCAGAAGGCACCGCCAAAGCCCACCTGCAGAAATACACCCAGCGGTGGCAGTAAAATCGCAATCACAATTCGAATAAAATCCATACTAACTCCCTGATATCACTTCTTTATCGTCAAGCTTTAAGCATAGCCGCTGATTCGATTGATGAGATGACAGACGGGTAAAGTTCTGTCAAACCGCGGCTTTTCACTTTCTTAACAGTACGCAGAGAGACTTCTGACGCGGGTAGCCCGTACACTTCTTCGTACTGCACCAACCCCAAAGGCGCAGTCAACCTAAAAGTAACAAGGATTTTTGCCCGCGCAGCGCGGGCTTTTTTTTTGCCTGAAATCTGCCCTTTCCTGCCCATTCTTCCCGTTGTCTATACTGATAAAGAATCTCATCGCCTCTGGGAGGCCGACCATGACAACCGCAAAAGAGTACAGTGACAACGTGCAGCGCGAAGTGAACATTGACGTTGAAGCATTGCTGGAAGCGATTCAGAAGAAAACCTCAGGCGAGGTTAAAGAGTTCATGGAAGCGGAACACGCTCACCGGGTGAAAGTGAATGGTGAAGCCTATGACTCTTATATCGAGCTGGCTGAAACATTTGAACTCGATATCCGTGACTTCTCGATCACTGAAGTTAACCGTTGAAATCGATTTCAAAAAAATACCCGGCGGGATGGCCGGGTAAAGTAAATCAGTGAATTCGTTACACCAGGAAATTCTTAACACCTGAGTCAGACTACGCTTTAGTCATCACAAGACAAGTCCCAATCTTGCGTATAAAACGAACAAAAAAGCATGACCTTCCCCATTTGTTACCGAAAACACCGTGTGCCTACTGTGTTTCTTTTATGCGCAATGTGTGCACGTCCCTAATCGTTACCCTGTGGATTTAAGATTTATCCTGGAAATTGACGCAGCAGACTCGCAAAAAAGTGTGATCTTCATAACGCTATTATACTGATTACTCTCTGCTTTACGGACGCGCCTGGCGTAAGGAGTGTGTAGATGCTCAGACTTAACTCGTCGCTGATGATTGTGACCGATCTCGATGGCTCGCTATTGGATCATCATGACTACAACTGGGATGCCGCCAGTGAATGGTTGCAGCGCCTCAAACAGCAGGCGATTCCCGTGGTGTTCTGTTCCAGTAAAACGGCCGCTGAAATGATCCCCTTACAGAAACGCCTGGGTCTTTCCGGTACCCCTTTCATCGCTGAAAACGGGGCGTTTATCGCTTTTGATGGCGAGCAGATTGCAGCGGAGGAACCGGGTGAACACTATCTTGCGCTGTGCCGCTGGTTGAAAACCCTGCAATCCACTTTCCGCTTCAGCGGTTTTCACGACTTTAGCGATGCGGAAGTGGCCCGCTTCACCGGATTAACCCTGGCCGAAGCCAGCCAGAGCCGACTGCGCAATGCTTCAGAAGTCATACTCTGGCGCGATGATAGTGAAAAGCTGGAGGATTTTCGTATGGCGCTGGCGGAACACAACCTGGCGCTCACCCAGGGGGGACGATTCTGGCATGTGATGCCCGCGGGCTGCGGTAAAGGCATCGCACTGCAGCAGCTGCAGCAGCATCTCGAACAGCGCAGTGGAGAGAAGCGGACCACCCTCGGCCTCGGTGATGGCCCCAATGATGTGCCGATGCTGGAGCAGGTCGATTATGCCGTAGTGATTAAAGGATTCAGTAAAACCCCGGTGATCCTCACGCGCCGCGATCAACAAAATGTCTATCACACCGCGCATGCTGGCCCGCTGGGCTGGCGTGAAGGGCTGGACTATTTTCTCGCGCAACCCGAATAACTCTCTGACCTAAGGATGAGAAAATGAGTGATTTTTACCAAAATGGTGTCATTACTAACTTTCATAATCTCACCCAACGCAGCGTTGAATCGCTGGAAAAAGAGATGGTACGTTTCGCGCGTAAACGCAAAATGGGGCTAATCCTGCCTTCCCTGTTCTCAGAACTGGAAGGTCCGGCGCTGGATAACATCGTCAATGAGCTGGCCAAAGTGCCTTATCTGGATGAGATCGTCATCGGTCTCGATCGTGCTGACCGCGACCAGTTTCTCTTTGCTCGCGAGTTCTTTTCTCGTTTGCCACAACGCCATCGCATCCTGTGGAATGATGGACCGCGATTGAAAGCGCTGGATGCTGAACTGGATAAAGAGGGGTTGTCGCCGAGCCAGCCGGGTAAAGGACGCAACGTGTGGTTCTGCACCGGGTATACACTGGCCTCGGATCGCACCCAGTGCGTGGCGCTGCATGACTGCGATATCGTCACCTATGAGCGCAGCATGCTGGCGCGCTTGCTCTATCCGCTTGCCAATCCAGCTTTCCAGTATGAGTTCTGCAAAGGGTTCTACGCGCGCGTTGCGGACGGCAAGCTTAATGGTCGCGTAGGCCGCTTGCTGGTCGGCCCGCTGCTGCGTTCGCTACAAAAAGTGTATGGCCATTCTGAATATCTGGATTACCTCACCAGCTTCCGCTATCCGCTGTCTGGCGAATTCGCCATGCGCACCCATGTGCTGAACGGCATCAAAATTCCCGGCGACTGGGGGCTGGAAATCGGCGTGCTGTCGGAGATTTATCGCAACTACACCACGCGACAAACCTGTCAGGTGGAAATTGCCGATAACTACGATCATAAACATCAACCATTGGCAGAAGAAGATGGCACCGGCGGCCTGAAACGCATGAGCAATGATATTGTCCAGTCGCTGCTGCGCAAGCTGGCGACCATGGGCGTGCCACTCACCAGTGACTCATTCCGCGTGCTCAAAGCCACTTATTATCGCAATGCGCTGGATATGATGGAGATCTACAATCACGAAGCGACAATGAATGGCCTGAAGTTTGATCAGCATATTGAGGAAGCGGCGGTCGAGATGTTCACGCAGGCGATACTTGATGCCGGGCAATCCTTTATTGAGCGGCCCAATGAGAAACCTTTCATTCCCAGCTGGAGCCGCGTGCAATCGGCGTTTCCGGATATCCTGCAGCGCATATATCAGGCGGTGGAGGAGGATAACGAAGGCAAGGTTTAATCTTCTGCCACCACGCGGTTGCGGCCGCCGGTTTTCGCCAGATACAGGCGGCGATCGGCGGTGGCTTGCAGGCTCTCGGCATGATAATCGCCCTGCTCTTCGCTGCCGGTCACGCCAGCCGACAGGGTGACGCTGAACGTGGTACTGGCATTCACCAGAATCGTTTTTGCCGCTAAACGCGCACGGATGCGTTCCGCAATTGCACTGGCATCCGCCAACGTAGTTTCCGGCAGTACAATACAAAACTCCTCTCCGCCGATACGGCCCGCCACATCATACTTACGCAGCGTATGGCTAATCACGCCCGCCACCCGAATCAATGCCTGATCGCCTGCCGCATGTCCCCAGGTATCGTTCACTTTCTTAAAGTGATCGACATCCAACTGAATCACCGCGAGGGGCGTTTGCTGCTGCTGGCTGCGGGCAGAGATCGCCACAAACTGTTCAAAGAACGCATTGCGATTGAGCAACCGCGTCATACCGTCGTAATTGGCACGCCAGGTGAGTTTGGCGGAGAGATCGTCCATACGGCGCACCAGACGAATAATGACCTGATGCACGACCAGCAGTAGCAGTACAAACAGCAACCACATGCCGAGCAAGAACAGCGATACACGGCCAAGTTCCTGTGACATCCCCTGCCTCAGGCTCTGAATATTCACGATATACGCGTCCACATTCTTTAATTTGCTCCAGCTGGCAAACTGGGTGCCAAGGCGCATCACACCTCCAGGCAGTTGCCGGATTTGGCTCTCCAGACGCTCCTGTTGTTCTGGCGTCAAGGGCTCATCGTTGGGTGCATGCAAGCGAGTGATTTCATTTAACGAGCGGTCCACCATGAGCAACTTTCCTTGTAGCAAGCTGTGTCGTGCTTCGGCCATCAGCCCATGTATCCGCGCCTGGGTGAAATCCATCGACAGTACACCGTACCAGTAACCATGACTGACGATCGGCGTGCTCACTGTCATCATTAACCCTTCGTTAAATTCACCTTGATAGGCTTCACTCCAGCGCAATCGACCGCGCTGCGGATTATCCGGTGCCTGATCGCGAAAATAGGGGCGCTCCGTCATGGTGGTATAGCTTTCTATCAGCTCTTGCGGACTTTGCGGAGGCCTTGAACTGATAAAAAAACCGGCGCGCGAGATATACCAAAAGCGTGAGTGAAAATCCTGTCCTGGGTCGCTGAACTGCATGATAAAGCTGAATTCCATGGCGGCGCGCAATTCCGCATTGATGTGATCGCTGTTGCGCAGCAGCAAGGGATCGCGCATTAACCAACTGTCACTCACGCCATTCAACGGCATACTGCGCAGGCTGGCCAACTTTAACTGCCAGGTCGTTTGCTGGCGCAATTGTTGAAAGCGGGTAATGGCTTCGCGCGTTTGACTCGAATCCAGCGGATGCATCAACGCATAGTTGAGCATTCTCTCGTAATACGTCAATTCATCGATGCTTTCCTGAAACCGGCTGTCGAGGTTTTTCTGGATTTCAGCCAGTTGTGCGCGCTGACGCTCCTCATAGTTATTTTTTAGCTCAATCGCTTCATGCACAGTAAGAAATGCAGAGAACAAAAAGACCGCCAGAAAGCAGAGATGCACCGGCAAAAAAGGATTACCTGTGCGTGGCGTCAAAGGCGAAGTGGGCATGGGCAACAGTTATTCAATAAAGGGCGGATGCGAAAAGTGTAGTCAGCAGGGGAAAAGTCGTACAGGCAGGGATCAAAGGAAAATCAGATAGGTAAAAACGCAACGGGACGGATTGACCGTCCCGCACACGCTTAGCTGGCCAGCTGTCGCGCTCCGGATAAGTGACTCAGTTCGTCACTACGGAACGCCTCGCGTCGCACGCTGTAGCCATCATACCAACGACACTCTACCATTCCGCTGGCATAGCCGGTCACCACCATCGTGGGTCCGCCCTCTTTGTGCTGAACTTCATCACTGATCGCAAAGGTCATACCGCGCCCTCCCTTTTTCCGTTGAATGAACGGATAAAGTTATAGCAGCTGCACCCCATTTACGCCTATAGGATAATGTTATTACTGTGACGAAATCGGAATAAGCAGTGTAAAATGTTGTTTATAAAAAAAGCCGATAAAAATTATTATCGGCTTTGAAACACTTTCCCGGGTGGGAAATCAGATTTTGCAACCTTCGCAGTCCGCTTCGTCGCTGATATCAGCCGGGACTTCATTGGCTTTTTCAGCCGCTTTCGCTTCAGCCTGTTCCAGCTGCGCATCGATATCAAATTCAAACATATCGTCGTTCATCATCGTTCTCCTGACCCGTGATTGATAAATTCCTGCGCTTTATACCGATTTACCGCGTACTTTCGCAACCAGATTTACCGCCAACAGCACGATCGACCCAATGATAAAGCCGAGTACCAGATTGGCACCGTTGCTCAGTAAGGCAGAGATAACGCCATGAAAGCCGCTGCTGTACTCCTCAATCGCGTGATGCAACGGCGCGATACCGTGCACAATAATGCCGCCACCGACCAGGAACATTGCCACCGTGCCCACCACCGTTAACACCTTCATCAACCAGGGGGCCAGCGCCAATAGCGCACCGCCAGTCGCCTGAGCCAGCGTGGAGGACTTTTCCCGCAGCCAGTATCCGAGGTCGTCGATTTTCACGATCATCGCTACGATGCCGTAAACACCAATCGTCACCAGAATCGCAATCCCCGCCAGAATCAGCACCTGATTCAACAGCGGCGCTTCAGAGACAATCCCTAAGGTGATTGCCACAATTTCCGCAGAAAGAATGAAATCTGTGCGTACAGCGCCTTTCACTTTATCTTTTTCGAACTGGCGCGGATCCTGCTGCGCCAGCTTATCCAGACGCTGTTGACGTGCCTCCGGGCTGCTTTCTGCCTTATCGTGATTCAGGCTGTGCAGCACCTTTTCCACGCCTTCATAGCAAAGGTAAGCGCCGCCCAGCATCAACAGCGGTGTGATTAGCCAGGGCGCAAACGCCGAGATAATCAGCGCCAGCGGCACCAGAATTAATTTATTAAGAAATGAGCCTTTTGCGACGCTCCAGACCACGGGTAATTCACGGTTGGCTTTTACGCCGGTGACCTGCTGCGCATTGAGTGAGAGATCATCACCCAATACGCCAGCGGTCTTCTTTGCCGCGACCTTGCCCATCACTGAAATATCATCAAGCAGCGTCGCAATGTCATCCAGAAGCGTGAGTAAACTGGTTCCTGCCAAAATAGTTATCCTTATTCCGGTTCGTGATCCTGACAACAGGGGCATCGCTCAACCGCCGTCACTGACATATCAGCGATGCCCGCACAGTCCCATTCGACGCGAAGTGTTTGCCCGGCAAGATCGCCAGCGTGCACATATTTGCTGACCGGACTTTCCGTCATTCCGCTGATCTCCTCGGTGGCCACCAGTTGCTCGCCTAAATAAATGCGTGCCGTTGCATGGGTGTTCACCATCCGCTCATCACGGAGTTGATACAGGCGTTTGACCGTCAGTTTGATGCTGCTCATGGCTCGATTCCGCGTCCCAGAGAAAGAGAAAATCTAAACCGTTATGGCGGCTAAAAGCAACAATCGCACGCTATTCAACACGATAGTGATGCAAGCCTTGATGATCGATTTCGCCACTGTGCATGGCGGCCAGCAGCCACTCTTCCAGTCGTTCAATCAACGCCTCATCTTCAAGGCGCCATTTTCCGCGCAGTGCGCACTCCCAGACAATCAGTACTTTCCAGCCGCTTTGTTGTAACTGCCCGATATAACGGCGGTCGCGTTCAACGTTGCTGTTAATTTTGCCGTTCCAGAACTCAGTGCGCGTGGCGGGCATCTTGAATAAATAGCAGTGATGACGATGCCAGAAGCAGCCATGGACAAAGATAATCGCCCGCTCGTGTGGCAAAACAAAGTCTGGCCGACCCGGCAACGCTTTATCTTGTACACGATAGTTGAAGCCACGATCTTTCAAAATCAACGCGATACGCTGCTCAATCGCCGTGTCCTGATTGCGAATGGCACGCATATTTTTGCTGCGAATAGCTTGCGAATGGACGTCGACCATGGCGTCTCCTTTTTATTGGGGCTTCTACAACTTTAGCGGTTTGGCGTGAAAGCGAAAGGCACGCGCAACAAGTGTGTGAAGACGCGAGGAGTGATAGCATAGCGGCTTCACTGTTAAGGAAAAACGCATGCTTGCTATCGATCCCGCCGCGACGGTTTCACCCTCCTCATTTTCTGCCCCTTCGGATGACGCCACATCGCTGTTAATGCAGGTTCTCGATATCTATGCCGCACGCGATGTGGTGCAAACCTTAACTGAGGCGGGCGGATGCGACTGGAGCGTGCCGCGTCTAAATCGCATTCGTCACGGTAAAAGCGCCGTTCCTGCCCTTTCCAGCGATGAAGTCAGCAGCCTGCAAGCGTTATTGCCTTCGCGCCCTGCTCATTACGCTGCGCCTAAATTTCAATTTGTCGATCTGTTTGCTGGCATCGGTGGGATTCGTCGTGGTTTCGAGCACATTGGCGGCCAGTGCGTGTTCACCAGTGAATGGAATAAAGAAGCGGTTCGTACTTATAAAGCCAATCACTATAGCGATCCGCAACGGCATCAGTTCAATAGCGATATTCGTTTGGTTACGCAGCCCGCAGGACTCACTGATGAACAGGCGATTTATCAGCACATCGACCAAACCATCCCCGACCATCAGGTGCTGCTGGCGGGTTTTCCCTGCCAGCCGTTTTCACTGGCGGGCGTCAGTAAAAAAAATGCGTTAGGTCGTGCGCACGGTTTTGAGTGTGAAGCGCAGGGCACGTTGTTTTTCGATGTTGCCCGCATTCTCGCTGCCAAAAAGCCGCCGTTCTTCGTGCTGGAAAACGTGAAAAACCTCAAGAGTCATGACAAAGGACGCACCTTCGCCATCATTATGGCGACGCTGGATGAACTTGGCTACGACGTTGCCGATGCGGCCGACAGCGCAACGCCCGACGCGAAAGTGGTGGATGCGCGCCATTTCCTGCCGCAGCATCGCGAACGCATTGTGCTGGTGGGTATTCGTCGTGACACCGGATTGAGCGACGGTTTTTCACTGCGCGCGCTTTCTCAACTCTATCCGCAGCAGGTGCCCACGCTGCAAAGCTTGCTGGAGCCGACGCCAGATGCGAAATATATCCTGTCGCCGACACTGTGGAACTATCTCTATCAATACGCCAAAAAGCACAAGGCTAAAGGTAATGGCTTCGGCTTTGGCCTTAACGATCCCCGTAATCCCAACGTATGTGTCCGCACTTTATCAGCGCGCTACTATAAAGACGGCTCAGAAATTCTGATCGACCGCGGCTGGGATCAGGCGCAGGGGGAAGCGGATTTCCAGCTCGCCAGCAATATGGCTCTGCGTCCGCGTCGGTTAACACCGCGCGAATGCGCCCGACTGATGGGATTTGAGGCACCGGGACAAAGCCAGTTCCGTATTCCGGTCTCGGATACCCAGGCCTATAAGCAGTTTGGTAATTCAGTGGTGGTCCCGGTTTTTGCTGCTGTGGCACAGTTACTTTCGCCGCTTATCGAACAATATCTTAGCCAAAACACTTAGCGCCACAGGTCCACAATTTCCTTTAGGGACGCGTATTATGCTGTTTTGCGCTGAAACGCGTCTATTGTCACCAAACTGTCACGCCCGCTCTCAATACTCCTTTTTATTTTTGGGGGCGTTAGATGTCACTCCTTTCTGTAATCTCGTTACCGCTGCGTTTACGTACACGTCTTACATGGCGTTTGCCGCTTTGGCTCACCAGTCTTCGTAACCAATTTTTGCTGTTTATCGTGCTGTTCTGTCTCCTGCAGTTCGCGGGCGTACTGCTGCTCAGCAATCACGTTAACCAGACACAAACGTCACTCCAGCAAGCCAACCAACTGCGGGAAAGATTGGCCCTGCTGGATAAAGCACGTATCGAATTGCTCACCGCCAGTGATAACAGCCACCGTGCTGGTATCTATTTAATGCAGGATCAGCAAAGTGGATCAGTCGATAGCTGGAAAAGTCTGGCGGCCGCTTCTGATGATTCGTTAAAAAAAGCGCAGGCACTGTTCACCGCCTACCATGCTAAAGCACACAGTCCGCTGGCTCAGGGCTTTGGGATGTTAGCGGAAGGTTTGCAAGAGCAGTTGAAAGGGTTAGCGGCCAATGACATCAATGCCTTCTTTATGGTGCCGATGCAGGCATTCCAGCAGCAGTTTAACGATGCCTGGTTCAGCGAGATTGAACAAGCCAACCATCAGTTGAGCAGCGTCAATCAAAATACCCTCAGTACGCTAAAGCAGAGTCGCAACATGTCGCTGATCGTCAGTGCCATTTTGATGGCGCTGCTGGTGCTGGCCTCCAGTCTGTTGATGCGCGGCGTGCTATTGCCGCTGCGTCGTGCCAACCGGCAGTTGGAGCAGATTGCCACCGGTGATTTAGTCCCGAGTCATGATACGCCACGCCGCCAGTGCTTAGAGACGCGCCAGCTGTTTCAGTCGATCGAATCAATGCGTTTCGGTCTGCAGCAGATTGTCAGCGACATTAATACCGTTGCTGTGAGCGTGGCGGCGGGTGCAGAAGATATGCAGCAGCATAATGAACAGGTGATGCAGCAACACCAGGCGCAGAATGCCAGCTTCCACCATCTGTCACAGCGTTTACATCGCGTGTCTGAAGAAGTCGAAATTGGTGCGCAATTCTCGCAGCAGGCCACGCAGGAGGCGCAGTCAGCCGATGCTCTGATGCGCAACTGCGCCACGGAAGTCGACAATATGGAACTCAAAATGCAGCAGATCGTTACAGCTTCGAGTGATATCGCCGGAATTGTCGGCATGCTGGATAGCCTGTCGATGCAAACCCGTTTGCTGTCGTTGAATGCCGCGATTGAATCCGCCCACGCCGGATCGTACGGTCGCAGTTTCTCCGTTGTCGCCAAAGAGATGGGGCTGCTCTCGCAAAAGAGTGGTGAATCAACGCGTCAGATTGATGGTTTAATTCAGCACACTCAGCAGCATGTGAATGATGGTTTTGACAAAGTGAAAGCGCTGGAAGTGTTGTTTACACAAATCAGCGGTGCGGTTTCGGGGGTCGTAACGCAGCTCGATGAGTTGCAGCAAAATAGCACTGCACAAAGCCACCGCGTCAGCAAAATTGCGCACGAAGTGGTGGAGATGAGTAATCAGCTACAGCAAAACGAAGCGCTCAACGCCCACCAGGTCAATTCTGCGACACAGCTGCGCGAACTCTCCGACCGGCTCGCCCAGCGGGCACAGCAATTCCGCGTTGATGCCGCTTGAGTACAAAGATAAAAAAACCCGTCAAGTTGACGGGTTTTTAAATGTCGCTTATTTCTTCTTTTTGCCTTTCTTCAGCAGCATACGCACCTGCTTCAGTTCAGACGCAGTGAGCTGCTCGGTCACCGCTTCTTCCGTATTCAGACTATCAACCGCCGGTTGCTCAACAGCATGTAAACTGGCCTGCAGGCGGTTAACGATCTCCTGACTCATGGAGATTTGGTTATCGGCGGCTAACTGTTTGATGTGCTCTTTCAGGGCCGGGTCAATTTTAATGGTTAAGTTAACGGTCTCGGTCATCTTCACACTCCCTTTTGATTTACAACAACGTAGCGGAAGAAGATGAAAGTTAACAGACTGTCATAAAAATTTAATATTACGAGTGTATGGGGCTGAAATCCCTTAATACGGATTCATCAATACTGGTCAGGTTGCCCTGTAATTCCGCGCACAGCTTGCCCATATAGTGCACCAGGAAATCGGCATTATGCTCTGCCAACATGCGCCCCGCTTCGGTTTGCATGGTTTCTGGCAAGCGTAAAAGTTTTTTCTGGAAGTGGTCCAGCGTCCATTTCACATCGTCTAATTCGCGTTCTTTTCCTAATGGATCTTCGCTATCAAACAGCGGACGGCCCAGCGCTCCGGCCGTATAGAAAACACGTGCGAGGCCGATAGCACCTAAAGACTCGAGGCGATCGGCATCCTGAACAATTTTTGCTTCCAGCGTCAGTGGCGTGATACGTGCGCTAAAGCTGTGCGCCTGAACGGCATGGGCGACGCCATCCAGCAGTTCCGGTGGGAAGTCGGGAAAATCCTGCTGCAGAATTCGACGTGTCTCTTCAGCGGCATAGGTGGAGGCCAGATGGCGCTCTGGGTGGTTTTTTGGCAGGTTAACCACGTCATGGAAGTAACAGGCGGTGAGGACCACCATCGGATCGGCTGCACTGTGCTGCATGATGCGCGTGGCGCTCATCCAGACACGGCGCAGGTGCGCGATATCATGGGCTTTATCGTCGTGCAGCCAGTTCTGCTGCAGCCAGTTCTCGTAGCGTTGTTGCCAGCGGGTGAGTGACATCGTGCTTCTCCTTATTGCTGTTATAAAAGCACCGCCAATTCAGGGTGCTGCTCCTGGGGACATCATAGCGGCCTGATCGTGACACTTTTTTTACATCCCTCCTGGATGTGCAAAGCGTAAAAATGCGATCCCGATCTTGTTATAACGCTGTTAATGCCGATTTCCCAGCGGAGATCACGTTTTAGGCATTTCCTTAGCGTCATTTAAGTTAAATAACTCTGTTAAACAGGCGTAATCTATTTCATCCATCAACAATATTCACGCTTTTGAATTATTCCAGTTAAACATGCTTAATAACTCAGGGTAAAAGCGATAAACGCCCATGGATAAATCTGAAAAGTTTCCCATCCAGGCCGTTATAACGTACTGTATAGGGAATATTTCTGGCTCTCTCTCACCTGCAAAGGTACTTACAGCATGGATTTTGCTTAAGAGCCATTTTTAAAACCGGAATACGCAGTAATTGCCTGATAGTAAGGCGACAAATTATTAAGCAAATTGATTCAAACCCATTATGCTAATTCTCTCATCTGCGGTTGCAGGTGATTGTCGGAGTTCTCCGGGTGAGTAAAACTACATGAGGTACGTAATGAAAGAACGGCCGATTCTTTTTTCCGAACAGCGGGTCCGCGCCCTGTTGGTTGGCCAGCAAACGCAAACCCGGCGCATCATGAAAACTCAGGCCTTTGGTCCGGGTCAGGATCATCACGAAGGCGTCCATGCGTTTGACGTTAGCGCCAACCATCTGCATGGCTATAAATTGATGTCGATGGCAGATGTCAGCTCTCACTGTCCCTTTGGACAGGCGGGCGATCGATTGTGGGTGCGTGAAACCTGGCGCGGCCCCATCGTACCGGAAGAGCAACTCGCCGAATATGAACGCGATCCTCTGCCGTTCCGTAGCCCTGCGTTCTGTCAATATCGTTCTGACAGCAATGAACTGGGTCAACTGGATGAGGATGTAGAGCATGCCGAGCAGTTTGGCTGGCAAACAGCGATTCATATGCCGCGTTGGGCCAGCCGTATTGATTTGGCCATTACCTCGGTACGCGCTGAAAAAATTCAGGACATTAGCGAAGATGACATTATGGCTGAGGGCGTGCAGACCGATACGCACTTCCTGAATAACTTCTTCACGATGAACATGAACGCTGAATCCCCGAAAGAAGCCTATCGTAAAGCGTGGCAAAAGCAGTATGGCGCCACCAGCTGGGAAGTGAACCCGTGGGTTTGGGTGATCGAATTCCAGCGCGTTGAACGCGAGAGTTAACTGTCTTCCGCCCTCTCCCGCTCGGGCGAGGGTGATTTTCCTGCTTTGCCATCTTAATCACAGAAAAACCCTGTAGTAACTGATTGAATACACGGCTTTGATTCCGCGCTGGTATTTTTCATCTTGCCGCGTCAGGATAACCCTTTCAGCCCTGCAGAGTGAGTCGCGCGATGTTCAAATGGCCATGGAATGCGCAGGTAGATGCCACCGTCACAGCGCTTCCCTGGCAACAGGCAATGGCGCAACCGATCTTTTCGCTGCTCACACCTGATGAGCAAAGTGCCCTGACCGCGCTTGCCCAACGCTTTCTGCAACAAAAAAAAATCTCGCTGTTGAATGGGCTGCAACTCGATGAGCGGCAGCTGGCACGTCTTGCCTTGCTGTTTTGCCTGCCCGTGTTGAAGCTCGGTCTGGAGTGGCTGGATGGCTTTCATGAAGTGTTAATTTATCCCGAACCGTTCAATGTCGATGACCGTTGGGAAGACAGCAGCGGCTTAGTCCACCAGGCGCCAGCGGTGCATGCCGGTCAAAGCTGGACACAAGGCCCGGTAGTCTTAAACGCGTTGGATATACAGGATTCTTTCGATCTTTCCGGCTACAACCTCGTCATCCATGAAATTGCGCATAAACTCGATGCACGCGGCAGTGGCTACACCAGCGGTATTCCCGTCATTCCCTTACGAGATGTCGCCCAATGGGAGAAAGACCTGCTACAGGCGATGGAAGAGATCGAAGCAGAGGTTGAATTGGTCGGCGAACAGGCGGCAACCATCGATCCCTACGCCGCCAGTGATCCTGCCGAATGCTTTGCCGTGCTGTCGGAATACTTTTTCACTGCCCCTGATTTGCTGGCGAATCGCTTTCCTGCGATGTATCGCCACTTACAGCAGTTTTATCGTCAGGACCCGATGGCGCGTCTTGCAGCAGGTTCTGCTTAAATCGCGATCGCTTTGTACTATTGCTAGCCAGTTGAATACAAATGTATTTTAAGCTGTTGACACATTAATGAGGTGCCATTATTATGCGCCTCGTTCACACGATTCCTCTGTAGTTCAGTCGGTAGAACGGCGGACTGTTAATCCGTATGTCACTGGTTCGAGTCCAGTCAGAGGAGCCATATTTAGAGAAACCCGCTCAGGGAAACCTGAGCGGGTTTTTTGCTTTTCATCACGTTGCGTTCCCTCGTCTCTAAAAAACTGGCATCGACATCCTGTGCCAGATTCTGATCGCAAAAGGGTCATGTTTGAACCTTGCATACCCTTTTATGTATTTTTGACGCCCACCTTCCCAATGAAAACACGCCAAAGGTTCAAAAATGAACCTTCGAGCCATCAGGTTGTGTACGAGCACTCGGCAACTGCCCTCATTCGCTATACTTCCGTCCAACCGCGCAGCAGGTTGTGATACATATTCAGCAGAGACAGCAGCTCCTCGCTATCGCCATGACGCGCTTTAAGGCTTTGGATATTACGATCCAGTTCGAAGAGCATGGCGCGTTGCTTATCATCACGCACCATCGACTGAATCCACAGAAACGAGGCCACACGTGCGCCGCGCGTCACCGGTGTAACACAGTGCAGACTACTCGAAGGGTAAAGCACCAGATGGCCGGCAGGTAATTTCACTTTGTGCTGACCATAGGTGTCTTCAATCACCAGTTCGCCGCCGTCATAACTGTCAGGTTCACTGAGAAACAGCGTGGCCGAGAGATCGGTTCGCATCCACCCGGCAGCACCATTATGTCTCACCGCGCCATCAACGTGAAAACCGTAGGTCTCACCCTGTTCGTAGCGGTTAAACAGCGGTGTAGAAATAGAGCGCGGCAGTGCAGCAGAAAAGAACAGCGGGTTGTTGTTCAAAGCCTGCATCACTGCTGTTTGCAACCGATCATAAAGCGGCGTACGCGTATCAATCTGCTGATTATTTTTTACCGTTGCGCCCTGGCTGCCCACCGTGGCGCGTCCGTCAATCCATTCGGCCTGTTGCAGCAGCGAACTGAAATTTGCCACCTCTTCAGGCGTCAGCACTGCAGGAATGTGATACATCATCGCGGTGTTCTCTCATAAATAGGGGCGCGAACGCCCCACGTTGACTCTTAGAAATGTACGTTTGCCGTTAACAAGAAGGTACGTGGCTCACCCGGATGGTAGCGGTATCCACTCTTATTGATGGAAGCCACATAGTGGGTATCGAAAATATTGTACGCGTTGAGCTGCAGATCGAAGTTGTTATTAACCTTGTAGCCCAGCTTCGCATCTGCCACCCAATAACCTTCAGTATGGTCTGGCGTGCCTACCGCGCCATCGCTGCCGCGACGCAGACTGCCCACGTAACGCGCCCCCGCACCAACAGAAATCGCATCAGTGGCCTGATATTGCGTCCACAAGGTGAAGGCGTGTTTCGGTGTATAAGCGATAGCAGATGAACCATCCTGAGCGACGGCTGCGCCCTCTTTCACCGAAGCGTGCTGCTGGGTGTAACCGGCAATCACTTCCCAGTCTGGGGTGATGTTGCCAGTAGCTGAAAGCTCATAGCCCTCAACGCGTTTTTTACCGGTCTGTGAGTAAGTGCCGTCGTCATTCGCGGTAACTTCGTTTTCGATATCGGTGCGGAACAGCGCAGCATTCAGTAGCAGACGTTTATCCAGAATCTGCCATTTGGTTCCCACTTCGCTTGATTTAGCTTTCTGAGGCTGGAAATCAGTACGGTTTGCACTGTTACCGGTGCCACCTGCCGCCAGCGCAAAACTGCTTCCACCCGGAGGCTGCTGAGAAATCGCATAGTTGACATAAACATTGCCCTGCTCGGTCAAACGATAGAGCGCACCCGCTTTCCAGTTCACCAGATTGCCAGACTTGGCGGTATCAACGGTGGTGATAGGCGTGCCACGTGCGATGCCCGTTGGACACGCCAGCGCACCGCGCCCGCTGCCGCCACACGCCGTAGCACTGTCATAATCAGTGTGATAGCTATCAAGACGAATGCCGCCGTTCAGCTCGAAGTTTTTGGTCATAGCCAGCGTATCGAAGGCATAAATTCCGGTGGTATCGGTCTGCCCGTTGGCATTGGCGCCGTTGCGATCCAGCCCACCCACGGAAATGCTGCTGATCGGATGGTAGATATTAACCGCAGGCGCAGTAATGGCGTTGACGCCGTAGTTGGTCTGGTTTTCACGCGTGAACTCCACGCCAGCACTGACATCGTGCCCCACTGAACCGGTATAGAATTTCGAGGTAATATTGGTCTGGTTAGTAAGGATGCGGTTACTGACATCTTTCAGGTTTGCGTTGCGCGTCCAGGTCCAGGTGCCAACATCATTAGGATTTGGCGTGGTAATGGTGCTGCCCATTACCGCGGTCAGCAGATACTCCTGCTTCACTCGCGACCAGCGCGTGGTGTTGCGAATCGTGGTGCTGTCGCTAAGATCGTGCTCGAAGCGAATAGTGCCGCTATCGGTGGTGGATTTGTCGAAATCGGAATCGGTGCCGTAATAATTACTGGTCGCCACTTTACCCGAATGATTAAGTGCAGAGGTAGCTGCAGTCGGTGACGAGTATCCCGGCAGGCCGATGGTCGGAATGCCGCCATCTGGTGTGTTGTTCTGATGCACATGCAGATAGTTCAGATACAAACGCGTTGATGTATCCAGACCGAATGCCAGTGAAGGCGCGACACCATAACGCTTATTTTGCACATTATCGCGTGCGGCATCGTGGGTTTTCTCGCCCATAAGATTGAGGCGAAACGCGCTGTTGTCGTTGAAGGTCTGGTTATAGTCCAGCGTACCGCGGCGCATCCACGCACTACCGACACTGGCCGACGCATCCAGGCCCGTATCCAGACGCGGCTGCTTACTGATCATGTTAATTGAACCCGACGGCGCGCTACGACCGTAATCAGTGCCAGACGGCCCTTTAATCACTTCAATCTGCTGAGTATTAAAGGTATCGCGTGTCACGCTACCAATATCACGAATGCCGTCCACGTAAATGCTGTTTGAAGTATCCATGCCACGCATATACACGGCATCACCGGTCGAAGAACTGCCATTTTCCCCGGCGTAGAACGCCCCCACCCCCGGCACATTTTTCAGCGCATCGGTCAGGTTATTGACACCTTGATCTTTGATCACCTGATCAGGAATGACCGTCATGGTGCGGGTGGTATCCACCAGCGGACGGGTAAATTTGGGGTCGGCAGAAGTATTAGGCGCATACAGAGAAGGCGTTTGCGCCGTCACCACTAAAGTGTCGTCAGATTTTTTGTTGGCATTATCAGCGGCCAGAGCAGCAGCAGGAGAAATACCAATACATAGCCCGGTGAACAGGGTCAGCGAATTGAAACTGCCAAACGGCAAATTGCGATTGTTATCCATTTTAAAAAGTAAATTTCTTATCGTTATTGACGGGCTTATTGCATCAAGCAAACCAAAACACTCAAGGTGCCATGATCTCCACTGCCTTGAGATGCAACACCTAAACGATAACGCCAATGGTTATCATTTACTTTTTTATTCTTGCATGAAGCGCAACGGCTTGGGAATAAGTTTCTTTACGGTAGCCTTACATAATTAATACAATCAGTGCCAGCAGGAGGGTTGCGTCAGGGTTTGCTCAAGAAGTCGTCAGGAAGGGCTAATATTCAGGCACAAAAAACCCGCTGGACAGGGCAGCGGGTTTTTAAGCAGCGCGCACAGTTCATTCCAGTAACTGTATCGCATAGCGTGATGCAGGCGTTCATCGCTCATAGTAGCGATACACCGACGGATGGAATTCAATGCCATAAAGTTGGCTGACCGGAATCAGCAAATCAATATGATTGCTGAGATCGAACTCACGCTCTTCAGCGGGTTGTGATGTGGCGTTGATCAGGCGATGGAACCACTGTGACAGCGTCGTTTTCATCGTCAGGTTCTCCAGTAAGGGTTGACCCTGACAGTAAAACCTAACTTGCTTTATAACCAAAACGATAAGATATGCGATTGAATCCCAATTAATGCATATATTGAAGGCCGCCGTCTGCTACGACGGCCCACTCCGTTATGCCCGGCTCTTCGCCAGCATACGACGGTAATTATTGAGCCATTTGCCGCTGGTCAAACGGAACCAGAAGAACACACCGCGCACTGTCCAGTCGAGGAACATGCCCAGCCACACCCCGACCACGCCCATACCGAGCATGATCCCCAGCACGTAGCCGGCAACCACGCGCGCACCCCACATGCTGAACATTGACACATACATGGTGTATCGCGCATCGCGCGCGCCTTTCAAACCAGCAGGTAGCACCCAGGATGCGGTCCAGATCGGCATAAAGGCCGCATTAAGCCAGATGAGGTGTTTGGTGACTTCAATAACTTCAGGGTCGCGGGTGTAGAATCTAGCCAGCGTGCCCGCCAGTGGTACGGTGATCAAGGCCAGTGTGCACAGCCCAATCATCGCCAGCCAGAACACATGTTTAATCTGCCTTTCCGCCTGCATCACCTGATTTTTACCCAGCCGCTTACCGGTAATGATGGTGGAAGCCGAACCGAGGGCGTTGCCCGGAAGGTTAATTAACGTGGCAATGGAGAAGGCGATAAAGTTACCGGCGATTTCATTGGTGCCCATGCCTGCCACAAAGATCTGCGTCAGCAATTTACCGCCGTTAAACAGCACTGACTCAATACTGGCCGGCACCCCGATCCCCAGCACTTCCATCAGGATGTTGCGATCCCAGCGTCGGAAATAGCTGGCGATGCTGATTCTTAACGCCGGCGTAATGCCACGATACAGCACATAAATGGCCGCCGCCGCGCCGATATAGCGTGAGATGGTTAATCCTAACCCGGCCCCAACGAAGCCCATCCCTTCCCACCCCATCGCACCATAAATCAGTACGCTACTGATCACGATGTTAAGGATGTTCATGCCGCCATTAATCAGCATCGGAATTTTAGTGTTTCCCGCTCCGCGTAACGAGCCGCTACCGATCAGGGCGATCGCCGCGGCTGGATAGCTCCACGCCGACGTTTGCAGGTAGCTCAGCGCCAGTTCCTTCACCTTGGGTTCCGCGCTGCCCGCGATAACATCGATAATCAGATGTCCCCAGATCTCAATCACGATCACCAGCACGAATGCCAGCACCGTCATCAAGCCCAGCGACTGCCGCGTAGCTGCGCGCGCGCGTTTGCCGTTGCGCTTGGCGAGGCTAAAGGCCACCACCACCGTGGTGCCGAGATCAATCGCCGCAAAGAAGGAGATAATCACCATGTTGAAGCTGTCGGCCAGACCGACCCCCGCCATCGCCTCTTTCCCCAGCCAGCTCACGAGGAAAGTACTCAGGACGCCCATCAGCATCACACAGAGGTTTTCAATAAAGATGGGCACGGCTAATGGGGTAATTTCACGCCACAACAGCGTGCGATAAGAGCGACGTTTCGGATACCACGCCGTATTTCTGACCGCCCGCATCACTGCTACGCCAGGATTTTGCAAGGGAGTACCAAATCACTTTGGAGAGGAAGAAGAGCAATAATGATGATAGGCCACTAAGAAATATGCAAAGTGTTTCCCATCACCATTTAATCATTATTACAAACTTTTTGTCGCCACCACCGCAGGATCCGCTGCACCACCGAGATAAGCGCTGCGCACCTCATCGTTATTTAGGAGTTCTTCCCCACTGCCGCTCAGTTTGATCTCGCCGTTGACCATCACATAACCGCGATCGGCCAGTCGCAGCGCATGACGGGCATTTTGTTCTACCAGGAACAGCGTCATGCCCTGCTGGGTCAATTCACGCAGGATGCTGAAAATTTGCTTCACCACAATCGGCGCCAGACCCAGACTCGGTTCGTCCAGCAGCAGCAGTTTTGGGCGACTCATCAGCGCACGCGCAATCGCCAGCATCTGCTGCTCTCCACCCGAGAGCGTCATGGCACGCTGTTTACGCCGCTCCAGCAGGCGCGGAAACAGTTGGTACATGCGATCTTTATCCTCTTTCACAAAGCGATCGCCCACCGCGATCGTGCCCATCAGCAGGTTCTCTTCCACCGTCATATCGGGAAAGATGCGGCGGCCTTCAGGCGCTTGTGCAATGCCGCTGGCGGCGATGAAATGGGTGCTGCGATGGCTGATGGACTCGCCACGTAAGCGAATGTCACCACTGGCAATGCGCGGCTGGCCAAAAATCGACATTAGCAGCGTAGATTTTCCCGCGCCGTTAGCACCGATCAGCGCCACCGTTTCCCCCTGGTTCACCGTCAGGGAAACCTGCCTGAGCGCCTGAACCGGACCATAAAACACGTCCACCTGTTCAAAACTCAACATCGGTTCAGTCATGGTCGCTCTCCTCATCTGCGCCGAGATAGGCGGCGATAACGTTGGGATCGTGGCGAATTTGCTGCGGCGTCCCCTGTGCAATGACATCGCCATGATCCAGTACCACAATGTGATCGGAGATGCGCATGACCATCGGCATGTCGTGCTCAATCAACAACACGCTGATACGGTGATCAGCGCGTAAGCGATGCAATATCTGACTCAGCGCATCGGTTTCGACCGGGTTTAATCCCGCGGCCGGCTCATCCAGACAAATCAGTTCCGGTCGCGTGCACATGGCACGCGCAATCTCCAGTCGGCGCTGCTGACCATACGAGAGCGTGCCAGCCAGTCGATTGGCGCTGGAGACCAAATCCACATTTTCCAGCCAGTAAAAAGCGCGGTCTAACGCCCGATTTTCCGCTTCGCGATAACCACGGGTATTCAATACGCCGGCCAGCAGTTGACGATTGACCTGCATGTGCTGCGCCACCAGCAGGTTCTCTACCACCGACATCTCGCGGAACAAGCGGATATTCTGGAAGGTACGCGCCAGCCCAGCACGGTTAACCAGGTGCGCGCCGCCAAACATTTTGTACCACACGCGCGAACCCAGCCGTGCCGGATGAAGCCAGTCCTGCGGATGAATTTTTTGCCCCAGCACCTGGATCACATCGGTACTGCGCTGTTGGGCATTAAGTATGATGCGCCCGCCGGTGGCGCGATAAAACCCGGTCAGGCAGTTGAACACCGTGGTTTTTCCCGCCCCGTTAGGGCCGATTAATGAGGTAACCGAACCGCGCGCCACAGAAAGGCTGACATCGTTCAGGGCTTTGATGCCGCCGAAGCGCATCATTAAATGATCAACTTGTAGAATGGCATCACTCATGGCGTACTCCTTTCCGCAGCGGAACACCCACACGTGCAGTACGAACCAATCCGCGTGGTCGCCAAATCATCATTAACACCATCAGCATGCCAAACAGCAGCACACGATATTCGGCAAAACTACGCAGCAGTTCAGGCGCGACTGTCAGTACAAAAGCGGCAAGCACCACGCCCAGTGTCGAGCCCATCCCCCCCAGAACCACAATCGCCAGGATTAACGCTGATTCGAAGAAAGTAAAGGAAGTTGGATTCACGAACCCCTGATAGCTGGCGAAAAACACCCCGGCAATCCCGGCCGTCGAGGCACCTAACATAAAGGCGGAGAGTTTGACCAGTACATGATTAAGCCCCATGGCGCGGCAGGCAATTTCATCTTCCCGCAATGCCTCCCAGGCGCGGCCAATGGGCATGCGCGTTAACCGATGCTTGATTAACAGCACCAGCAGCACCACGAGTACCAGTACCACATAGATGAAGATGAATTTCATATTCGGGTTGTAATCGAGATGCAGAAACTCGTGATAAGGCACGCCCCCGTCCCGCGCCCGGCGAGCAAATTCGAGGCCGAAAAATGTCGGGGAAGGCACCGATACGCCATTGGGTCCACCGGTAAACGACAACCAGTTGGTTAAGACCAGACGGATGATTTCACCAAAGCCGAGGGTCACAATCGCCAGATAGTCACCATGCATGCGCAACACCGGAAACCCCAGCAGCGCTCCGGCAAAGGCCGCCATTAATGCCGCGATCGGCAACATACTCCAGAATCCCAGGCCGAGGTACTCGTAGCCCAGTGCCAGGCCATAAGCGCCGATGGCATAAAATGCGACATAACCCAAATCAAGTAATCCCGCCAACCCCACCACAATATTGAGCCCCAGCCCCAGCAGCACATAAATCAGCCCCAGAATGGTCACGGTTAACAGGTATTTACTCGATAGAAATGGAAAGGCAAATGCGGCAATCAATAACAGCGGCAATATCCAGCGCATCCGCGAGCGATAACCCGGTTCGCGGACATATACGCCATCGTCATTGCCTTCAAACTTGCGTGTAAAGCGTTGTCCATAGGACGTACGGGTGAACAGGCTGAGCATTAAGCGCCCTACCATCACTAATCCCACTAACAGCGCCACACGTTGCGGCGACAGTGTGAAGCTGTAACCCTCCAGCACCACGCCCACAATCGGGCCAAACACCACCAGCGCAATCACTCCCGCCAGCAGTGTGTCGAGCAATGCTTCACGCACGCCCGCTTTTTGCGTCATTGCATTCATCGTGGCTTCCTCACACTTTTGCGACCAGCGGACGACCCAGCAGTCCCTGCGGACGGAAGATTAAAATCACCACCAGCAGCGAAAACGAGAACACATCTTTGTAGTCAGAGTTAACCAGCCCCGCAAACTGCGCTTCCGCTACCCCAAGCAGTAGTCCACCGAGCATGGCTCCGGGTAGAGAACCGATACCGCCCAGTACTGCCGCCGTAAAGGCTTTGATACCGATAATGAATCCGGCATAAAAATCAAACGTGCCGTAATTCATGGTCACCAGCACGCCCGCCAGTCCGGCCATGGCTGCACCGATGACAAACACCAGCGAAATCACGCGGTCAGTATTGATGCCGAGAATCGATGCCATGCGCCGATCCTGCTGAACGGCACGGCAGATGCGGCCAAGTTTGGTGTACTGAATGATCCAGGTGAGCAGCGCCATGCCACAGAAAGCGGCAATCAGAATAAAGACTTTGGTCCAGGTGATTTGCACAATGCCGCCATCCACTTCCATGCGCAGCACACCCGTCAGCAGCGTCGGGATGCCCTGCTGGTTGGGCCCCTGGCTAAGCTGCACGTAGTTTTGCAGAATCAACGACATGCCGATGGCGGAAATCAACGGTGCAAGGCGCGTGGAATTACGCAGGGGTCGATAAGCAATACGCTCGATGACCCAGCCATAAGCCGCCGTGACAATAATAGTGAACAGCAAGGTGCCGAAAATCAGTAATGGAAAGGAGTGAATACCGAAGAAGCTCAGGAGTGCTAAGCCTATTGCGCACAAATAGGCGGAGACCATATACACCTCGCCATGCGCGAAGTTGATCATGCCGATAATGCCGTAAACCATGGTGTAACCGATGGCGATCAACCCATACACTGCGCCCAGCGTCAGGCCGTTAATCAGCTGCTGTAAGAAAAAGGCGTCCATAAATCCATCCCGCGCGTAAAGGGAGCGCATACCTCGCGCCCAATGGCGAAAGGCCCCGTGATACGGGGCCGCGTATCGAATTACAGTTGGTGATACTTGCCTTTATCATCCCACTGATAAACCACATAATCCGAGACTTTCAAATCGCCTTTGCCATCCCAGGCTTTTTTACCCATCACGGTATCGACGCTGTTGGCTTTTAACCAGTCACTGGCTTTGGCGTTGTCTTTACCCGCCGCTTTGTAAGCCGCCGCAATAGCCTGCACAGAGGCGTAAGCATACAGGGTGTAACCTTCCGGTTCGAAGCCGCTGGCGCGGAACTTCTCAATCACCGCTTTGCCATCCGGAATGGTGCGCGGGTCATTACCGAAGGTCATATAAACCCCTTTGGTGTATTGAGGGCCACCAGCCGCTGTTACCATCTCTTCCGTCACGATGCAGTCTCCGGAGAAGAAGGCGGCATTCACACCCTGCTCACGCATTTGACGCACCAGCGGACCGGCTTCTGGATGACAACCACCGAAATAGACCACGTCGGGTTTCACCGCGCCAATCTTGGTGACCAGCGCATTGAAGTCTTTCTCACCGCGTGAAAGCCCTTCATACAGCACCTCTTTCACGCCACGTTTTTCCAGCGCAGCTTTGGTGGCATCGGCCAGCCCCTGACCGTAAGTGTCTTTGTCATGGATTACCGCCACCTTTTTCGCTTTCAGTTTGTCGATAATGAAGTCCGCCGCAATCGCGCCTTGCTGATCGTCACGGCCACACATGCGGAACATGGTTTTCATGCCGCGCTCGGTGATTTGCGGGTTGGTGGACCCGGGGGTGATCGCCAACACGCCCGCTTCGTCATACACCTCTGACGCGGGCATGGTGGAGGAGGAACAGAAGTGACCCACCACCGCCATCACTTTGTCCTGATCGACGAGTCGGTTTGCTACTGATACCGCCTGTTTGGGTTCGCAGGCATCATCGCCCTGCACCAGCACAATTTTTTCGCCGTTAATACCGCCAGCGGCATTAATATCATCGGCAGCCTGACTAGCGCCCTTCCAGTATTGCGCCCCGTAGGTCGCATTTGGACCAGAGAACGGGCCTGCCACACCAATCTTGATATCCGCCTGAACGTAAAATGCCATGCTCAGACAACCTGCAAGTACCACCTTCACTGGGTGTTTCATGAATTTCAAAGACATGCTTTCAATCCTCAACGGGTCAGGAACGGAGCCATACCACGGCCTGGGAGAAATCAATTTCTGAAACTTTTGCAGCACTGTATGCAGCCGATAGGGCCACGATTTAGGATCAAGCAAGAAACTCGCCAAAGAAGACGGTCGGTGGCAGCTTTTTGCAGTGGCATCGCGCCAGGGCAGACGAGGCGCGAGGTGACATCCCTGCTAATCATAAACATAGCCAGAGTTGCGCCGCACACCAGCACCGTGATGGTGCAGAATGCGGTCGATCACAGATTATTCATCGTGCTGGGGTGTTTATCCGCTATGCTCTGGTCAAATCGGTCCACGTTTCCTGAAGGAGAATCTATGAATACGCAACGGAACGGATTGAGTAGCCAGCAGGCACTGGATGAACTGGAGCGCCTGTATGAAAGCGCAGTGGAAGCACTGCGCAACGCGATTCGCGATTTCACGACAACCGGCACGCTGCCGGATGAAGATGCGCGACAGAAAGGTCTGTTTGTTTATCCGGAACTGCGCATCACCTGGCTGGGTGAAGGCCCACAGCAAAACCGCACTCGTGCATGGGGACGTTTTACCCACACCGGCAGTTACAGCACCACCATTACCCGCCCGGCACTGTTGCGTCACTACCTGAGTGAGCAATTACAGATGCTGGAGAAAGAGTACGACGTCCTGGTTGAAGTGGTGCCTTCTCAGCAGGAGATTCCGTACCCGTACGTCATTGATGGCCTGACACTGGATCGCTCGATGAGCGCCAGCATTGCGCGCCATTTCCCTACCACCGAACTGTCGCAGATTGGCGATGAAACCGCAGATGGCCTGTTCCATGCGAATGCCATTTTCCCGCTGTCACACTTCGATGCACTGCGCACTGATTTCTCACTGGCGCGTTTACGCCACTACACCGGTACAGCCGTCGAGCATTTCCAGCCGTTTGTGCTCTTCACTAACTACACGCGCTATGTCGATGAGTTTGTGCGTTGGGCGATTGAGCAGGTTCAGGATCCTTCCACACCCTATGACAGCCTTGCCTGTGCTGGCGATGTGGTGATCACCGCTGACACCCAGGATCCCACGGCAATGATGTCTGATCTGGCCTGGAAGAAGCACCAGATGCCGGCCTGGCACCTGACATCACCGAATCGCCGTGGCATCACCCTTGTGAACATTGGTGTGGGTCCGTCCAATGCCAAAACCATCTGCGACCATCTGGCAGTGATTCGCCCCCACGCCTGGCTGATGATTGGTCACTGCGGCGGCCTGCGTGAAAGCCAGACCATCGGTGATTACGTGCTGGCGCATGCATATTTGCGTGACGATCATGTACTGGATAGTGTGCTGCCGCCGGACATTCCTATTCCGAGCATTGCTGAAGTGCAGCGCGCGCTCTATGACGCCACCAAAGCCGTGAGCGGCATGCCGGGAGAAGAGGTGAAACAGCGTCTGCGCACCGGTACGGTAGTGACCACAGATGACCGTAACTGGGGGTTACGTTACTCCGCTTCTGCACTGCGCTTTAACCTGAGTCGCGCGGTGGCAGTTGATATGGAGAGTGCCACGATTGCCGCGCAAGGCTATCGCTTCCGTGTACCTTACGGCACCTTACTGTGCGTCTCGGATAAGCCACTGCACGGCGAGATTAAATTGCCGGGCCAGGCGAATCGTTTCTATGAGGGGGCTATTTCTGAGCACCTGCAGATTGGCATTTGCGCGGTAGAACTGCTGCGTGCTGAGGGCGATAAGTTGCATTCAAGAAAGTTGCGCACCTTTAATGAACCCCCTTTCAGGTAAAGGTTTAACTCCGGTCCCATTGGGGCCGGAATTATATGGGATTTCAGTTCAAACTTTAACCAACAGGTCTTTCACAAACCAGGCCAGCACAGCCAGAATAGCGGGCACCATAATCGACCAGGTGAGTCGGTCATTCAGCTTTTCAAATTTCACATTGAGCTTTTCAAACCTCTCATCGATCCTGACAAACTTCTTCTCAAATTTTTCATCCATGCGTTCAAACTTCACATCGATGCGTTGTTCCATTTTGTCTAGCTTGTCGTCGATACGCAGTTCCATTTTGTCTAGCTTGTCGTCGATGCGCAGTTCCATTTTGTCCAACTTGTCGTCGATGCGCACTTCCAACTTTTCAAGTTTATCGTCAAAGTGAAACGCCATTTTTCCCAATTTATCATCGAAATGCAGCGCCATTTTTCCCAGTTTATCGTCGAAACTCAGCGCCATTGTCCCTAGTTTATCGTCGAAATGCCGCGCCATCCCTCCCAACTTATCGTCGAAATTCAGCGCCATTGTCCCTAGTTTATCGTCGAAATGCCGCGCCATTCCCCCCAGCTTATCGTCAAAGTGCAGCGCCATCTTTTCGAACTTACCATCGGTACGCTTTTCCGACTTTCCCATTTCTCCCAGCAATTCGGTACGCAGCGTGCCGATATCGGCCTTGGTCGCAAAATTCTCGGATCGCGCGGTCAGGACGGCAACATCCTGTTGAATTTGATGCGTAGTTTTTTCCAGCAATCCGACTCGTTGAGTTAATTCTTCCATTTTTGAATCTCCGATATTCCTGACGACATAGATAAGTGGTGGAAGAAACGGGGCAGTACGCATGGCGTATTCCATTACAAACCTCCAGAGAGTCCCGGCTATCTCTTCACCTTGCAGCGTAGTGAAACAGATTCGAGCCGCTTAAACATTCCACAAACCCGCCATTCGCGGCAAAAAAGTTCAGGCAGGCATCAATACGTCGCGCAGGTTAAAACTGGCAGAGAAATAACAAAAGCAGTCACAGTGAGGGATTGCGAGAGATGGCACATAAAATATTGGTGGGGATGAAACAGAAAACACGGAAGCCCGATCGGGCTTCCGGAAACCAAAACTTAAGCGCTCAGCCAGCCCAGTTTGATGACGAACAGAATCGAGAGAATCACCAGTGCAGCATTGATCTCTTTCGTACGACCACTCAGCAGTTTTACCACGGTCCAGGTAATGAAACCGAAGGCGATACCGTTGGCGATGGAGTAAGTCAAAGGCATGGTCAGCGCGGTGACGGTCACTGGCGCAGCCGTGGTGATGTCTTTCCAGTCAATTTCGGCCAAACCAGAGGCCATCAACACCGCCACAAACAGTAATGCTGGTGCGGTAGCGTAAACCGGAACACTACCCGCCAGCGGCGAGAAGAACAGGCTCAGCAGGAAAAGTACAGCAACCACAATCGCCGTTAAACCAGTACGACCACCGGCACTGACACCCGCAGCAGATTCAACATAACTGGTGGTCGTTGAGGTACCCAGCAGTGAACCAAACAGCGCAGCCGCACTGTCAGCGATTAACGCACAGCCCATTTTCGGCACATTGCCCTGCTCATCCGCCAGTCCCGCACGCTTGGTCACGCCCAGCAGCGTACCGGTGTTATCGAACACATCCACAAACAGGAAGGCAAAGATAACGCTCACCAGACCCACGTTAAACGCACCGGCGATATCCAGTTGCATAAAGGTGGGTGCAATAGAAGGGGGTGCTGAGAACACGCCACCAAATGGCGTCAGACCAATGCCCATCGAGATAAAGGTCACGACCAGGATGCCGATCAACACTGCGCCGGTCACGCGACGCGCTTCCAGTGCCACAATGATGAAGAAGCCTAACAGTGCCAGCAGCGGACCCGGTTTGGTCAGATCGCCCAGGCCAACCAGTGTTGCCGGGTTATCCACCACGATGCCCGCGCCTTCCAGCGCAATCAGTGCCAGGAACAAGCCGATACCGGCAGCGATACCCGCGCGCAGAGGCAGCGGAATACTGGCAATAATCCACTCACGAATTTTGAAAATTGACAGCGCAAAGAAGATCACCGCTGACAGGAACACCGCGCCGAGTGCGATCTGCCAGGTGTAGCCCATGTGCAGCACAACGGTATAAGTGAAGAAAGCATTGAGCCCCATGCCCGGTGCAAGCGCGATGGGATAGTTGGCGATCAGCCCCATCAGCACACAGCCAATTGCCGCCGCTAAGCAGGTCGCCACAAAGACCGCACCTTTATCCATGCCGGTCGCACCGAGAATGCTCGGGTTAACAAACAGAATGTAGGCCATGGCCAGGAAGGTAGTGATACCCGCAATGATTTCGGTGCGCACGGTGGTGTTGTGCGCTTTAAGTTTGAAGAGTTTTTCTAACATCATCATCTCTCATGAGCGGAGACGGCACGGGTGCACGTTCTCTCTTGCCAATGTGGTTAACAAACTAATTATTGTATTGATGAAAGCGACACACGCTGGACCCAAGGCAGACACACCTTCCGCTTTCCCCTGTCCACATAGCAATAGCTATGCCATCACCGTACGCAATCGTTTACGTTTCAAAATGCGGTTGCGGTTAGGATAATTCTGAACCCGAACAGGGCGCGATTATGGTGCATTGCACCATGGCTGCGCAATCGTTTTCCCTTCTACTGCCTTCCAGAGGAAAAAGATTGCGGCAACGCACGCTTTCGCACACTGCTCAGCGATGGCGCTCACGTTTCTGCAGCACAGGACAGCAGCTCAAAAACATCGGGTTACACTGCTTTTAACCCTTTCGCAACATAAGAGACAGCGCAATGAAGCCCGCGATTTTGGTCGTTGATGATGATCGTGCCGTGTGTGAATTGCTGCACGATGTATTGAGTGAACATGTGTTTACCGTCTACAGCTGCCATCAGGGCAAAGATGCCCTTGCGCTGCTCAGCCTGCATCCCGAGATCTCCCTGGTGATGCTGGACATGATGCTACCGGACACCAACGGCTTACTGGTGCTGCAACAGATGCAGCGGCAGCGGCCGGACCTGTTGGTCATCATGCTGACCGGGATGGGGTCGGAAGCAGATATGGTGGTGGGATTAGAGATGGGTGCGGATGATTACATCGCCAAACCCTTTAATCCTCGGGTGGTTGTCGCGCGTGCACGTGCAGCACTGCGCCGCTGTGGACGTCTGACACAAGCTGATGCACAGCAGGATGAAGGATGGCAATTCAATGGCTGGCGGCTGGATGATGCGCGTTGTCAGCTGTTTAATCCTCAGCGCGAAAGTGTCGCCCTCACTCAAGGCGAATATACCCTGTTGCGCGCCCTGGTGGGTCACGCACGCAAAGTGCTGACGCGCGATCAGCTGCTGGAACTGACTCACAATGAGAGTCTTGAGGTGTTCGACCGCACCATAGACGTGCTCATCATGCGACTGCGGCGGAAAATCGAAGCCAATCCACACCAACCCAGCCTTATCCGCACCATCCGTGGCCTCGGTTACGTATTTTCCGCTGATGTATTGCGTCCGGCTTCAGCCGCGCGTGAAACACAGATTGCCTGATTCATCCAGCGCTGCATCTCGGCCAATGGCCGCGTGCCGTCCAGCGCATTCGCTGCATGCAAATTGAAACAAGCGCAGGTATGTGCCAGCTTCAATGTCTCCAGCAGGGGCCAACCTTCATGACTGGCATATAACACCCCAGCACAAAACGCATCTCCCGCCCCAACGCTGCCGACAATCTCTTCTGGTTTCAGGCACCACGCCGGCTGCCACCCTGCTTCACCCCTGCTCTCTTGTCCCCAGGCACCTTCAGGGGCATGGATCACCACGCGTTGGCGCACGCCCTGTTCCAGTAACCAGGCGGCGGCCTCGGCAAACGCGCTGGGTGCTGCCAGCCCCGAAGCGCTGCGCAGCGTCACGCCAGTGAGTGACTGCGCCTCCAGTTCATTAATCACCAGATAATCGAGCCAGCGTAACGCCGGCACCACCAACGGGCGATACTCCCCGGTTCGCGACACCAAATCCAGCGAAGTGAGGTAACCCCGTTGCTGCATTTGTGCCAGCAGATGCGCGCTGCGCGTACCAAAAATCTCATCAGACTGGTCGAGACTATCCAGCAACAACAAATAGCCGAGATGAAATATACGATGTGAAGTGACAACTTCAGCAAAATGGGGCAAATCCAGTTCGGCATTGGCGCCGCGGGCATGGAAAAAAGTGCGTTGACCATCGGGCGTGGTCATCACTTGTGTCATCGCCGTGCTAACATTGCGCGTGCGTTGTACAAACTGACGATCAATCTGATGATCGTCCAGCAACTGCACGATGTAATCACCGTCACTGTCCCCGCCCACCATGCCGACACCGGCCAGCGGCAAATTGACCTGCATGCGCGCCAGGGTGAACAGCACATTCAGTGCAGCGCCTCCGCTGCACTTCTCACTGTGGGTGATCTCCGCTAACCAGCCTTGTTCTGGCCAATGCGTGATACGTTGTACATGATCCACCAGCATACTGCCCGCACCGAGAATACCGTTGCGTTGCACCATGTCAGGCCCTCCCGGCGCTGCCAAACACCTGCATCTGCTGCGCCACCACATTGGCAATATCGTGTTCTACCGCCATCAGCAGTTCAGCAAACGAGTCGTAGCGCGCATCACGCTGAGTAATTTGCTTTTCTATCGCGCCTAGTGCGGCTTGTGACATGCCGGTATAGAAATTGATTTTATGAATGCCCAAACTGATGGCGTGGCGGAAATCGGCATCACTGATCCCTGAACCGCCATGCAGCACCAAAGGAATGCCTGCCGCCGAGCGAATTGCCGCCAGACGCTCAAAGTCGAGCTTCGGCTCACCTTTGTATTTGCCGTGCGCGTTGCCAATCGCTACGGCCAGACAATCGATCCCGGTTGACTGGACAAACTCCGCCGCCAGAGCAGGATCGGTGAATTTGTTGCTGTCAGCCTCACCAAACAGTGCCCCACCTTCATCGCCGCCCACCGCGCCCAATTCCGCTTCAACCGATACGCCAATGGCGTGGCACATCTTCACCACTTCACGGGTCTGGCGCATATTCTCCTCATAGCTGAGGGTGGAGCCATCAAACATCACCGAAGTAAATCCGAGGCGAATCGCCTGCATTACCGCCTCAAAATGCAAACCATGGTCAAGATTGAGCACCACCGGGATATCATGCAGCGCCGCTTCTGTGCGAATCGCCGCAATCAGATGCTCGAGGCTGACATACTTAAAATGCACTTCCGCGATGTTGATGATAAAAGGCGACCGTTGTTGCTCAGCCGCCTGGAACAGCGCACGCAAAAAATGGGTGTCCAGTACGTTAAATGCGCCGAGCGCGTATTGATGTTGCTGCGCGTGGGCCAGGCCCTGCGCCAGTGAAATCAGTGCCATCGTGAACTCCTTTATGCCAGCCAGCGGTGATATTCGTTGCACAACAGCCAGCGCGGATCTTCATCCTCATCAATCGGATTAAAGCGCGCCAGCGGTGTGAGAAAGACGTTGTCATGCTCGTCATCGTTGGGCATCGAGACTTCGCCAACCAGCACATCGCCATAGCCCTCTTCGCCCCAGAAACTGTGCCAGATACCGGGCAGCAAGGTGACACTCTCGCCCGGGGAAAGACGCAGTTGCGATCCCGCCGCGTGAGTTTGGCGAATGCCATCTAAAGTGACGTTTACCGGTGAGTCATCAAGCCGGTCGCCCGCGCGGTTATGCAGCGTGACGATCAGATTGCCGCCACCGCGATTGATGATGTCTTCCATCTTTTGTGGGTGGTAGTGCATCGGCGTCACCTGCCCTTCCCGCACGTGCATGATTTTTTCAGCGTAAGGTTTTCCCCACGGCTGACCGCCGCGCGAGCCATTGCGCAAGGTAAACAGGGTTAAACCGGTCTGCGAGAAATCATCAGCGCCGAAACTGGTGACATCCCAGCCCAGATGCAGCGCCAGCAGCTCTTCTGCGTGGCGTTTATCCAGCGCACGCCATTGGCTGAGGCCATAGTCGGCCCAGGGCGGCAGGTGCACATCCTGTCGCATAAAGAATTCGCGGGTGAGTTGCAGAATGGCGTTCACTTCGGATCGATGCATAACTCCGCTCCCAATGTGGGCGGCCCAGAGACCGCCTCAAGAAATCAACGTTATTTCACCGTCCAGCCTTTGTAGCTGCTGACAGTATTGCGATCGATCATCGTGACCGGAATCAGCACCGGTTTGTCAGGTGCGGGTTTGCCCTGCAGGATGTCGTAGCCAATCTCCACCGCTTTGGCTGCCATCACCTGCGGGTCTTGCGCTGGGGTGGCGACAAACAGCGAGCCTTTACGTTTCAGGGCTTCTTCGCCGTCTGGCGAACCATCGACGCCGACAATAAAGAACTCACTGCGCTGGGCTTGCTTGGCAGCCAAATCGGCACCAATCGCCGTTGGGTCGTTAATCGCAAACACCGCATCGATCTTCGGATTGGCAGACAGCAGTCCGGTCATCACCTCCAGGCCACCATCGCGACTGCCCTTGGCGTTCTGGTTATAGGAGAGCAGTTTGATATCGGGATGAGTTTTCAGCTCGTTCATACAGCCTTCAACCCGGTTTTGCACCGCTGACACCGGCGGTCCGTTGATGATCACCACGTTGCCTTTATCTTTCAGGCGATCAGAGATGTATTTACAGGCCATCGCACCTGCCTGGGTGTTATCGGAGGTAATGGTGGCATTGGCACCGTCAGCCGCCACGTCGACCGCCACCACCACGATGCCGGCATCACGCGCACGTTTCACCGCGGGAGCGATGCCTTTGGAATCGGCGGCGTTAAGGATGATCATGTCCACTTTGGCGGCGATAAAGTTATCTATCTGCGCCACCTGCTGACCAAGATCGTAACCGCTGGAAACCAGCGTCACATTGACCTTGTCGCCGGCCAGTTCACGCGCCTTCAGCTCAGCACCTTTAGTGATCTGCACGAAGAACGGATTGGCGAGATCGCCGACGGTGACACCAATGGATTTGAGTTCTTTTGCCTGCACCAGTGGCGCACTCAACAACGTCGCCGCCAGCAGTCCGGTCAGAATCGGATTAAAACGCATAGTCGATGTTCTCCTGCTTTTTTGATTATGTTGGCGATCCAGCAGATCGCCGTTGTGTGACAGCCTGTTGCAAGTACACCCTTAACCCACGTGATGACGTGTGCGGTACTTATCGATGAGTACGGCAATGATGATCACAGCGCCCTTAATGACCAACTGCCAGAAGTAAGAAACGCCCATCAGCGTCATGCCGTTGTTCAGCGTGGCGATTATCAGCGCACCAATTAGCGTGCCGGTAATGGTGCCGATACCGCCGACAAAACTGGTGCCGCCCAGAATCACCGCGGCGATTGCATCTAACTCGTACCCCACACCCAGGTTGCCGTTGGCGCTGTAGAGGCGTGAGGCGCTCATCAATCCGCCTAATCCCGACAACATGCCGCTCATGGCATAGACAAACACCAGCACCATGCCGACCTTGATCCCGGTGAGGCGCGCCGCCTGCACGTTGCCGCCCACGGCGTAGATGTGCACACCCAGGGTGGTACGGCGCAGAATGAACCAGCACAGCGCGATGACGGCAAAGGCAATAATGATCAGCCAGGGGATCGGCCCGAGATAACCGTTGCCTATCCACTCGAAATTGATGTCAGAGTTGATGACGGTAGTGCCATTCGCCAGTAAATACGCCGCCCCGCGCAAGGCGGTATAGGTGCCGAGCGTCACGATAAAGGGCGGTAAGCCAGCCCATGCCACCAACAGTCCGTTGAACAGGCCCATAATCAGCCCTGCGCCGAGCGCCGCCGGGATGGTCAGGCCCGCAAAGGCCGGATCCAGCGACACCACCATCGCCACGACCGCCGTGGTGCCCAGCATCGAGCCCACTGACAGATCGATCCCGCCGGTGAGGATCACAAAGGTCATCCCCGCCGCCAGCACGATATTGATCGAAGCCTGACGGGTAATATTCAGCAGGTTAGCTTCGGTAAAGAAGTTCGGCGCAACAAAACCAAATACCGCCACAATCAGGATCAAAATCGGCAGAATCCCTACCGTTTGCAGCAGGTCGCTCATCAAGGCGCGTTTAAGCGTTGGACTTTTTACGCGTGCAGTTTCACTGGTCATTGCGGTCTCCTCAGGCCTGTACCGGCTGTGCGCCGGTGGCCAGTGTCATAATGTTTTCCTGGCTAATCTCTGCGCCGCTCAGCTCTCCGGCAATACTGCCCTCACGCATCACATACACGCGGTCACTCATCCCGACCACCTCCGGCAGTTCGCTGGAGATCATCAAAATCGCCACGCCCTGTTGCGCCATCTGGTTCATCATGCGGTAGATTTCACTCTTGGCGCCGACGTCCACGCCGCGCGTGGGCTCATCCAGCAGCAGAATGCGTGGTGCAATCGCTACCCAGCGTGAGATCAGCAGTTTCTGTTGATTACCGCCCGATAGCCCCCCGGCCCGTACCTGGGCGTGCGGCACACGAATGTTGAGTGATTCGATGGCATCACCGGCAATCTTTTGCCCTTTACGCCGATTAAGCAGGCCGTAGCTGGCATCGCGTTCCAGCGTCGCCATCACGATGTTTTCCTGTGCGGCCAGTTCCAGGAACAGCCCCTGCTCTTTACGGTTCTCGGTGAGGAAGCCAATACCACGTGCGATGGCATCTCGCGGCGAATGAATTTTGACTTTCTCGCCATCGATCCAGATTTCGCCTCCCCTGGGTTGATGCACGCCAAAAATCAGCTGCGCCAGCTCACTGCGTCCGGCACCGACCAATCCCGCCAATCCGACAATCTCCCCGGCACGCACCGAGAGACTACTGGGATGGACTTTGCGGTTATCGGTCAGGTGATTGACAGCGAGACGGACCTCGCCGAAGGGAATGTTGCGGTCTTTATTGAACAGATCGCTCAGCGGACGGCCAACCATCATGCGCACCAGTTCACTGGCATTAAGCTGATCGCGCGTCAGGCTGCCAACATACTGCCCATCACGCAGCACGCTGACGCGATCCGAAAGCTCATACACTTCGGCCATGCGATGGCTAATGTAAATGATCGCCATGCCTTCGCTGCGCAGGCGTTTAATCAGCGCAAACAGCTGTTCGGTTTCGCGATTGGAGAGTGCTGCCGTGGGTTCATCCATCACCAGAATGCGGCTGTTGCGGTGCAGCGCGCGGGCAATCTCCACCTGCTGCTGCTCAGCGATACTGAGTTTGCTCACCAGATCGTTGGCACTGAATTGGGCACCCAGACGATTAATCACCTGCTGTGCCTCTTCCGCCATCTGCCGCCGTTTCACCAGCCCACCGCGCGTGATCTCGCTGCCGAGAAAGATGTTCTCTGCCACGGTGAGATTAGGTGCCAGATTGATTTCCTGATAAATCAGCGTGATGCCTGCTGCCAGCGCTTCTTTTGGGCCTTTGATGGCGTAGGGTTTACCGTTGATAAGAATTTCCCCGCTGCTGGCGGTATAAGCACCGGCCAGAATCTTCATCAGCGTACTTTTCCCGCCACCGTTTTCGCCCATCAGCGCATGGACTTCACCCGGCCACACGGTCAGATCCACGCCCTTTAACGCGTAGAAACTGCCGAAGCGTCGGGTGATTTCGCGCATTTCTAATATCGGTGTCGCCGCCATCGCCTGACTCCTGCTTTCTGAAGTTGTCGCCGAGTGTTGCAACGCCAGATAAATGGAAAATGTCAGCGGCCATTCATATTTGTCATATTGCGCCCCGGTCACGCTTCTATACTCGCCGGGAGCTGAGAGGTAAGGAGTGACCGCAATGAGTCAGAGTCTGCACTGGCACGCTGGCGCGCGGGGTCGCCTGCTGCTGTTTAACCTGTTAGTGGTGAGTGTCACGCTGGCGGTGAGCCTGGTGGCTATTTTTGGATTTCGCCACGCCGGTCACATTCAGGAGCAGGCACAGGCGCAAACCCTGGCGGATATGAACGGCAGCCTGGCGCTGGCGCGGGATACTGCCAACGTGGCCACCGCCGCCGTACGATTGGCGCAGGTGGTGGGTGCGCTGGAGTATCAAAGCGAGTCGGCTCGTCTGCAGCAGACGCAGCAAGCGTTACAACAATCCCTATCCCTGCTGGCGAACGCGCCTCTGGCCGCACAGCAACCTGAACTGCTGGCGCGCATTCGAGAACGCAGCCAGATGCTGGAACAGAGCATCAATCAGCTGCTTAGGGTTGGCCATCAACGCCACTTACAACGTAATGTGATGCTGAGTGGCCTGTGGCAGGCACAACTCTTGCTGAATCGCATTGATGTGCTCGCCAGCGACGGCGCTTTTTTGCCGCTGCGCCAGCAAACGGATGCCCTGTTAAAGGTGGCAATCCAATCCACTGCGCCACAAGCCGCTGAACAGCAATTACAGCAGGTGCTGCCCATCTGGTCCGCCTTACCGTTACAAGATGCGCTGGCAATGCAGCGTGACCGATTGGTCGACACCGCGCGCAGCCTGCAGCCGGTCGCTGAACAGCTTGAGCAGAGCGATATCGCGATTGCCTACGCGACCTATCGCATCAAAGCGCTGGTGGCGATGCTGAATGGCGACATCACTCATTATGTGCAACTGGTGGCGCAGCAGAGCGATGCGCGCAGCACCTCCACGCATCAGGAACTGGACTCCATCATCGGTTTTATTGGCCTGTTTATGCTACTGGCACTGCTGATCACCGGTTACGCGGGTTACTACATTTATCGCAATCTCGGTTCCAGCCTGACCGCTATCGCCCACGCCATGACGCGTCTGGCCCAGGGCGAGAAAAGCGTCAATGTTCCGGGATTGGCCCGCCGTGATGAGCTCGGCGATCTGGCTCGCGCCTTTAACGTCTTTGCACGCAATACGGCTTCACTGGCCCACACTTCCCGCCTGTTAAAAGAGAAAAGCAATCAGCTGGAATCCACTTTCCTCGCGATGCGCGATGGCTTTGCGCTGTTCGATAACAGTGGGCAACTGGTGGTGTGGAACGCGCAGTACGCCGAGTTACTCGGCATTCCGGCACGCGACCTGCATCGCGGCCTGCATTATCAACGTCTGCTAGAGCGAATGGATGTGCAGCTCACCAGCCTGCAGGATGCGCAGGAAGTTCGCCTGCCCGACGGCCGCACGCTGGAACTGCGCTTTAGCCCGGTGCCACGCCGGGGCATGGTCAATACCGTGCTTGAGCGCACCACACGTAAGGCGCTGGAAGAAGCGCTGCTGCACAGCCAAAAAATGAAAGCGGTGGGCCAACTCACCGGCGGTATCGCCCACGACTTTAACAACCTGCTGGCCGTGATTATTGGCAGTCTGGCCCTCACCGTGGGCCAACTCCCCTCCGGTTCACTGGCCAGTCGCATTGAGCGAGCCCGGCTGGCGGCCGACCGCGCGGCACAGCTTACCCAGCGGCTGCTGGCCTTCTCACGTAAACAGTCGCTTTATCCGCGTGCGGTATCAGTCATTGAGCTGGTCGATAATCTGCACTCACTGTTACAGCATGCACTGTTGCCCGGTCAGCAATTAGTGGTTGATGCGCAACGCCCCGGCTGGCCCGCGTGGATCGATGCCGGGCAACTGGAAAATGCGCTGATGAATCTGGTGGTCAATGCACGCGATGCCATGGAGAAACAGAGCGGAGAAATTCGCCTGCGCATCTGGAATCAGCGAATGCAGGAAGCGGATGGTAAACGCGATCGCGTGACCATTGAAGTTATCGATCACGGCTGCGGCATGTCAGCCGAGGTACGTGAACAGGTGTTTGAGCCATTTTTCACCACCAAAGAGACCGGCAGCGGCAGCGGACTGGGGTTGTCGATGGTATATGGATTTGTGCGTCAATCTGGCGGGCAGATCGAAGTGGAAACCGCCCCCGGCCAGGGTACCACCGTGCGCCTGTTACTGCCTCGCGCACCGGAAGCGGTCCAGCCCGCGCCGACTCTTCCCGAGTTTACGCCGGGTGCCAGCAGTGACCGGCTGGTGTTGGTGCTGGATGATGAACCCGCCGTCAGGCAGACATTGTGTGAGCATCTGCATCAACTCGGCTACCTCACTTTAGAGTGTGGCGATGGCGAATCCGCACTCACGCTGCTGCGGCAGACGCCAGATATTGAGTTGTTGATCAGTGATTTGATGTTACCCGGCGCGTTAAACGGGGCGGATGTGATTCGTCAGGCACAGCAGCAGTGGCCAGAACTGGCCACCCTGCTGATCAGCGGTCAGGATTTGCGCCAGAGCCAGGTCACGCTGCCGCTATGTGAACGGCTGGCGAAGCCCTGGCAGCAGGCACAATTAGCGCAGGCGCTGGAGCGCGCCTGGCAACGCAGTAAACGGCTTAATCGCGCACGGCAGGCTGCCACAGCGGCAACGGTTTCCCCGTGATGTAGCGCTTACGCAGTTTGCTGGAGATCACATCCATGATCATCACCACGCCAACCAACAGGATGGTCAGGAACATCACCACATCCCAGTTCCACAGGCGCATGTTCTCGGCATAAACCAGACCGACACCCCCTGCGCCAACGAAGCCGAGTACCGCCGCCGAACGGGTATTGGATTCAATCTGGTACAGGCTCAATGCCAGGAAGGTCGGGAAGGATTGGGTAAAGATGCCAAAGCGATGTTTCTGCAGACTATTGGCCCCCACCGCACCTAAACCCCGGCTCGGCGAACGCTCAACCGCTTCATGCCCTTCCGCATACAGTTTGCCCAGTAAGCCCACATCCTGTACCACAATCGCCAGCACACCCGCCAGTGGTCCCATGCCAACTGCACGCACAAAGATCAGGCCCCAAATCGCCATATCGACACCGCGCAGGATGTCAAGCAAACGGCGCACCACTAAGGAAATCGGACGGGCAATCGGATCGTGCATCACGTTGCGGGCGGCAAGGAAGGAAACCGGCAGCGCAATAATGGAAGCGGTCAGCGTCCCGGCGAAGACAATCGCCAACGTGATGCCAATCTGGGAGAAATAATAGCCAAATGGCCAGTTCATAAAGTCTTGCCAAACGAACATGCGCAGGAAGTAACGCCCTAGTTGCTCGCAACCGATAATAACTCGGCTCCACTCAATACCGAAAAACTCAAAGAAGAACAGGTAATAGAGCGCGATGGCAAGTGCAACTCCAGCCACGCGGCGTAGATAACGGTTCTGTGCGGCGAACAGTGCAGGATGTTCCTGCTTCAGTTTTGCCACATCCGGTACTAATGCGATCATTTGATATCCCCTTCCACCACGCGACGGCGCAACCAGCCGGATACCGTATCCAGCAGCGACACCACCACAATGATCAGCAGCAGTGTGATGCTCACCTGATCGTAACGATCCAGTTTGATGTTGGTCATCAGCTCCTGACCGATACCGCCCGCCCCCACCAATCCAAGGATGGTAGAAGAACGGAAGTTCACTTCCAGACGCATAAAGCTGTAAGAGAGAAACATTGGTTTCACCTGCGGCCAGAAGGCGAAGCGCATGCGCTGTAATTTGGTCGCTCCACATGCCGCGAGGCCGCGCACCGGTTTGTCTGAAGCGCTTTCAATCGATTCATAAAACAGTTTGGTCAGGCTGCCCACGGTGTGCAGCGCCAGTGCGAGGAAGCCGGGAATCGCCCCAATGCCAAACGCCATCACGAACATCACTGCCCACGCCAGTTCTGGCATGGTGCGCAGGAAAGCGACGAAAGCACGGATCGCGATGCGGACGCTGCGCGGCGTCTGGGTGTTATCAGCTGCGAAAAACGCCAGTACCCCAGCCACCATCACTGCCACAATGGTCGACGACAGCGCCAGCTGCAGGGTTTCCCAGATCAGCGGCAACTGGAAGTGCAGACGGTAGCCCCAATAGGCCAGCGAGCCTTCGGTTTTTCCATCGGAGAACAGCACGGGCAGATGCAACACCGGCACGGTTTCGCCGATGTAATCGAAAAAGTGTGGCAGTGATTGCCAGACGGTGACCAGATTGAATTCCGCCATCTTGCCCGCAGCGAGGTAGAGCGCCACCAACAGCAGCGACCAGAGCACAGTGTCGCGCTTTTGCTGGCGACGAATGCGTTGGTAGTAGTGTTCGAAATCGGTCAAGGGGAATGTCCTGTGGTAGAGGGTGGTGCAGATGTGAAAAGGGTCGCCATCACGGGCGACCCTGCCAGCCAGACGCGAAATTAACCGCGTGAGCCTTTCATCAGATCACGTTTCATATCAATGATGTTCTGATAATCGGCAACGGTTGCCGGGCCGATGTGCTGAGCACCGCCCACCGCTTTAACAAAGCAGCTGTGGTCTTCTTTATCCAGCTTCTTGATCGCCGCCACCAGCTTCTGTTTGAAGTCAGCGGGCAAGTTATTGCTCACCAGGATTGGACCGTTCGGGATCAGCGGAGACTGCCAGATGATACGGATTTTCTTCATCAGGTCAGGTTGGTCCATACGCATCATGCGGCCAAAGGCACCAGAGGTATAACCCTTGTCGTAATCACCGATCATGGAGGTCCAGGTCACTGCGCCTTCGAACTGACCATTCAGCACACCCAGGATGTCCTGCTCATGGCCGCCAGAGAAGGTGACGCTGGAGAAGGTGTTATTGTACTTGTCGTCAACTGTGCCACCGAACTCTTTCTTGAACGCCTGGTTTGGCATCAGGAAGCCAGAAGTTGAATCCGGATCGGCCATGCCGAAAGATTTACCTTTCAGGTCTTCCAGTTTTTTGTACGGGCTGTCCGCTTTCACGATCACGACTGAGTGGTAACCCTGTGAACCGTCTTTGTCATCTACCACGATGCCGACAACATCAACCGCTTTCGGGTTCTGCAGATAGACGGAAGCGTAAGATGCTGGAGACATGCTCAGCACCATATCAATTTTGTTACCCAGCAGGCCCTGAATCACGCCTGAGTAGTCAGACGAGTTGCGCATTTTGGTATCGACATTCAGCTCTTTATCGAAGAAATCTTTCACGCACTGGTTATCACCGATCTGCTGAGTGGCGTTCTGTCCACCCAAAATCCCGAGGTTCAATTCTTTTGGTGCATCCGCTGCGTTAACGCCAAAAGTCATTGCAACAGTCAATAAAGCTAAAGAGGTCAGTTTCATTCGTGTTTTTTCTCTTGCCGTGGAAGTTAGTGGAGCTGGTTAATTTCGTCGCCGTACAGCTCATGCAGCAAGCCATCGGTCAACTGAGAAGGATGTCCGTCAAACAGCACTTTGCCGCGCTGAATGCCGATAACACGGGTGCAGTACTGCTTCACCAGTTCAATCGAGTGCAGGTTCACCATCACGCTGATGCCCTGCTCACTCACCTGGCGCAGCACATCCATGATGCGTTTGGTGTTTTTCGGGTCGAGTGAGGCCACCGGCTCGTCCGCCAGCAGGATGCGCGGGTTCTGCATCAGCGCACGGCAAATCGCCACGCGCTGCATCTGTCCGCCTGACAGGTTCTCCGCACGCTGCAGCGCCTGCGGCAGCATGTTCATCCACTGCAGCAGCTCAATGGCCTGCGCACGGTCCGCTTCGGAGAACACTTTGAAGAAGGATTTCAGGGTTGAGGTCTGGCTCAGGCGTCCCAGCAGGACGTTGGTCAGTACATCAAGACGCGGCACCAGACAGAAGTCCTGGAAGATCATGCCGCATTCGCTGCGCCATTCGCGCATCTGGCGGCTGTTGAGCGTCACTACATCACGATCCGCTTCACCCTGACGATTGCTGAGAATCGCGCCCTGCGAAGCACTGATGGTGCCGTTCAGCATGTGTAACAGTGTCGATTTGCCTGCGCCTGAGCGACCAATCACGGCCACCAGCTCGCCCGCATGCAGATCGAAGCTGACATTATCCAGTACGCGGTTTTCGCCGTACGCCTTGCACAGTCCCTGTACCGACAGCACCTTGTTGCCTTGCCCGGCGTGCGGAACATAAGGATTGTCGATAACGGTTTTCAGTAATGCCTGTGCCATGTTGCACTCCATCTCGCTGAGGTCTTGATTGCCCGTTATTACGGGCAAATCCGATGAAGTCTTGATGACAGTAAAATGATTAAACAGTGACAGCGTGTGAGGAACCGACCGTGATGGTCTGACCGTCAGTAGCCGCCAGCACATTGTCCGGTAAGCGATTGTTGAGTAACCAACTGTCCATCTCATGGCTCAGGTGGATAAGCCAGGCCTGGCGCGGCGCCAGCTGTTCAATAATCTGCAATGCGCGCGTCACATCATTATGATTGCGCACGCTTTCTCGCGGCGGGTCATTGCAGTCAATCACCAGCTGATCCAGCGGTTGACCATCAAGAAAATCTGCAGTGTCCGGGGGTAGTCCGCAGGTATCACACAGCCAGGCAAGACGCGTACCGTGCCAGTCGAACAGGTAGCCATAAGTGAGTTTTGAGTGCTGTAACGGCAGCGGCGTGACCTGCAACGTCCCGAAACTGTGAGGCACAAAAGGCGTGAGCGCGGAGCGGAAATCCAGCAGGCCCGGATGCTTAAACAGGTCATTACAGCCCTTCTCATCCGGTGGCGCCCACACCGGAATCGGTTCACCCAATCCCCAACGCAGGCTAAAGAGTCCCGCTACATGATCCATATGAAAATGGGTCAGTAAAATGCGGCTCAACTCGCCGGGACGAAAGCGCTGATGCAGATCGTGACGTCCGGCATCCAGCAAAATACGTTCGCTGCCGGTGTCAATCAGCGCACTGGTGGCAGCACGAGCGCGTCGTGGTTCAAGGCGGGCGCGTTCACAGGCGTGGCAATCACAGCCAAACAGCGGCGCAGATTGCACGCCTCCAGTACCGAGAAAAGTGAGTTTCATGGCGGATGCTCCAGCAACTGGCGCAGCCGGTCGAGCGTATCGCTAAGTGCGCCATCGTTATTGAGCGGATGGCAGTGCGCAGGCAGCGGTTCTGCCGCACGCGCCAGCCGTTTACCGATTTCGGCTTCACTTTCACGTCCGCGCTGCCGTAAACGCATTTCCAGCACCGCCGGAGAGACTTGCAGCACCAGCGGCAACAGTTGTGCCCCGTAATGCTGCTCAACAATCGGCAAATGCAGACGTGAACCATTGACCAGCACATTTAAACCCCGCGCCAGCCAGTGATCGATCTCTTCTCCCAGACCGTAATACAGGCCGTGTGCCTGCCAGCTAATGGCAAACAATCCCAGTGTCTGACGCCGCCGAAACTCGGCCTCGCTCAGCGCCACATGGTTTTCGCCCCCGGCATCGGCCGGACGCGTAATGTAGCGATGGGCGATGACCAGGTTATCCGGCGGCGCTTCGCGTAGCGCATTCAACAGACTGTCTTTACCCGAGCCCGAAGGCCCGGTTAGCCAGATCAGGCGCGCCATCAGAACACCAGCCGGCCCTGCGACCAGACGTGGCGAATGTGAGGATGCCCATGTTCGGTATGCGCCAGCACCAGGTCGGCACGCATGCCTTCGCCAATCACCCCGCGATCGTGCAAACCAATAGCGCGAGCCGGATTACGTGTCACCAGCGCGGCGGCTTGTGGCAACGTCAGGCTGTTGCGCTCATCCGCCACTAAGCGGAACACCGCGTCCAGCAGGCTCGCCGGGTAGTAGTCGGATGACAAAATATCCAGCAGGCCATGGCTGGCCAGCTCCCAGGCTGCCACGTTGCCGGAATGCGAGCCGCCGCGTACGATATTCGGCGCGCCCATCAACACCTGCATACCGCATTCGCGCGAGGCGCGTGCGGCCTCCAGCGTGGTGGGGAATTCAGCAATGGTGCTGCCCACATCGTGTGATTCGGCAACGTGTGCCGCTGTGTCGTCATCGTGGCTGGCAATCGGAATGCCGCGCGAACGGCACAGGCCGGAAATGGCGTTGCGGTTCGGGGTGGAGAACTCAGCGGCCAGCGCCAGTTGCTCACGCTCGAACTGATCCATCTGCTCATCATTAAGCGAATATTTGCCCTGATAATAGAGGCGATACATCTCCAGTGAAGCGTACTGACGCTGACCTGGCGAATGGTCCATCAGCGACACCAATGACAGCTCCGGCGTACTCATCAGCTTTTCGAACAGCGGCAGTGTGGTGTTATGGGGCAACTCACAGCGCAGGTGCAGATGGTGATCGACACGGTTAATGCCTTTGCGGTTACTGTCCTGAATCGCGTTGATCATCTTGCTCAGGTTCTCAATGCGATGACCGCCGTCGCGCACATCGCCGACACCAATGGCATCCAGCACCGTGGTAATACCGCTGGCGACCATCAGCGCATCGTGGCTACTCATTGCTGAGTGCGCCGGCCAGTCCACTTTCGGACGCGGCGTGAAGAACTTATCGAGGTTATCGGTGTGCAACTCGACCAGACCTGGCAGCAGGAAGGCGTTTTCGCCATCCAGTGCGCCCGCTAATTGGCTGGTACTGTCACTGAAACTGGCAATGCGACCCTCACGGATTTCCAGCGAACCGGTGACAACTTCATGTTCCAGCACCAAACGGACGTTATTGACGATCATGCTTCTGCTCCTGTTTTAACCGGCTGCATGACGTGCAGGCGATCGGCCACGCGTGCGCGCACCGCTTCGTCATGGAAAATACCCACAATGGCGGCACCACGGGTGCGCGCCTGTTCAATCAATTCCACCACCGCGGCGCTGTTGGCACTGTCGAGGGAAGCGGTAGGTTCATCCAGCAGCAGCACTGGATAGTCGGCGATAAAACCACGCGCGATGTTGACGCGCTGCTGTTCACCACCGGAGAAAGTGGATGGCGCGAGTGACCATAAACGCTCCGGCACATTCAGCCGTGTCAGCAGCTCTTTGGCACGTTTCTCGCAGAAAGCACGCTCCACGCCGCGCTCTAACAGCGGTTGCATTACGATCTCCAGCGTCGGGACGCGAGGGATCACCCGCAGGAACTGGCTGACCCAGCCAACGGTTTCGCGGCGAATCGCCAGTATCTGGCGCGCGGGAGCCTGTGCCATATCGATCCACTCACCCTGATGTTGCAGCCAGATATGACCGCTGTTGGCCTGATAGTTGCCGTACAGCGCGCGCAGTAAGGTGGATTTTCCGCTGCCGGAGCGACCGTGCAGCACCACGCACTCACCGGCGCACACTTCAAGATTGGCATCCTGCAGCACCGGCAGCTCGGCGCTGCTCTGGTTGTGCAGCACAAAGGTTTTGCTGAGTTTCTCTACGCGCAATAAAGGTTGCATGTTGATGTCCTGATGAAGTTAAGCCAGCACCGATGAAACCAGCAGTTGGGTGTAGGGATGGTGCGGATCGTCCAGCACCCGATCGGTCAGACCGCTCTCCACCACTCTGCCCTGCTTCATCACCAACAGACGGTGCGCCAGCAAGCGCGCCACGCCGAGATCGTGCGTGACAATCACCACCGCCAGATTGAGTTCACGTACCAAGGTACGCAGCAGATCCAGCAGTCGCGCCTGCACGGATACATCCAGTCCGCCGGTCGGCTCATCCATAAACACCAGCGTGGGCTGGGTCACCAGGTTGCGGGCAATCTGCAAACGCTGCTGCATACCGCCGGAGAAGGTGGTCGGCAAATCGTCGATGCGGTTAGCGGGGATTTCGACGTCCTGCAACCAGCGCATCGCCTCTTTACGGATATCGCCATAATGGCGCTGGCCGACGGCCATCAAGCGCTCACCGATATTGCCGCCTGCCGTGACCTGCGGACGCAATCCATCCAATGGATGCTGATGCACCACGCCCCACTCGGTGCGCAGTAAGCGGCGGCGATCGCTTTCACTTAGCTGATAGAGATCCTGAGCGCGATAGAGAATGTTGCCCTGCTGTGGCGCTAAACGCGCCGACAGGCTGCGCAGCAGCGTGGTTTTGCCGGAACCAGACTCGCCCACAATGCCCAAGACTTCCCCTGGATAGAGTTCAAAGCTAACGTCTTCAAAACCTTTGCCTGGCGCATAGAGGTGCGTCAGATTGTTGACCGCAAGCAGCGGCTGTTCACTGTGCATGTTGTTGTTCCTGCTGCTGGTGGCAAAAATCGGTATCGGAGCAGACAAACATGCGCGTACCGGCATCATCCATGACCACCTCATCAAGGTAGCTGTGGCGTGAACCGCACAGGGCACAGGGTTCATCCCAGCTTTGTACGGTGAATGGGTGGTCGTCGAAGTCGAGGCTTTCCACTTTGGTGTACGGCGGCAGCGCGTAGATGCGTTTTTCACGGCCAGCACCAAACAGCTGCAGTGCGGGCATCATGTGCATCTTCGGGTTGTCGAATTTCGGAATCGGCGATGGATCCATCACGTAGCGATCGTTGACCTTGACCGGATAGGCGTAGGTGGTGGCGATATGGCCGTAGCGGGCGATATCTTCATACAGTTTGACCTGCATGATGCCGTACTCTTCCAGTGCGTGCATGGTGCGAGTTTCCGTTTCGCGTGGTTCGATAAAGCGCAGCGGCTCAGGAATCGGCACCTGGAAAATCAGCACCTGATCTTCCTGCAGTGGCGTCTCCGGAATGCGGTGACGCGTCTGGATCAGCGTGGCATCTTTGGTGGCTTCAGTGGTCGCTGCGCCGCTGACGCGCTGGAAGAAACGACGGATGGATACGGCGTTGGTGGTGTCATCCGCGCCCTGGTCAATCACCTTCAGCACGTCGCTGTCACCAATGATGCTGGCGGTGATCTGGATCCCGCCAGTGCCCCAGCCGTAAGGCATCGGCATTTCTCGTCCGGCAAACGGCACCTGATAACCCGGAATCGCTACCGCTTTGAGGATCGCGCGACGAATGGTGCGCTTGGTCTGCTCATCCAGATAGCCGTTGTTATAGCCGGTTAACTCACTCATCGTTTTGCTCCTGAACCTGTTCACGCAGCCGTTTCAGCAACTCCAGCTCCGCCTGGAAATCGACGTAATGCGGCAGTTTCAGATGCGAAACAAAGCCCGCCGCTTCCACGTTGTCGGCATGCGACAGCACAAACTCTTCATCCTGCGCCGGACCGGCAATACGTTCATCGTAATCGGGGGCCTGCAGGGCACGATCCACCAGCGCCATTGCCATCGCTTTACGCTCTGAGCGCCCAAACACCAGGCCGTAACCACGGGTGAAGTGCGGCGCACCTTCAGTTTGCGTGGTGAAGCCGTTAACCATTTCACACTCGGTCAGCAGGATTTCGCCGATATCAATCTCGAAGCCCAGCTCTTCCGGGCAGATTGATACGCTGAGATAGCCGGTGCGAATCTCACCGGCAAACGGATGGTTACGCCCGTAGCCACGCTGGGTGGAATATCCAAGCGCCAGCAGAAAACCTTCATCGCCGCGTACCAGCTGTTGCAGGCGTGCCGCGCGCGTCGCCGGATAACCGGGCGGCTCGCGGGTGATATCGCACGGCTCGCTGCCATCATCCTCTTCACGCGCCGCCAGACCCTCTTTGGTCATCATGCTGAACACGTGCGGACAGCGTTCAGGCAGTGCCTGATCGTCACGTGGTGCCGCCGGGGTTTCACCGTTGGCCAGCAACGTGAAATCGAGCAGACGATGGCTGTAATCGTAAGTGGGGCCGAGCACCTGGCCGCCCGGCAAATCCTTGTAGACCGCCGAAATACGACGTTCGATGCGCATCTCATCGGTTTCCAGCGCCATGCTGTCGGCCAGACGTGGCAAGGTGGTGCGATAGGCGCGCAGCAGGAAGATGGCTTCCACCAAATCGCCGCTGGCTTGTTTAATCGCTAAGGCCGCGAGCTGGGGATCGTAAATGCCGCCTTCGGTCATCACGCGATCCACCGCTAATCCCAACTGTTGCGCGACCTGATCGCAACCCAGTTCCGCCACGTCGCGGTCGCCACGGCGCAGATCGGCCTGAAGCTCATGGGCGCTGGCTATCGCCTTCTCGCCCCCTTTCACCGCAACGTACATCAGCACACCTCCACGTCAGTGGTGCGTGGCAAGGCCATCATCGCTTCACCGCAGGTGAAAATCAGATCCACGCCCAATGGGAACGGATGCGGACGCTCACGCAGATAAGTCAGAATCGCTTCCGGCAACTGTGGCGCGATGGCGCGTGATTCACGCAGGCCAGGGCCGGACAGGCGCAGGGTTAAACCCCCATTCAGGGAGGGCACTTCAATGATCAGCGTGGTACTTTTTTCCGGTGACATATTGTCGCCCGGCGCGAACTGCGCAGGATCCGGATTTGACGCTGCATGGGTTAAGGCAAACGGTGCATGGCGCTCTTCCACAATCGGCACACCGGTGTGGAAACGCAGGTTGTTACGCACGATTTCGCTGTCTACACGGCTATCCAGCCACAGCGCACTCTCCTGATCCACCAGCGTCAGCAGTACCGCCGTCGCGGCAGGAGACAAATCGCCCCAGCCCTGTTCCAGCGGCAGTGAGACCATCACGCCTGGCTCGCTCATGGCTTTCAGGATGCGACGAAAAGCACGCTGTGAATCGGCAACCGGATGGTTAAAACTGGCGAGTAATGTCATTAGTTATCTCCGCGTACCAGCGTAAAGAAGTCCACTTTAGAGCTGGCGATTTCACGTGCACGCAGCTGACGCTGCTCTTCACGCAAGGCCGCCAGCGGGGCAATTAATTTTTCCTGCAACAGCGCATGGGTTTCCGGCTGTTGCAGCAGCGCATCAATCACGGCGCAGCGTTCGGCATGGGCTTTATCGCGGCCCAGCACATAGCTGAAGCCAAGGGTGCCATCGTGCAGTTTCACTACGGCACGCGTGACGGTGGCATCGCCCATTACGAAGCGTTTGCCGCTACCGCCCATGCGCGCCTGCAAACGGGTTAAACCGGTTTCGGCGGGACGAATCGCTTTAAATTGTGCATTGAGGTGCAGCGACTGCCAGTGGGCATTTAGCTGGCTGGCTTCGCTGTGCGCGAGTACCGATAGCCAATGCTGGCGAGCGGTTTGCTGTTTCATTCATGCTCCAGAGTCAGTTCAATCATGTCGCCACGCGTCAGGCTGACGGAGTATTCCGCTACCTGACCGTCACGGTGTTTATTCAGGGTGCGCACGCACAGCAGCGGTGACTGCAGGGCAATCTCCAGCTGTTTACACTCTTTAGCCTGGGCGCGGCGGGTGCTGATTCGGGTTTGCGAACGCGTTAAATCGAGGCCAAGGTGCTGCTGCATAAAGTCATGCAGCGAGCCGTTCTGGAACTGCTGTATCGCCGGCCACCAGCTCAGTTCCGGCAGGAAGTGATTGATGACACACACCGGTACGCCATTGACGCGGCGCAGCGTGCGCAGATGAATCACGTTGTCGCCTTCATTAATGGCCAGTGCACTGGCCACGTCGCTGCTGGCCGGTCGCAGCACTGCCAGCAAACGTTCGCTGGTCGGATGGCTGCCCTGCTCCAGCAGGTTTTGGCTAAAGCGCGCCTGCGCATGCAAGGGGTAATCATAGGGACGCATCAACACCAGGATGCCGACGCCGTGACGGCGTTGCAGCAGCCCTTTGTTCACCAGTTCATCCACCGCGCGGCGCAACGTATGGCGGTTGACTTCATAGTGGTCGGCTAACTGCTGTTCGGAAGGCAGATAGTCACCGCAGCGATAACGCTCTTGCAGTGCCTGCTCCAGTTGGGCGGCGACCGCCTGGTAAACAGTGGTCGGATGTCTGGATATCTCCATCACGTTCAATACCTCATTCGCTATGGTTGAGGAACGCAGCGACAAGTGCTGCGAGATGGCGACTACAGTGCGCGAGCCAGATGACAGCGCCGTGACGACTCAATGACGTGAGGATGAATTTGCTATAGGGCAGCAGGATCGAAGTGAAACGGCTGCGGTTTTGATAAAAAATTTTTAACTGTTGCCTTTGTTACAGTGTTCAAAAAATTATCGCTTATTTTCACCGCTTTATCGCTTTCCTTACTGGGTGAAGCTTGCGTAAAGTCTGCTAACGTTATTGATGAGCCCTCCTTGTCACGCGAACCTTAAAATGATTAATACAATCAAACTGTCAGATGGATTCAGACGCAATTTCGTTCGGGAAGTGATTTTGCCTTTGGTGGCGATTTTAGTTTTAACCTTTGCCGGAGCAGGTGTTGGCTTGTTCTGGGGCACCTCGCTGAGCAATGAACAGGCTCGCGATCAACAGCAACGCATGATTGAGGCCTCCTTTAGCCAAAGTTTGAATGAACATTTGCGTCAGCTGCGCAGTTTGACTCGCTGGTCGCCTCTCGCTGACCAATTGGCGTTGGGCGTGCCGGATCAGAACTGGTTAGATCAAAATATCGGCGGCTGGCTTTATGACATGTTTGACCACCAGTTGATTCTGCTGATGGATCGTAACAATCAGCCACTGGCGGTCTGGCGTGAGGGTAAACGCGTATCCAGTGACAGCGTAGGGCAATACCTTAAAGACATGCTGGCCAGTCCGCTCGTGGTGAGCAGCGATGAGGTGGCGGGTCCCAGCGATCGTGCCGATTTCGTGCGCATTGGGCAACGTGCCGCGGCCCTGGCCGTTGGCGATATCAGCAGCACCCGTGAAGCAGGCCGCTATCGATTAGTGAGTATCAAATTCCTCGATGATGGCTATTTACGTAATCTGGCGGATCGCAGCCAGCTGCAGCAGCTGCATTTTAGCGATGGCGCGCCGCAGCCCGGAACAGATGCACTCTACCAACTGAATTCACAGCAAGGCGATGCCGTGGGTTACCTGAGCTGGCTACCGGATAAACCCGGTGCGCAGTTGTTGCGCATGCTCGGCCCTTCAACACTGTTATCCGTGCTGCTGATTACCCTGCTCTGTCTGTTTATGGTCAGACGCATCTGGACCTCCTCTCTCAATCTGTCGCAATCTTTGCTTAAGCTCGGTGCCAGTGAAGCGCAAGCGCAGCATCTGGCTTTTCACGATGTGCTGACCGGGTTGCCGAATCGGGCGCTGGTGGAAGATCGGCTGACCCAGGCGCTGGCGGCATCCGCCCGGCACGATCAGCGTGTGGCGCTGCTGTTGCTTGATCTCGATCGCTTTAAAAACATCAATGATACCTATGGTCATCATGCGGGCGATGAGTTGATCATTGAGGTGGCGCGCCGCCTCACGCACATCTTGCGTGCCAGCGATACCGTAGGACGCATCGGTGGGGATGAATTTATTGTGATGATGCCGGACGTCGATAACATCGGTCAGGTGCAGGCATTGGCAAAACGCATTATCAGTGAGCTGAGTGAAGCCTATGAGCTGCAAGGCAGCGAAGTCTGGGTTGGGGTTAGCATCGGGCTGGCGCTGGCCCCTAAAGATGGCATTGACCGCATGAAGCTGATGCGTAAAGCGGACATCGCGCTCTATGAGGCGAAAAACAGTGGTCGCGGCCAGTATCGCCAGTTCGAAAAAGTGATGGATGAATCGCTGCGCACCCGCCAGCAGATGGCGACGGATTTACGTCAGGCGCTGGTCAATTTCGATGGCCTGCGCGTGTGGTATCAACCCCTGATGGAGATCAGCGGACAGCGTGTGGTGGGATTAGAAGCCCTGCTGCGCTGGCAGCATCCGGTACGTGGTGATGTCTCGCCGGGTGACTTTATCGCCATCGCCGAAGAGACCGGGATGATCATTCCGCTGGGCGAATGGGTATTACGTGAAGCCTGTAAAACCTCACTGAAATTGCCGCAGGTGATTGTGGCGGTCAACGTTTCTCCCGTGCAGTTCCGCGCCAGTGGCTTTGTGGAGCGCATCGTTGAAATTGTGCGTGAAGAAGGCGCCAATCCGCATCATCTGGAACTGGAGATCACCGAAGGCGTATTGATTGAGGATGAGCACGAAGCGCGTAATAACATCATCGCGCTGCGTGAGGCCGGTTTCCGGATTGCGCTGGATGATTTTGGCACCGGTTATTCCAGCCTCAACTATCTCAGCACGTTCCCGGTCGACAAAATTAAGATTGATCGCTCCTTCACCCAATCACTGGGCGTGGCGCAAAATTCTGCGGCAATCGTTGAATCCGTGGTGCGTCTGGGTCACGCTATGGGCTTAACGCTGACCGCTGAAGGGGTCGAAACCGAAGGCCAGAAAATGGCACTGGCCGATGCGGGATGTAATCAGCTGCAGGGATATCTGTTCAGCCAGGCCGTACCGTTTGAAGAGATTGAAAAGATGATATAAATGCCCAGCGGGAGGAGAGTGTTCCGCCCTACGGGCATTGACGTCAAAACCGCGCCGCTCGCGTTTAATCCGGTTAGCGGTGGCGGCGCGATCTACCCTGCACCAGGGTTATGACGGAAAATCTGTATCAATCGACGTCTGTTTCCAGTCTTCGATCTGCGCCAGGCGCTCTTTCAACTTATTGGTCACCGCCTCATAACCCCATGCGCCCATCACCAAATGGCGCGGAGGATTGTCATGTTCGGTGATGGCAATCATCGCCGTGGCCGCGCGTGCCGGATCGCCGGCCTGGGTGCCGCTGTATTCAGACGTGGCTTTCATGCGCGCTGCCGCCGTGTCGGCATACTCCGGTAAGGTGCTCGGCGTCTGATGCAGCGAACGCCCCGCCCAGTCGGTGCGGAATGGCCCCGGTTCAACACAGGTAACATGAATGCCCAAAGGTGCCGCTTCAACCGCCAGTGAATCAGACCAGCCCTCCACGGCGTGTTTGCTGGCCGAGTAGTAGCCTGAGCTGGCAAAACCAATGAATCCGGCCACTGAGGTGATATTGATGACGTGTCCACGACGCTGTTTGCGCATCGCCGGTAATACCGCACGCGTTAAGGCAAACAGGCCAAAGACGTTGGCATCGAATTGATCACGGATCTCGCGATCATCACCCTCTTCGACTGAACTCTGATAGCCGTAACCCGCATTGTTGACCAGCACATCAATGGCACCGAATTTCTCCAGCGCCGCGTGAACCGCGCGATCGATACTGCTCTGATCGGTCACATCCAGTGCCACCGCAAGTGCATTGTCATGCCCCGCCACCAAATCCTGCACTTTCTCCGGGTCACGCGCGGTCACCACGGTGTGAAAGCCGCGCGCAATGGTCTGCTGCGCCAGCTCCCGGCCAAAGCCGGTTGAACAGCCAGAAATAAACCAAACGGGGGTGTTTGCTGAAGCCATAGTGACATCCTCTTAAGTGCGCCCGATGAACCGTCATCGGGCAACAAAAGACTATGGCAAAGCCTGAAGCTGAATATTAGCGCTTAGTGCGACCGGTTCATCATCGCCGGATAGCGCTGTTGCAGATTTTGAAAGATAGCCTGCATCTGCGCGTCAAGTGCTGCCGGTTGTGTATCTGCTATGGCTGGCTTAAGTGCAACGGGTTGTGCCTCCGCCGCCACGGCGTCAAACACCTGTTGCTTCAGGAAGTGGCGCCAGCTGACCGGCGCTTCTGCCAGAAACGCGGTGAGCAACGCATAGCGCGCCGGTGTCCACTGCTGTTCAAATGCCGTGCGTGTCGGGCCGTGATCAAAATGCTGCCGGGCTTCGCGCTGCATCTCAGCGCGTAAACGCGCAGTGGTGACCTCATCCACCTCATCATTGATGATCGCCACGCCATAGCTATTACGTGCCACTTGCACTGAAACAAATCCGCAGCGCACATCCTGCAGCACCGCCGCCGGCTCGCGCCCCACCGGCAGGCCATACCCTCCCGCGCCCGGACCGCGTACCTCAACGATATCGCCTGGCTGGCAACGAATGACATCGGTGTTGCCGTGTTCAATGACCTTGCCGTTGCGCAGCGTGCGGAAGTGCGACAATGCCCCTGACTCACCGCCCAGCACGCCAGCCGAAGCGAACACTGACCGGTTGCGATTGCGCGCCGTTACCGTGGTGTTGGGCGCGGTAATTTCAAACGCCATCTCCGTGGCCAGACCGCCGCGATAGCGCCCGGCACCGGCACTGTCCGCCGCCAGCCCATAGCGATGGAAATGGATCGGCACTTCTGCCTCGTTGATCTCAATGGGCGTGTTTTTCAGAAACGCCGATAACCCGCCAGAACCATCCGGGCCATCATGACGTGGCGTCCCGCCCGCGCCACCGCCGACAGGCCCTAGCGAGGCCACGACGCTGCGGTTCTGACTATCGCTGGTACGGATATTCATGATTGAGTTGCCGCCGGGTGAGTTTGCCGGTAAGCGATCGGGCAATGCCTGGGAGAACACGCCGATGGTGGCAATCTGCGACAGCGCACAGGTCAGCGAACGCATGCCTACCGCGGCGGGCGCTTCACAGTTCATTACGGTGCCCGGCGGCAGGATGGCGCGCGTCGGGCGTAAGGTGCCCGCATTAAGCAGCAGATGGCGATCCAGCGTTGAGAGCACATAAGTGACGCCCACCAGCGCCAGCGGATGCCGTTCACGGCCACCGGTGGGCATATTCAGCGAGGAGGCCAGCTGCGGATCGCTGCCGGTGTAATCCAGTTCCAGCGTGTCGCCGCTAATGCGCAGCGTGATCGCCACGCGGCACGGATAGCCGCCTTCACCATCTTCGTCGGCAAAGTCAGCATAGAAGTATTCACCATCCGGAATGGTGGCGATAATGCTGCGCGCCTGCGCTTCGGCGTAGTCCAGAATGCCTTCAATGCCCTGCAGGAAATCCTCAATACCGAAACGCGCGATGATGTCATGGATCTTACGCTCGCCCACGTTTACCGAAGCAATCTGCGCTTTGAAATCCCCCCAGTTTTGCTCTGGTACACGCACGTTGAGGCGCATAATGCTGGCGACTTCTTCATTCAACTCACCGTTGCGCACAATCTTGAGTGGCGGAATGCGAATGCCCTCCTGCACGATATCGGTCAGCGAGCGCGACAGCGAAGCCGGCACCGCACCGCCCACGTCGGTGTTGTGAATATGACCCACCACAAAACAGACAATTTCACCGTTATGGAACACCGGCTTCCAGATGTGGATATCCGGCGAGTGGGTGGCCACATTGCCCGCATACGAATCATTGGTGATGCAGATATCGCCCTCTTCGTAATGATCGATTAACGCCAGCACCGGGCCGTAATCGATGCCGCTGTACCAGGGCGCGCCAAAGCTGCGTGGCGAAGCGAACGCCATGCCGTCACGGCTGACAATCTGACAGGAAAAATCTTCGGTCTCTTTAACGAAAGTGGAGTGCGCGGTGCGCATCAGCGTAAATGCCATCGCATCGGCCGCAGCGGCACAATAGTTCGCGAGAATTTGCAGGTTACGTCCGTTAATGGCCATATTAGTTTGCCTCCACAGGCGTAATCAGCAAGTTGCCAAAGGTATCGACATCCACCTGCATCTGCGGTGGAACACAGGTGGTACAGTCATCTTGTGCGATGATCACCGGTCCGTTGAGATGATGCGCGGCCCGCAGACTGGCACGCACCACCACATCCACCTGATGCGATGCGCCATCAATCCAGGCACTGACACGTTTCGCAACGGCAACGGGCTCGGTCGCGTCGGGTAAGTTGTTGAGCGTCGGCTTCGGTGTGGGCGAGGCGATCACTAAACGCAGGTTGATAATCTGCACGGGTGCATTGGCATCACTGTGACCAAATAGCAGCTGATGCTGGCGGTCAAAGGCCTCGTGCAAGGCCGCCACGTTGGCCTGCGCCAGCCACTCTGGCTGTAGCGCGACTTCGATCTCAAACGACTGACCGCGATAGCGCATATCAGCGCTGTAGTGCAAGGTGAATGGCATATCAGTGCCATGTTGCTCGCACAGCCAGCCGCGTGCGCGTTGGCTCAGGCCTTCCGCTTCCGTTGCCAGTGCATCCGCCAGCGTCGCGTCCAGATCGCTATAAAGCGTGCGGATAAAATCATTGCGGATATCCGCCACCAACCCTCCTAGCGCTGACAGCACGCCCGGTGTAGGCGGCACGATCACCCCTTTCATATTGAGTTCGCGGGCGAGGAAACACCCCATCATCGGGCCCGCGCCGCCAAAGGCGAGGAACCAAAATTCACGCGGATCCAACCCAAAACGCGACAGCAATCCGCTGGTATCAACGTACATACTGGAGATCGCCAGCTCGATGGCGGTTTCCGCCGTCTCTTCCACCGTGATACCCAGTTGATCTGCCAGCGGTTGCCAGGCAGCACGTGCAGCAGCAACATCGACTTTCACCGCGTTGTAACCGAGATCGCCATGACCGATCATGCCACAGGCGGCAAAAGCATCGGTCGCCGTCGGTTGCGTCCCTCCACGCTGGAAACACACCGGCCCGGGCAGCGATCCGGCGCTATCCGGGCCCATCTGCAGCACGCCCTGGTTATCGATCCACGCCAGCGAGCCGCCACCCTGCCCCACCGAGGTGACTGCCACTGACGGAATATAAATCGGGAAATCACCGATGATTTCACCGTTGCCCTGCGCCACTTGCCCATCGACGATCACCGCCACGTCCGCGCTGGTGCCGCCAATATCAAGGCTCAGGATCTTGTTGAAACCACAAGCGCTGGCAAGGAAGCTGGCACCGATCACGCCTGAAGCCGTGCCGGACAACACCATCTGCACACATTCACTTTTCGCCTGCTCCACGCCCATCACCCCACCATTGGATTTGGTGATACGCGGCGGCGGCTTAACGCCCATGGTGTGCAACGCCTGTTCAAACGATTCCAGGTAGTGAATCACCATCGGCTGCACATAGGCATTAATGGTGGCGGTGATAGTCCGTTCATATTCGCGAATGATCGGCCAGATGTCGGCGGAGCAAGAGGTGAGCAGTTCAGGCGCCACCTCGTCGATAATGGCTTTGACTGCTGCTTCGTTGTGGCGATTGCGATAACTGTGTAACAGCGACACCACAATGCCCTGACAACCCGCCGCACGCGCCTGATCAATGGCATCCAGCACACTTTGCCGATCCACTGGCTGCAACACGGTGCCGTGGCGGTCCGTTCGCTCTTTGATGGCAAACACCCGATCGCGGGTAATCAACGGTGCCGGACGTCGCGAAAAGAGATCGTGAATATGAGGAATTTTGAGACGCGCCAGCTCCAGCACATCACAAAATCCTTCGGTGGCAAATAGCGCCAGCCGCACGCCACGTCGCTGGATGACCGCGTTGATGCCCACGGTGGTGCCGTGGGTAAAATAATCAATATGCTGGGGTTCAATCCCGTCACGCTGCTGCAACTGCGACAGCCCGGTGAGGATTTCGCTGCCGGGCTGATCCGGTCGCGACAGGACTTTTAAGGTATGAATCTGATGAGTCTGTTCATTCAGCACGGCAAAATCCGTAAAGGATCCGCCAATATCAACGCCAACGCGGTAACCCATGGTGAGCAAGCTCCGTTATCAGGAGAGAGGAAATTCCATCAGTTTTTGCGGATCCTGCACCACACGCCAGCCAAGGCGCTGATACAGCTGATGGGCATCATTAGTAGAGAGCATCCAGCGGTGCACCGTGGCCAGCTCCGGGTGCGCACGCACACAGGTCGCCAGCCAGCTGCCCAGTCCATGGCCCCGCCAGTTTTCATCGATCATCACATCGCACAGCCAGCCAATGCGGGTGTAATCCGTCACCAGTCGCGCGAAGCCAATCTGCTGTTGCTGATGGTAAACACCAAATGGCAACGAACCGGCAAAAGCGCGCTCGGTTTTGGCGCGTGGCTGCGCGTTGGCCCAGTAAGACTTCTCAGTCAATTGCTGGTGGATGTAATGCATATCAAGGCGCTGGCGATCGGTAGAGATGGTGAACTCGTCGCGCTGCCATTGATGATCGGCAAGGGTTAAAGCGGTCATGGCAACTCCTTGTAAAGCGATAAATTGAGTGTACGGATATGCAGGCACAGGACGCGCGTGAAGCCACGACCGGAACAGTTAAGATAAAGGGAATTTACGGCAGAGAAGAAATTTTATGCTGCGGCAGATGCGTTCGGAGGTTCAGGGGCGAATAGCGGAGTGGAAACAATACCTTCTCCCTGTCTGGGAGAAGGTCAGGATGGGGTCAATTACACACTAAAATCCACAGAATTATGCTTAGCAATCAGCGATCGCAATGGCACGGTGCTTTTCATAATCGGGGATTTAATCACGATATAGCTGAAGTACTTATCGATGCCGATTTGTGCGTCCAGCATCTTCTCAATCACTTCCTGGTAGTGCTCGATGCTGCGGGTAATAAAGCGCAGCAAATAGTCGTAGCCGCCGGTAATCAGATGGCACTCCATCAGCTCATCCACGTCGCGAACCGAATTTTCGAATTTCATAAAATCTTCGCGTCGATGGCCCGAGAGCGTGACCTCGGTGAACACCGTAACGGAATCGGTAATTTTGGTCAGATTGATATGGGCTTCATAGCCGGTAATAAATCCAGCCTGCTCCAGGCGCTTCACCCGTTGCAAACAAGGGCTGGGCGAAAGTCCTACGGCGTCGGCGAGATTGACGTTGCTGATACGGCCATCTTTTTGTAGTTGCACCAGGATGTTGATGTCGATGCGGTCGAGTTTCATTAAGCCGTTCATAGCACCCCTCATTGTTGACCAATCGCGCAGGCTGATACGATGGTATATCACGCTTTGACGTGACGGCGCTAGCGACTTCCGCACGCCACGTCATTCATTGGTCGAGTCAATAATTCCAGAGATATCAATGAGGAAGCCGGATTTATCCCAGGCGACCACTGGCGCGGGCCAGCGCAATATCAAAGATATGTAACGCTTCTTCCAGCTGAGAATCTGTGGTCACCAGTGGCGCGAGGAAGCGCACCACGTTGCGATGCAGGCCACACTTGATCAACAGCAGGCCTTCCTGACAGGCGCAGTCGAGGATTTTCTGCGTCATCGCAGCGTCAGGACGTTTGGTTTCGAAGTCGATGATCTCCACCGCCTGCATAAAGCCCACGCCACGTACTTCACCAATGCAGGCATATTTCTCCGCCAGCTGTTGCAGACGTGCATTCAGCTGTTCACCCAGCTGATTGCTGCGCGCCAGCAGATTGTCGTTTTCCAGCAGGTCCAGCACCGCCAGCGCCGCCGCACAGCCCAGCGCGTTACCGCCATAGGTGCCGCCAAGACCGCCCGGCAATGGCGCATCCATGATGGCTGCTTTGCCGACTACGCCGGAAATCGGCAGACCGCCCCCCAGACTCTTCGCCACGGTCACCAGATCCGGTGTAATGCCCAGTTGCTCGAAGGCAAACAGCGTACCGGTGCGACCAAATCCGGTCTGCACTTCATCGAGAATCAGCACGATTCCGTGTTTTTCGGTAATGCGACGCAGCGCTTGCATAAAGTTCGCACCCGCTGGCAGGAAGCCACCGTCGCCCTGAACAGGCTCGATGATGATTGCTGCCACACGCTCCGGCAGGATCTGCACGGCGAACAACTGTTCCAGCGCTTGCAGGCAGTCATCATCGCTGACGCCATGGAAGGCATTAGGATAAGGCAGGCGATACACCTCTGAGGCGAACGGGCCGAAGTTCTGTTTATACGGCTGGCTCATCCCCGTCAGGGTACAGCCTAGCAACGTACGCCCATGGAAGGCACCATCAAACGCGATAATGCCGCTGCGGTTGGTGTGCGCACGGGCAATTTTCACCGCATTTTCTACCGCTTCCGCCCCGCTGGTGAAGAACACGCTTTTGAAATCTTCACCTTTGCCGACCAGCGCATTCAGGCGCTGCGCCAGTTCGATATAGCCCGGGTAGGCAACGACCTGGAAACAGGCGTGTGACACCAGCCCAAGCTGTTTTGTCACCGCATTCACTACCGCCGGATGGTTATGGCCCACATTAAGCACCCCAATCCCGCCGACAAAATCGAGATAGCGATTGCCCTCGACATCCCACACTTCACTGCCTTTTGCCCGCTCAATCACCAACGGATGCGCGGTGACCACACCACGCGGCACGTTCTGTTCACGTGTATCCAGTAACAGGCTGTTATCGCTATACGTTTGCTGCTCCGCCATGACATTCTGCATTTTCAAAATCCTCATCCACGTAACGTTCGGTTGGCTCAAGTATCGCAACCCGTTGGTTTCTCACGCTGCCGTAATCAGCAAAGCAGCGGCATTTCGTTTCAAAATCTTCTGCCAATCAGCAGGGAAATTCTGCACGCAGCGCGTGGCGGGCGATGGCCGTCAAAGTCTGAATACCGTGCGGGATCAGCGCATCGTTGAAGTCGTAAGAGGAATGGTGCAACGGCTGGCTGGGTGCCGATCCGATCCACAGATAAGCCCCCACTCTGGCCTGCAACATAAAGGCAAAATCTTCCGAGGTGAGAGCAGGCTGTCTGGCTTGTTCAGCAGGCATGTCCGCCTCACGCAGGGCATCCAGCGCCAGTTGTGTAGCACCCGCATGATTGACCGTGGCCGGGTAATAACGCAGATAGCTCACCTCTGCCTGCAGACCGTGCGCCGCCGTGACATGTTGCGCCATTTCACGCAGACGGCTTTCAATGATGTCCTGCGCCGCCGGGCTGAACGTACGTACCGTGCCGGTGATACTGGCTTCCGCCGGAATCATGTTGTGTGAGAAACCGCCCTGCATGCGCGTCACCGTCAGCAAACCCGGCTCGCACGGGTCAAGTGCGCGCGCCACCAGCGTATTGAGTTGCACCACCAATTCACTGGTGGCCAGCAAGGTGTCACGCGTCAGGTGTGGCTGTGCCGCATGACCGCCACCGCCCTTTACCGTGATATCAAAACGGTCCGCCGCCGCCATGATGGCACCCGGCCGGGTCTGCACTTCGCCCAGAGGCAGTTCAGGCCAGTTATGCAGGGCAAATACCGCATCGCAAGGAAATTGCTGGAACAGGCCGTCATCGATCATCGCTTTCGCGCCGGCTAAACCTTCTTCCGCTGGCTGGAAGATAAACACCAGCGTGCCGTTAAAATCACCCTGCTGAGCCAACTGGATAGCCGCGCCCAGCAGCATCACCGTGTGACCATCGTGACCGCAAGCGTGACAGACATTGTCATGCACACTTTTCCACGGCTGGGTGCCGTTATCCTGCATCGGCAGCGCATCCATGTCCGCGCGCAGACCTATCATGCGCGGGCTATTTCCACGTTTCAGCACACCGACCACGCCGGTTTTACCCAGGCCGCGATGCACCTCAATGCCGTGCTCTTGCAGCACCTGCGCCACGATGTCGCTGGTGCGCGTTTCCTGATAGCCCAGTTCGGGATGGACGTGCAGATCCCGTCGCAGAGCGACTAATTGATCCAGTTGCATATCAGTATCCCCGGTTACGATCGATAAGGCCGACCATGGGTTCGCCACGTTGATAGCGGCGCAGATTATCGAGCAGCGCAGCCACCGCGCTGTCGGTTTGCGTCTGGCTGGCAATGTGCGGTGTGAGCCAGATCGCCGGATGCTGCCAAAAAGGATGCTCTGGCGGTAAAGGTTCGGGATCGGTCACATCGAGCACGGCTGCGCTCAATTGTCCGCTGGCCAGCGACGTGAGCAGATCGTCATGATTTAACTGCGGGCCACGCCCCACCTGTACCAGTGCGGCTCCAGCAGGTAACTGCGCAAACAGCTCAGAGTTGAGTAAACCGCGCGTGTTGTCAGTCAACGGCAGCAAACACACCAGAATGTCGCTGTGTGCCAGAAACTCAGCCAATTGCTCAGTGCCATGCCAGCAGCGCACGCCCTCGAGTTCACGCGGTGTCCGGCTCCAGCCAGCACACTCAAACCCTAATGACACCAGCTGCTGCAAAGATGCCTGGCCGAGTTCGCCTAAGCCCATGACGCCCACCCGCCGCTGATTGGCGGTGCGAATCGGGTGCGTTTGCCACGTTGCAGCGCGCTGTTGCTGGAAATAGCGCGGCATATCACGATGCAACCCTAGCACGGCAAAAGTGACGTACTCCACCATGCCTTGCGTCAGGCCGGGTTCGATCATGCGCACCACCGGCAAATCGGGCGGCAGTTGGCTGAGATCGAACTGATCGGCCCCCGCGCCCACCGACAGTAGCGCTTTGAGATTAGGGAAGGTCGCCATGACATCTTCTGGCGGTTGCCAGGCCACCAGCAGTTCAACCTGTTCTGCGTCACCCACATCCGGCCAGATATGCAGCTGCACATCCGGTGCATGTTCAGCCAGCCAGCGCTGCCAGTGGGCTCCACGCGTGGCTTCCGATTTATAGACGATATGCATCACGCCATCGCCTGGGTCATCAACCCAAACGCCTGCATCTCACCGGCTTGCGGTGACCAAGGCGTTCCCCGATACATGGTGGTGGGCGCGTCAACCTTGACCAGCCCTAAACTCTCCAGCCAGTTTGCCAGTGGCAGTGCGCTGTCGGTGTCGATGCGGACAAACTCACCACCCAGCCCTTGCATCAGCGCGGCCACCAGCGCCTGCGCGACATCAACATGGCGCGCAATCACCGGGCCAATCGCCCAGCCATGCCCAAAACGGCGCAGGCTGGCAAAACCCTGTACCTGCTGCTGCGGATCTTGCAGTAACACGGTCTGGTGATCGGCAACCAGCGTTTGTATCAGTTGCGGGCGCCACATGCCGTGCGCCTGATGATCCAACTCAGTGAGCAATTCAACGTCATCGGCCAGAGCATTGCGAAACGTTAACCCCGTCGGGATGTTGACGGCGAGCACCGCTGCCAGCTCACGCGTCTGGTGCTGCTGAATGGTGCCTTTCACCACAAAACCCAGTTTCTCGTATAGCCCCTGGCCCATTTCGGTAGCATGCAGGCGAATCACGCAATCCGGGAATTTCTCCATCACCGCCAGCATCAACTGCTTACCAATTCCCCGCCCCTGACATGCTGGATTCACCACCACCAGACCAATGGTTGCCGCGCTGTCACCCCAGCGCCAACCGAAGGCGCTGCCGACAAACTGCCCCTGCTCTTCCGCCACCACGCCCTCACCCAGCGCCAGCGCCTGCTGCCAGTCTTCACGGCGATGCGGCCACTTAAGCTGTTGGGTGATGGCATAGCCATGTTCAATATCATCCTGCGTCATGGCGCGTAATGTGATCATTTGCTGCTCCTGGTTTGAGGTCGCCATAAATGGCCACCTGACAAATTCTTTGCGCGACTGCCACAGGGTGGGCACGCATTTGCGCTGGCTTGCACCATCTCTATTCCGCTTTCAGCACTTCTTCGTGCTCGTCCAGCCAGCCTTGACGCAGTTCCGGTACGGCTCGCTTCAGGCGTTCAAAATAAAGCTCACTGGTGGGTTTATCATAATCAGCACGGGAAATCTGCGTCACGATGCGACCGGATTTCATCACCACGATGTCGTCGCATACGGCGCGAACCGCGTGCATGTCGTGACTGATAAACAACACTGACAGCCCTAACTCACGGCGTAGCTCACTGATCAGATCCAGCACCGCCGCCGCGACCACGGTATCCAGTGCCGAGGTGACTTCATCACACAGAATCAGATCCGGCTCCGCCGCCAGTGCACGCGCCAGATTCACGCGCTGCTTCTGTCCGCCCGACAGCGCCCAGGGGCGACGCCACAACACGGTGCGCGGCAATTTCACCAGATCCAGCAGTTGATACAGACGGCGCTGCAGTTCGAGCCCTTTCAGTTCATGGAACAGCGTCAGCGGACGTGAAAGAATACGCTCAACGCTGTGCGCGGGATTGAGCGCCGTATCCGCCATCTGGAACACGTACTGAATACGGCGCAGTTCATTGTCGGGACGCTTGTGCATGTCACCGTTGATATAGTGACCGTTAAACAGAATATGGCCGTGGCTGGGCGCATTGAGCCCGGCAATCGCATGCGCCAGCGTGGTTTTACCCGAACCCGACTCGCCGATAATGCCAATCGCTTGCCCTTTCCACAGCTTGAGATTGATATCTTCCAGAATCAGCGTTTTCGGTTTGCCCTCACTGTCACGCGGGCCATAACCGGCGCTGAGATCACGCACTTCCATCAGCGGCTGTGCATCAGCCTCTGCACAGGTCCAGCTACTCTCGCGCTCTTTCTGACGAGCGGCATCCATCAGCAGTTGGGTATATTCAGCCTGCGGCGCACCAATCAGCCGCTCTGTGGAACCATATTCCGCCATTTTTCCGCGCAGCAGCACCAGAATTCGATCCGCCATCTGCGCCACTACCGCCAGATCGTGACTGACGTAAATCGCGGTCACACCGCGCTGTGCCACCACACGGCGAAACGCTTTCAGTACTTCAACCTGAGTGGTGACGTCCAGTGCCGTGGTCGGCTCGTCAAGGATCACCACATCCGGGTCGCCAATCAGTGCCATGGCCGTCATCAGACGTTGCAGCTGTCCGCCAGAGACCTGATGCGGGAAACGGTCGCCAATGGTGTCAGGATTCGGCAATGCCAGCTCGCGAAACAGCGTGATCGCCTTCTCTTTGGCGGCTTTGCGTTTCATGGTGCCATGGATCACCACTGGCTCGATAACCTGGTCGAGAATACGCATCCCCGGGTTGAAGGAGGCTGCTGCACTTTGGGCGATGTAGGCCACTTTGTTGCCGCGAAATTCGCGCAGCTGGCCGGGCGACAGACTACGCACGTCGGTGCCCGCCAGATGAATGTTGCCCTCGGCGATGCGACAGCCGTGGCGCGCATAGCCCATCAGCGCCATGGCGATGGTGGTTTTACCCGAACCGGACTCACCGATCAGCGCCAACACTTCGCCTTTTTGTACGGTAAAACGGATATCAGAAACCAGATCGATCTCTTCGCCCTTATCCGTCTCGGCGGTGACACGCAGGTTTTCAACGGAGATCACGGGCATGGCTGTATGGGGTGTCACGTTCATGCTCCCTCCTTCGCCAGCGTCAGAGGACGCATCTGTTGCAGGCTGTCAATAAACAGGTTGGCGCCGATGGTTAAACTGGCAATGGCCACTGCCGGCATCAATACCGCAGGCGAACCGTTAAACAGGCCTTGTAGATTTTCACGTACCAGCGTGCCCCAATCAGCATAAGGTGGTTGCACGCCTAAGCCCAGGAAGCTCAAGCCGCTGAGTAACAGCACGATATAGACAAAACGCAGGCCAAAATCGGTGAGCATCGGATGCACCATATTCGGCAGAATGTCATGGATAGCCACGTACCAGCGGCTTTCGCCACGCAGTCGTGAAGCACGGACATAATCCATATTGCGCAAACTGCTGGCCATAGCGAACGCGATACGGAACGCACCGGGCCAGTAGGTGAAGATGGCTGTCAGAATCAGCATCGGCAGCGACGAACCGAATACCGCCACAATCATCAGCGACAGCACTTTGCCTGGCAGTACCAACATGGCATCGTTGATGCGGCCCAGCAACTCTTCGAGCCAACGTCCTGCAACGGCGGCCAGCAGCGCCAGCAAGGTGCCGATTAGACTGGCACCCAGCGCAGCGGTCAACGCCAGACCAATGGAGAACTTCGCACCGTATAAGATGCGGCTGAGGATATCGCGACCGAGATAATCGGTGCCCAGCAGGTTGTCAGCGGTCATCCCTCCTAGCATCGGGCCACCACCGATATCCTCTACACTATGCGGCGCCAGTTGATTGCCGAACAGCGCCATCAGTACCCAAAACAGAGAGATTGCCAGGCCAATGCGACCGGAGATCGACAGCGACTGAAAAATTCGTACAGGAAGCAGCAAGCTATTCATCAGCTCCTCCATTTTGGGTTAAAGGCGATAGTCAGGATGTCAGCAATCAGCAGCAGCACCAGATAACAGGCGGCGAACATCATCACGCACAGCTGCACCACTGGCAGATCGCGATTACTCACGGCATCCACCAGCGCACTGGCGAGACCGGGGTAGCTGAAGATCGACTCAATAATGATCACGCCACCAAACAAGTAAGACAGGCTGAGCGAAATGGCGTTGGCAATCGGTCCCACCGCATTCGGCAGCGCATGACGCAACACGGCACGCAGCGGCGAGACCCCTTTCAGCAACGCCATCTCAAGATACGGGCTGTCGAGCTGATTAATGATCGCCGAACGCGTCATCCGTGCCATCTGCGCCACTAATACGCAGCACAACGTCAGTACCGGCAGTGCATAGGCTTTCAAATAACTAACGAGATCCATATCGGGGCTGCCAAACGACATTGCCGAGACCCAATGCAGTTTGACCGCGAAGATCAACACCGCCACGGTGGCCACCAGAAACTCCGGTACGGCCACTGTCGCCATGGTGGCGATCACCAGGAAACGATCCAGCGCTGAACCACGATTCATAGCGGCCAGAATGCCGATCACCAGCGCCAGAGGGACGCAGATCACCGTAGTGATGCCTGCCAGTTCCAGCGTGGCAGGAATACGCTGCCCCACCAGTTGCGTCACTGGCAAATGACTGGCAAACGAGGTACCAAAATCACCCTGCAACATTCCACCGAGCCAGCTGAAGTAGCGCATCAATAACGGCTGGTCGAGACCCAGCTGCTGGCGTAACGCCGCCACCGTTTCCGGCGTGGCGTTTTGCCCCAGGATCATCTGCGCGGCATCGCCAGGCAGCAGGCTGGTGATAAAAAACACCACCGCCGAGACGATAAGCAAGGTCAGGATGCCCGCACCTGCGCGCCGGGCAATCAGAAACAACATGTATCGGTTCATCGGCGTTCTCCTCTGACGGATGACGGATTAGGCTTTCAGCCAGGCGAACTCATGGAAGCGGTAACCCATCATCATGCCGCTTGGCCAGGCTTCAACACCGCCCACTTTTTTACTGTACCCGTCGAGGGTACTGATAAAGGTGGGGATGATGGTGCCGCAGTGGTCATAGATCAGCTTCTGCATATCGCCATACATCTGCTTGCGCTTGCCCTGATCGCGCTCACCGCGTGCGGCGACCACCAGCTGGTCAAACTGATCGTTCTTCCAGCCCGATTCGTTGTTGGCGGCGCTCGACATATAGAACTGTGAGAACAGCATATCCAGCGTTGGGCGCGGGTTGATCGAGCCATAACCCACCGGGTCCTTGGTCCAGTGTGTTGACCAGTAGCCGTCATACGGCACGCGACGCACCTTAACGTTCAGCCCGGTGTTACGCGCCACCTGCTGGATTAACTGGCCCCCTTCCACCGCACCTTCGATGTTTGGCGTGGTGATGATCTCTACCGTTGCGCCCTTCATACCGGCTTTCTCGATATGGAATTTGGCCTTTTCGGCATCCAGCGGACGCGGTTTGAGATCGGCGTTAAACAGCGGATGCCACGGCGGCACGGGGGTGTCGTTACTGATATCACCGTAGCCTTGCAGCACGGTTTTCAGCACGATGTCACGCGGCTGCAGATATTTCATCGCCAGCACGAAATCCTCGCTGCTGCCCGGCTTCATGTCGGTGCGGATAATCAGGTTGGTGTACATCCCCGCCTTGCTCTCCAGCACGGCGAAGTCTTGCGTGGATTTCAAACGATTACTGTCGGCTGCGCTCAGGGTCGAAACGATATGTAAGTCACCCGACATTAGCGCATTGACACGTGCCGCCTGATCGGTGACGCCCAGCAGTTCGATTTCGTCGAGATGTGGCAGGCCGGGCTTGTAGTAGTTTGGGTTCTTCACGCCAACAGAGCGTACGCCCGGCGTGAACTCTTTCAATTTGAACGGCCCCGTGCCAATACCCTTACTGAAGTCTTTGGTGCCATCCTGCACAATCAGGAATGGGGCACTGGCGAGCATATAAGGCACGTCAAAGTTGGCGCTGCTCAGCTCAAGTGTGACTTCGTTATCGTTCACCGCCGTGAAGGTTTTGAACTGATCGGCCAGCTTGAAGGCATTGGAAGCCACGGCGGGATCTTTGTGGCGGCTTAGTGAGTAAATGACGTCTTTCGCGGTGAGAGGTTTACCGTCGTGGAACGTGACCCCTTTGCGCAATTTAATGTGCCAGGTGACACCATCCGAAGACTCCACGGACTCCGCCAGCCCCGGTTGAATCGCCAACTTTTGGTCGAGTTCGGTCAGGCCGCTGTAGACCATAAACTGGCGGGTATAGTCACCGCTGTTATTGCCTTTGGCAGGATCGAGTGTGTCAGTAGCGGAGGCGTTGGACATGGCTGCGCGCATCTTGCCGCCTTTCACCGGTGTTTCAGCCGCAAAGCTCATCTGCGGAAAACCTATCAACCCGCTGCTCATGACTGCACCCGCAGACAACAACTTCATCAGGCCACGACGTGACAGGGATCCCTCAGTCAGCATACGTGTCAGGGCCGGATTTACAGCGTCAGACTCTTTCTCGAATTTACTCATCTGCACACCCTCAATATGAAAAGTGGTTTGTTTTGATAATCGAGCGTCAATCAGATCGCCATTAATGTGGCCCCTACCAAACCGGATAGCGTCCGCATGAATGCCAAATCAATGACACCTTAGGATGTGCATTTATGCGTCCCCCTCGAAAGCATCCCCCTGGCGCGCATCAATAGCGACCTGAAGAATCCCATCGTAGAGTGCACATTGATGCGCACCGGATTAACGATCAGGAGAGCCGATCCTTAGCCTTGTAATACAGCCCCGCGAGAGGCAAAAACCAGGGTTTCCCGTGGTAACCGGGCAGCGCAGGCCATGTATCGCGCTGCCAGGGATTTTCGTTACGCTTTTCTGCCAGTAAATCGGCCATCACCCGCCCCATCCACACCGACATCTGTGTGCCGTGGCCGCTGTAGCCCAGTGAATAGAACACGCCATCGTGCTCACCCGCATGCGGCAGGCGATCGGACGTCATATCCACCATGCCGCCCCAGCAGTAATCGATGCGCGATTTGCCCAGCTGCGGGAACAGCGCGGTCATCGCGGCGCGCAACACTTCGCCGCTGCGCGTATCCGAGGTCGGATTGCTGACGGCAAAACGTGCGCGCCCCCCAAACACCAGACGACGATCGGCAGTGGTGCGGAAGTAGTTGCCGATGTTCAGCGAGGTGACATAGGTGCGGTCTTTGGGCAGCACTTGTTCAATCAGCGCATCACCCAGCGGTTCAGTCACCACGATAAAGCTACCTACCGGCACGATGCGGCGCTGGAACCACGGGAACGGCCCTTCATTCGATACGCCGGTGGCCATCATGACTTTTTCCGCGATGATCTCGCCCTGGGCGGTGGTGACGCGATGACGGTAGCCATCCAGACGCGTCAAGCCGGTCACCGCGTGATGGGGAAAGATCTTCGCTCCCGCGCGGGCAGCGGCATTGGCGAGACCAATGCCGAACTTGCCCATATGCATCTGGCCACCGCGTTTTTGCAGTAAGCCACCGTGAAAGGCATCGCTGCCCACTTCACGGCGAATCTCATCTTTACTGATCAACTCGATTTCCGGGTCAACTGTGTCCCGCATCAGTTGCCATGCACTGCGCAGTCCAGGGAAATGCGATTCTTTGCTGGCGAGCTTGAGCTTTCCGCACAGGCGGAAATCACAATCAATCTGCTCTTCCCGCACCAGTTGCTGGACATAACTCACGGCGTCATCAAAAGCCCGATAAAAGCGACTGGCTTGCTCGATCCCCTGGCTGGCTACCAGCGAAGCAAAGTTTTGCGATACGCCGGTATTGCAGTGTCCACCGTTACGTGCGGAGGCCTGACTCATCACGTTGCCACTTTCCAGCACCACCACGTTGATACCCTGTCGTGCGAGATTCAGCGCGGTTGAGATGCCGGTAAATCCGCCGCCAATCACCACCACGTCAGCAACCGACGGCAGTGCGCCACTCGCTGCGCCAGTAAATGCCGGTGCCGTGGCTTGCCAGAATGATTCGAGTTTCATCGCCGCCTCCGGGCTTAGAGTCCAACCACAGCGGGCAGACCGCCGATATCTTTAATCTCGGTGTATTCATAAGCTGGGTTGGCCGGATCGTGACCCCGGTTGACCCACACTTTGTTTTTGATGCCCATGTCGTAGCAGGTCATCAGGTCATAGCGCAGGCTCGACGAAACATGCAGGATCTCTTCGGGACCACAATTCAGCTTGTCCAGCATGTACTCGAAGCCTTTCATCTGCGGCTTGTACGCACCCACTTCTTCTGCGGTGATGGTCATGTGGATCGGTGCACCAAGACGCGGCACGTGATGGGGAATCAAATCGTTCATTGAGTTGGTGAGCAGCACCAGTGGGAACTCTTTCGCCACTTTGGCAAGTCCTGCGGGCACGTCTGGGTGCGGCCCCCAGGTGGCACAATCGGTGTAGATAAAGTCGCTATCGGCTTTGCTCCACTGCACGCCCCATTTTTTACAGGTGCGCTCCAACGCATCGCTGACGACGTCGTAGTAAGGTTTCCACGCCCCCAGCACTTCATCGCGGCGATAGATGGCGAAATCGGTGGTGAAGGCCAGCATCTCTTGGGCTGACACCCGATCTTTGAAGCAGCGCTCTGCCGCTCCTGCCATGTCAAAGTTAATCAGGGTGCCGTAGCAATCAAAGGTGATGAATTTCGGTTTAAACAGTGCCATGACGCGACCTCGTCGTTGTCTGATACGTGAATTTAGAAATCGATTAATACACTCTTCTGGCGCTGACAGGCCTGAAATGCCTGACGTCCCAGATCCTTGCCAATACCGGAGCCCAGGAAGCCGCCGGTGGGAATAATGAAATCACCGGAGCGACCGTAGCGGTTGATCCATACGGTGCCGGATTCGATAGCACGCATCGCTCGCATGGCACGCGGCAGGCTCAGCGTATGCACGCCGGCACACAGCCCATAGGTTTCGTGCGCCGCCAGCGCGAGCCCTTCTTCTTCGCTGTCAAACTCCTGCACGGTGAGCACCGGGCCAAAGATCTCCTGCTGCACCGCCGGGTTATCAGCCGCCACACCACATAACAGCGTAGGCTGCCAGAACCAACCTTCGTCGGTGTCCGCAAAACGTTCGCCGCCCACTAACACTTCTGCGCCCTGCGCTTTGGCTTCGGCGATCACCGATGCCACCTTGTTGCCCTGGCGCTCATCGATCAGCGGCGCATAACGGCTGCTGTCTTGCCAGGTGACACCCGGCTGCGGCTGCTGGCATAGCGCCACCAGGCGATCCAGCAGCGGTTGAGCGATGCCACGTTGCACAATTAAGCGAGTACCCGCGACGCATGCCTGTCCACCGTTGGCGGTGAAGCCGCGCAGGATGCGCTGTGCCAGGACATCGATATCGCCCGCATCATCGAACACCAGCTGTGGGCTTTTGCCACCTAACTCCAGCGTGACAGGCTTCATGCCATGCTGTGCTGCGTCACTCATGATGCGTGCACCCGTCACCGTGGAACCGGTGAACGAGACTTTGCGTACCAGCGGATGGGTGACCAGCGCGCTGCCGGTCACTGCACCACTGCCCTGCACAATATTTAGAATGCCCGCCGGTAAACCGGCCTGCACCGCCAGTTCCGCCATGCGTACGGTAGAGAAAGGTGTCAGCTCTGAAGGTTTCAGCACCACGGCATTACCGGCTGCCAGTGCAGGACCGCATTTCCACGAGGCCATCGACAGCGGGAAATTCCACGGTGTAATCGCGCCAATCACGCCGTATGGCTCCGAAATCAGCATGCCGAGGCTGCTTTCCTGCGTCGGGAACAGATCGCCACTGTATTTGTCTGCGCACTCGGCGTAGAAACGGATGGCCTCTGCGGTAAACGGAATCTCATGCTGTACCACATCGCTGATCGGCCGCGTCGACCCCAGCGCTTCGAGCTGAGCCAGTAACGGATCGCTTTCAATCAGATCCGCCCAACGGCGTAACACTTTGCCACGTTGACGCGGTGGGCAGCTGCGCCAGCCACTGGTTTTCAGCGCTTCATGCGCCAGGGTGACAGCCCTATCAACATCGCTGGCCTGCGCTTCGCTCAGCTCGGCATAGACTTTGCCATCAGATGGTCTTTTTACGGCAAAACGCGCGCCCTGGGTGGAAACATGCTGGCCACCAATATAATGGCCAATCGGGAGAGAAACTTTTTCAGGGTCGAAACTTAACATGGAAAATTCCTTATTTGTTACACCCATCACATGTGCGCCAATTAACGATTTGCACAACATTTATCTGTCACGTTAATAAGCTAATGCAGAAAGTATGCCAGCCCAGTAAAAAATAAAAATGCGTAAAAAACAGCCCAGAAAAATTTTCTGCCGTATTGAAGAGGGAAATTTTGCGGAATTGCCGAAGGAATAAACAGATGATTTACTTCACAAAATTCGTGCATCGCGGCGGTGCAGCTCGCATGAAACTTGCACTAAAACGGTGATGGGCCGGAAAAGTATGACGCCGCGCACAAATTAAAACAGCGCCGTGAACCTGAGGTTGCCGGCGCTGTTTATGTAATTGGTCATGAAAGTCATTATGCGCAATGAATTGCGCGGTTACCTATTTGGAGCGGTACGATTTAACACGCATTGCTGCATTTATAAACTGCCCATATGAAACGTTTTCTGCTCCAGATACTCTTCAATTCCATAGCGTGAACCTTCACGTCCTAAACCGGATAATTTAATTCCGCCAAAAGGTGCCGCATCTAAAGATATCGCACCGGTATTAAAACCGACCATGCCAAATTCTAATGATTCCGCCACGCGCCAGGCTCGACGTATATTCTCCGTAAAGAAATAAGCGCCCAATCCATAAGGCGTGTCATTCGCCATGCGTATCGCCTCCTCTTCGCTATCGAAGACAAAAAGCGGTGCGACCGGGCCGAAGGTTTCTTCATGCGCAATACGCATACTGCTGGTGACATTACCCAACACGGTCGGCTCAACAAAGGTGCCATTCGCTGCACTGATCCCGCCACGCAGCAAGGTCGCTCCCTGACTAAGCGCATCATCAATATGGCTGTTTACCTTCTCAACAGCGCGATCGTTAATCAGTGGCCCAATCGTGCTACTGGGTTCAAAGCCATCCCCCACTTTAAGGGTTGCCACTGCCTCCAGGAGTTTCTCGCTGAAACGCTCATAGATACCGCGTTGCACCAAAATGCGATTGGCGCAGACGCAGGTCTGACCGGCATTACGGAATTTACTCGCCATGACGCCAGGGATAGTGACATCGAGATCGGCATCATCAAACACAATCAGTGGCGCATTACCGCCCAGTTCCAGGCTAAGGCGTTTAATGCTGTCGGCACTTTGTTGCATCAGCAATTGGCCGACGCGCGTGGATCCGGTAAAGGAGATTTTGCGCACCGTGCGGCTGGCAGTCAGCGTGCTGCCGATCTCGGTGGGTAATCCGGTGAGCACCTGAAGTACGCCAGAGGGAAAACCTGCCCGCTCTGCCAGCACCGCCAGTGCCAGAGCCGACAGCGGCGTCAACTCAGAAGGTTTCACGATGATCGGGCAACCGGCGGCCAGCGCAGGTGCCACTTTGCGGGTAATCATCGCAATCGGGAAATTCCACGGCGTAATCGCTGCGGCCACGCCAACAGGTTGTTTCAGAACCAGAATGCGGCGGTCTTCACTGGGCGCCGGAATGGTATCGCCATAGATGCGGCGTGCCTCTTCAGCGAACCATTTAACAAAGCTGGCACCGTACAACACCTCGCCTTTCGCTTCTGCCAATGGCTTGCCCTGCTCGGCGGTCATGATGACCGCCAGATCGTCCGCGTTATCGATAATCAGCTGATGCCACTTATCCAGCAGCGCGGCGCGCGATGCATTTGGGGTTTTGCCCCAGCTGACACGCACCGACTCAGCATAATCTATTGCCTGCTCGGTTTCGGCTGCACCCAGTGCCGGAATAGTAGCAATCTGCTGTTGAGTGGAGGGATCGATGACCGACAGCGTGGCGCCCGCATGGGCGTCCTGCCAGCGCCCGCCAAACAACGCCTGCTGGCGTAACAGTTCTGCATCTTTTAGTTGAATCCGCGACATTTTCATCCCCTTTATCCTGTTCATTTCACTGTAACGTGGCGCAGCAGTGCAGGATGTTTTTCTAAGGGGTGGAAACCGGGCCAGGATGTGTTTTAGCGCGCCAAAAGAAATTTTATGCTGTGCATAAATGCGTCATTGATTACGGTGAGGTTTGTTGCCAGGTGCGCATGAATGCGTCATTGATTACGCTGCGGTTTGAGGCCAGGCGCGCAGGAATGCGCACCCTGTAGGAAATGTGTGGTCGCCATTTATGACGACCACTGCATCAAATCTGGAAATCGATAGCGGGTTCAGATTCCGTTTCATAGGAAAGCGCCTGACGCTTGATCTCTTCCAGCGACAGATTGGCGTTACACAGTTCCAGGAACTGCCAGACATAATTGCGCTGCAACTGGCCGCGCTTCAATCCCAGCCATACGGTGTTGGCATCGAACAGATGATGGGTGTCGATTTTCACCAAATCTTCACCTTCATAAATGTCGCACGCCTGATCAGCCAGGATGCCAACGCCGAGTCCCAACTCAACATAGGTTTTCACCACGTCGGAGTCCTGCGCGCTGAGCACGATATCCGGCTTAAGTCCCGCCGCCTGGAACGCACGGTCAACACGCGAGCGACCCGTGATCCCCTGACGATAGGTAATCAAGGGATGGCGACTCAGGCTAGCCAGCGTGATCGGCTGATGTTGTAACAGTTCATGGTCGTGCGGCACCAATAACGAGTGGTGCCAGCTAAACCACGGGAAAGCCGCAAGGCTGCTGTTGTTCACCAGTTGCTCGGAGGCAATACCAATATCAGCTTCACCCGCCAACAGCATGGCCACAATTTCCTGCGGTGAACCCTGATTGAGTTCAAGACGCACATTAGGATAGAGCTGTCGGAATGCTTTGATCACACGCGGCAGACTATAGCGGGCCTGCGTATGCGTGGTAGCAATCGTTAGCACGCCGCTGGTTTCATTGGTAAACACATCCGCCAGGCGACGCACTTTGCCTGCTTCATCAAGAATGCGTTCAGCAATGGTTAACAGCGCCTTGCCCGGTTCCGTCATGCCCAGCAATCGCTTGCCGCGACGAATGAAGATCTCGACGCCGAGTTCATCTTCCAAATCACGAATATGGCGGCTGACCCCAGATTGTGAGGTAAACAGCGTGTTCGCCACTTCTGTCAGGTTGAATTCGCAACGTGCAGCTTCACGTATAATTTTAAGTTGCTGGAAATTCACACCCTTTTCTCCTGTTCCCTGCCCTGTTTCGTCCATGTTATGAAGTTGGTGTCATTGCAGGAAATAATAAAAAACGGTGTGTTATGCGGAATAGTAATAAGGAGGGTGATTTATCTCGACGCGTTTGCGGGTGTTAAAGCGTGAAGGGGTTACCCCAGCCGTAGATAGCTGGGGTAAAGAAGAAGGGATTAACCGACCAGCATCAATTCGCGCTCTTCCGTCATCGGCTTATTCAGCAGTGACAGCAGGATGTTTTTCACTGCCTGCGCGGAAGGTGACAGTGGCAAGCGCGCAGAGATATTCAGCGAGAGCGGCAGATTCAGCGATGGGCTGTTAATACGTGCCATCCACGCGTGAGTTGAACTCACCAGGGCGCGAGCCGCTGATTCCGGCAGAACGGTCACACCCATACCGCTGGAAACCGCGGCGGTCAGGGTTGAGATTGACTCGATTTCACCGATGATTTTTGCGCTCAGACGACGCAGCGAGAATGCTTCATCAACACGTTTGCGCACCGCGCTGTAGTCACGCGGCAGGAACAAATTCATCTGCGCCACGTCGGCGAGATCAACGGTAGCGCCCGGGCATGCGGTCGCACCGACCAGATACAACTCTTCTTTCATCAATGGAATGCTGTTAATGCCGGCTGTCGGCGCACGGTCATACAGCACCGCCATATCCAACTGACCGTTCATCACTTTTTCATTTAAAGAGGTGCCGCTATTCTCATGCAGATACACCAGTACATCCGGGAATTGTTCCCGCACCGTTTGCAGCAGCGGCATCGTCAACGAAGAAGCGGCGGTGCCCGGTGCCAGACCAATTGATACCTGACCATTTAACGCCTGGCCCGCGTTGATGACAGCCGTTTGCGCCTGTTCACACTGGCGCAGAATCGTACGAGCATGAGCATAAAGAATTTTGCCCGCCTCGGTTGGTGTTACGCCACGTTTGGTGCGAATCAGTAACTGCTGATCGAGTTCGTTTTCCAGCGTCGCAACTTGCTGGCTAAGCGCAGGCTGCGCGATGTGCAGCACTTCTGCTGCCTGAGTCAGGCTGCCGATATCGACGATTTTTACAAAGTACTTCAGTCGTCTTAAATTCATATTGCCTCCGTCAATCCCCGAATAACCCGTTTGGGTGTCTCAGCCTGCTGGCTTGTGTTCATGAAGTTGCAATATGCAGGCCAGGTTTATTCGGAGCGTGAAAAAGCAGTGCCAGAATATTCCTAACGGCACGGAAAATAAGCCTTTCTGATTACCTCTTAAGAGTTAATAAGCTGAGCACATGACACAGAGTGATTAAAAATAAATCGAAATGCACCACCATGGTGCGCAACTTGCGTGGCAGATGTGCAAAAAAGTGATGACCGAAAGCGTCGCAGTGGTGCATAACTCACAGAAAATGACCTAAAACGGTCAGAACGAAAGCAAACGCGGGGAAAGGAGCAGGATCAACCAGTGGGAAAACTTATTGTGAACAACGGAGCAAAATGTCCTTGAGGGCGCACACAGTGCGCCCTGCAATCAGGAAGTACTATCTCTTTTTACGGTTTCTATGCATATCTATGGACACTGCGGCGACAATGATGATGCCTTTAATGATGTCCTGCACGTAAGCATCCACACCCACGAAGGTGAATCCGCTCTTAATCAGACCCAGAATCACCGCACCAATCAGCGTCCCGGTGATGCGACCCACGCCGCCCATCAGGCTGCTACCGCCGATAACGGCTGCGGCAATCGCATCCAACTCGTACGCCATACCCATACTTGACTGGCCGCTACTGACGCGCGCCGCCAGCACCACACCCGCCAGGCCAGAGAGCGCACCCGCGATGGTATAGACGATGATCAGGTATTTATTAACATTGATCCCTGACACTTTGGCCGAAGTCATGTTGCCGCCAATTGCATACACATACTTACCGTAACGGGTATGCTTCAGGGCGATGTGGAACAGGAAGGCCACCACCAGGAAAATGATCACCGGCATCGCGCCCTGGCCGATGGAGGTAAAACCATCTGACAGGAAGCTGATCGGGTTACCTTGCGTGTAATACTGCGCCAGACCACGCGCCGACACCATCATGCCCAGTGTGGCGATAAATGGAGGGATACCGGTTTTGGTAATCAGGAAACCGTTCATGACCCCGCACAGCAAACCTACACCAATACCGGCCACAATCGGAATGACGGCAGGCAGGTTAACCAGTGACGGATACATCGGTGTCAGGCTGTCAGAGGTTTGTGCCAGACTGGCCGCCACTACCGCCGTCAGTGCAATCACCGAACCAGACGACAGGTCAATCCCCGTGGTGATGATGACCTGGGTCACGCCCACCGCAATGATGCCGATGATCGCCACCTGTAAAACAATCAATACCAGACGGTTGGTGTTGAGCAGGAAAGATTGGTCACGAACGTACCAGCCTGCAATCTCAAAGATTAAGGCAATACCCAACATCACCACAAAGATGCCGGTATCTTTCGGTAACTTATGGCGCAGGTTGCCAAAGAAGGATGTCGATTCCGCGGCCTGCGGGGCCGTAATTTTTACGTTACTCATAGATGTCTCGCGCCTCACTCGGATGCCAACGACAAAATGGTTTCCTGATTGGCCTCTTCTTTATCGAGGATGCCAGTTATACGTCCGCCGTGCATAACCATCACGCGGTCGCTCATGCCCAGAATTTCCGGCAACTCCGACGAGACCATAATGATGGCCACGCCACGGTTTGCCAGTTCGCTGATTAAGCGGTAAATCTCGGCTTTTGCCCCGACGTCAATACCGCGCGTCGGTTCATCGAGGATCAGAATCTTCGGTTGAGCCAGCAGCCAGCGCGCAATCAGCACCTTCTGCTGGTTACCGCCACTGAGGTTGTTGATGATCTGATCCATGGTCGGCGTTTTAATATTGAGCTTGCGGATCTGCTCCATGCAGTCCTGTGCCATCTTCATGTGGCTAACGAAACCGGCTTTACTGACATAATCCGGCATGTTGACGATGCTCATGTTCTCCATCACCGACAACACCAGGAATAAGCCGGACTTTTTACGGTCTTCGGTCAGGAACGCCATGCCCTTCTCAATCGCCGTGGAAGGCGAATCGATTTTGACCGGCACGCCATCGATCAGCACTTCACCGCTGTCGAAGCTTTCCATCCCGAACAAACTTTCCATCACTTCACTGCGTCCCGCCCCCACCAGACCGGCAACACCGAGGATTTCACCCTTACGCACCGTAAAGTTGATATCGGTGAAACGGTCTTTACAGGTAAGGTTGCGCACCGTCAGCACTTCCTCACCGATTTCACCATTGAATTTCGGGAACAGCTGCGTCAGTTCACGCCCCACCATCTGGGTAATTAATGACTGACGGGTAAACTCGGAAGTGCTGTTGCTACCCACCCAGGTGCCGTCGCGGAATATGCTGATCTCATCGGTGATGGTGAAAATCTCATCCATCTTGTGACTGATATAGATGATGGCTTTACCCTGCGCACGCAGGTCGCGGATGATGGTGAACAGATGCGCCACTTCGGTTTCCGTCAGTGCCGAGGTCGGTTCGTCCATAATCACAATGTCGGAGTTCCACGACACCGCTTTGGCAATTTCCACCATCTGCTGAGCAGCGATACTCAGCTCGCCAACCATACGATCGGCTTTTAAACGGATATTGAGTTTGTTGAGTAATTCCTGCGTTTGCTTGTTCAGCAACGCGTGGTCAACAAAGCCGTACTTCATCGGTTCGCGACCCAGCCAGATGTTCTCAGCCACAGTCATGTAAGGCACCAGATTCAGTTCCTGGTGGATCATGGAGATGCCAGAACGCAGCGCATCCATGGTGTCCTGAAACTGCACCGGCTCCCCTTTAATGCGAATGGTGCCCTTATCGGGACGGTACATCCCGATAAGGCATTTCATTAAAGTGGATTTGCCCGCGCCATTTTCACCCATCAGGGCATGTACCGACCCCGGTTTAATGCGTAGTGAGACATTGTCGAGTGCCTTCACTCCGGGGAAGAACTTGCTGATGCCTTCGGCTTCAAGCGCAAAAGCGGTCATACATCACCTCCGTACGGCTGAGTCGGGAACGATTATTTCTGGTTACGAGATTCGAACTGCGCCATGTTGTCTTTGGTGATCAGCTGGTAAGGGATGTTAATCACCTTCTCCACTTTCTCGCCTTTCGCCAGTTTCACGGCAGTCTGTACGGCGCCTTCACCCTGACCTTTAGCATCCTGGAATACAGTGGCGACCATCTTGCCGTTCTTCAGCATCTGCAACGCATCCGGTGTACCATCCACGCCCGCAATCAGGATGTGGTTCGGGTTTTTGCCCAGCGCCTGCAGCGCACCGATCGCCATTTCATCGTTGTTAGAAGCAATCGCCTGAATGTCATCGCCTGCGGTCATCCAGTTACTCACTACGTCCACCGCGTCATTACGGGTGAATTTCGCGGTCTGTTTCTGCACCACTTTGATGCCAGGATATTTAGCCACCACCGCTTCAACACCTTTGGTGCGGTCACGGGTGGATTCGTTAGCCAGATCGCCCATCAAAATGGCGACGTTGCCTTTACCGTTCATCGCTTTTGCCAGCGCTTCCATTTGCAGACGGCCCGCTAATTCGGAGTCAGAGCCGACGTAAGCCATTTTGTCGGTCAATTCACCTGCCGGTTTGCGGTTAACAAAGATCAGCGGCACACCCGCTTTAGAGGCCGCATCCATCAAAGGTTTGACGGCATTGGTATCCACTGGGTTAACGATAATGGCGTCAACGCCCTGACCGATGAAGTTCTGAATTTGTTGCAGCTGTTGGGAGACGTCGCCCTTCGCATCTTCGACCTGACCCTTAACGCCATCTTTGGTCATCTCTTTCTGCATCGCGGTGCGCAGAATGGTCAGGAAGTTATCGTCAAACAGCGCCATAGAGACGCCCACCTGAAGGTCTTTTGCCATAACAGCGGCAGGTAACATGCAAGCTAACAGGGAAGTCACTAACGCTTTTTTGAATTTCATAGGTAACCCTTCTTATTCGTTAACATGCTCAGTTGGGCTGATACGACGAATGAAAAATATTTTTTACATTCACTCAACGGCACTGGCGTTATTTATCTGGTTGTAGAGGTAAGGCTTCTGGTCTAACGCTATCGTTTCGGTACTGCTCTTTCCTGCAACTATCTACTTATAAAAAGGTTATTTTCGAAATGCTGTTTCAGACGCCAAAACTGATTTCACCCGTGATGATAAGCAGTTCATTTGTTTCATCTGATCAGCATTTGAAATTTTCATCATAAAAGCACTGAAATGATTGTTTTAAAATCGGCAAATAACAAAACTTTGACATGCATCTAACATCTCAAAGGAAATGCGCTTAAAGTGAGATCTTGCTGGCAGTTTGAAATCTGAACGTTCAAGGCAGAAAAACAGCATTCCGCTGCTTTTACGCGCACTTAAACCAGAAGTGTGCGATCGGGCTTTGACATTGGGGATCGGCATCGCTAATATGCGCCTCGTTCACACGATTCCTCTGTAGTTCAGTCGGTAGAACGGCGGACTGTTAATCCGTATGTCACTGGTTCGAGTCCAGTCAGAGGAGCCATATTTAGAGAAGCCCGCTCAGGGAAATCTGAGCGGGCTTTTTGTTTTTTCTATCACCAGCTTTCTGTCGCAACATACTGCTAACAATACATTCGCGATCTACTTTTAACTCTGAAATTCAAGGGTATGCTATCCTGCACCTGTCAATTCCTGCAATCATGGACCGATACGGTGCGGCAAAATCAATGAAAAACTCTTCGAAAGCTATTCTCTCGGCATGGCAAGACTATTTAAAATTCAGCGGCGCAGAAAAAAGCAAAATACCAGCTAGCCAGGTGCATGAAGATCATCAGTTGATGCTCGGTATAAATATCTGTGAGGACACGCCAAACGGTGTTTTGCTTCATGTTACCTCAGAGATGCGTGAGAACTGGCGTAAACGCTTCGTGAAGTATGGAGAAAAGGGAGAGATTACCGACATTGAACCCGTTAATTTACTCTTTCCGATATTGCGCTTTGTTGAAAAAGAACGAGAAAGGTTTATTACAAAGTATCTACCCCTGTTCTCATTCCCCCTGCCTAAATCTTTCTTTGAACAAGACAATAACTCATTGTTAATTCCTGTAAAGGATGGCCAGCAGGTTAGCGCTTTCCCATTCGTTTTTCGCGAAATATTCGGCATTGAGTTGGATGAATTAGGCGAAAACCGCCACATGATGAGCATTATCAGCTCACTTACCGAATGCAAATTCAGCACCTTTCTTGAAGCATTCGAAGCACTTCAGAAATGGGTTATTCAGCGAACCAACCACAGGCATCCGTCACTTGAAACAGCCTTCAACGCATTAATCGCTCCATTGCACAACGAAGATTATAACCTTAAACGGGATGGCGAAGATTTTGCCTGGCTTTGCGATAACGCCGTGGGGGAGTTCCCTCTACTTGAGCAGTACGTCAATCACATTCACCATGAAGAAAATCCATTAGATATTAAGGAGGTGGTGACTGGAGGATTGTTTGAAACGCAGTATCCGTTGGGTCATGGGCAAATGATGGCGATACAGGCCATAAATCAGGATGAGCGCCTGATTGCCGTGCAAGGAGCACCTGGTACGGGTAAAACGACACTCTTTAAATCTCTCATTGCGCAACAGTTGGTGGACAGGGCTCTGGCCATCGCTGATGGTAGAGACATGAATTACGGCATGCTGGTCACCTCGACAGCTATAAAAGCTGTTGAAAATATCATTGATGACTTACGCGTTGATCCTGTCACTAAGGATCTGGATTGGCTGTGGTTTCATAGCGGTTCAAACCAACAAATACAGCTTGAACTTGCCCGATTAGAACGCCTTCTCAATCGCTGGCGGCATGAAAGCTATGATCCACAAAGCCAGCATGCATCCCTATCTATACTATTAACACATCGCGCTGAATTGGATTCTTGCTACCGGGCCTTTGTGCTTGAGAAAACTAATGCAAGTCAATCCATCATTGATTGCGGCTTCAATACAAGTGATGCGGAAGAGCTGTCGCATCTTTTAATGGCCAGAATAAAAGATGTATCTGCTCACGCCCAGCGCCTGGATATTCATGTCTGTGTACTACTTCCTGACGATCTCAATGCACTAGATAATGCTTTGCAGCAAAGGCTCCAGGAGCTTGAAGAGATAAAAGCACGGCATCAGCTGGCCACTAAAATGTCCCAGACATTGCTGGCAACATGGCCGCATAAAAATAGTCTGGAACAAATACTGAGATGGATTGACTCACCTCTTCGCGTAGCACTTGAAATACACTATCGTGACTATCCCCGAAATGGATTGAAACGTCATCTGGCGCGCCTTTTTGAGGGAAAATATCCAGCTCGCTTACAGCAAATGAACCACGCTGCACCTGGAGATTTTCAATATTTCGGTCTCTCCTCGCTTTCTCATCGCCAGCTGGCAGCCCTGGCAGATGCCGGGGAAACTCTTGCGCACCAAACTGCCAATTTAGCGTTACTGGCACAGCTCCTGGATGGCGAACCCGATTTGCAGCAAATAGAAGAGATAATAAAGCTTCGCGCTGAAGTGGCCAAGATCCAACAGCAGTGTCTTCAGGTCACCCATGCACAACAGACCATGGCACTATACCGACAGCGTTACCCGGAAAATAATTGGTGTGACATTTTACGTAAACGCTTCATCAAACAACATCGAGAGATGTTTGAGGCTGCCATTTGTTTTATATGGCAGGAACAATTGAAGCGAAAAAATGAACTGGAAGAAGTTCTCACCCATTGGCGAAGTCTATTAAGTAACCAACGCAGTGCGGGATATCACCGCTGGCTGGATAAACTCGATGTATTTTACCGTGCTCTATCCTTGGTATACCCCGTAATGGCGACCACTTTAGTTTCTGCTTGGAAAGCGGCGGGCTACCGTAAACTGAGTGAGCTCAAGGGTCATAAACCGTGGAATCTTATACTGTGCGATGAGGCAGGGATGATTTCGCTTGAATCTGTGGTTCCTTTGCTCAGTCGCAGCGAGAAAGCCATGATTGTCGGCGATCCTTTGCAAATTGAACCCATCCGTAGCCTATCAGAAAACTTAATCATGCAACTCCGCATGAGCCATTTTGACGAAAATAATACGCTGTATGAACGGGTATCTCCTGCGACAGTTACCGCGTGGCATCGTGCCGCAGGGACACTTTCTGGCCGGGTTGATGCTACAGGCAACGGTATTGTTCTAGATGAACATCGTCGATGCCAGAAACCCATCGCTGATCTGTTTATCCGGCTGGCGGGTTACCGTGGCGTGAGTGTGGAAACCTCCTCGCCTTCTGAACGCATTATCAATGCTTTTGAGAAGTCAGGCGGGCACCATTTGATGTTTTACAGCGTCGAGGGCCAGAAAGGTGACAATGTGAATACCAATTTGGATGAGGTCGATGCTATTGAGCAATTGGTGAACAAACTGGAGGAAGCAGGCTATGATCTCACCTCCGATGTGGGCATTGTCACGCCCTATAGTAATCAGAAGTCATTACTTATTCAGCGCCTTGCTCAACGTATAAACCACCGACAGAAAAACTGCATTGGTACAGTACACCAATTCCAGGGGGTCGGTTTCGAAGTGATTATTTACAGTCCGGTTATTTTCCATCCTCTTGATAATCCAAATTTCCAGAATGCGTCACCCAATATGCTGAATGTTGTTGTTTCACGTGCGAAGCAACAATTCATCGTGGTTGGCAATCATCACCGGTTGCGAACAGCAGGAGGATATCTGAAAGTGCTTGCAGACAGCGTGGCGGAGGATTTTCTCCTTGAACAAGGAAGCCAGCACCCGCAGTTTGCTAACCTAAGCCAGACACCCCGCTTGCGCCGTTATTATCGTGACTGTGAACATATTGCTGCCTTTAGCGCACTGGCGGCGCAGAGTGAGCAGGAGCTTGTTATTATCACCCCGTGGATAAGGCAAGGGGGGCATCGCTCTCAGAGACCGGAACTGGCACTGCTTGTCGCAACTCAGCAACGCGGCGTCAAAGTGAAAATCTACTATGGCTATTATCATCAGCGATGGGCTCGTATCGATGATAATGATGAAGATCTGATTGCGCAGTACCGTGGACAGCTTGGGAAAGACAATGTTATCCGACTGACTGAAGGCACCCATGAAAAGGTCATGATGATCGATGGCCGTCACATCGTCATTGGAAGCTGGAACTGGCTGTCACACGGGTATCATGAGGGTTGTGAACGAGCTGAACAGTTCGGCCATGCTATTCGTCATGAAATCAGTGCCGAGTTAGATGACGAGTCTCTCGTGAAGGAACTAAGAGAGAGACTAAGCATGGACTAACCCTCAGAGATAATAACCCCCACTCCATCACGAGGAGTTGTTAATGTGCTCTTAGCAAAGCCCTCTTGGTCAGAGATGTAAAATGAAAAACCCCCGCTCAGGTTCCCTCGAGCGGGTTTTTGTCATTCTGGAAATGTCGTCTTTCTACTACCGCGCCAGCGAAGCCGCCTGACTCAGCGTCATATTACGCGTCTCAGGTGCCAGCCATACCGATACTAGCAGACCAATAAAGGAAACAATCGCGGCAGCATACATGGTGTATTCGATGCCCAGGCTTTGCAGGGAAATCGGCACCAGCCAGGTTCCTGCGGCAGAACCGATACGTGACATGGATGAACCCATACCGACAGCGAAGGCACGCACTTCCGTTGGGAACAGTTCGTTCGGATACACTAACTCCAGCACCTGCGCTCCGCCGATAAATACCGCGTAAGCGCCAAACATCACCAGCACCAGCATTTCAGAACCGTGGGAGAACATCCCCAATGCCAACAGCGCCAGACTTGACCATAAAAAGCTGTGGATGATCAGACGGCGGCGGCCCATGCTATCAATCAAACGGGTTGCCACAATACAGCCCACCACAAACAGCAAGGTGATGGCTATCGAACCCAGTGAGGCCCATTCGCCATCCAGATTCAGGGCTTTAAGTACTACGGGTGCGAACGAATACACCGCAAACATCGGTACGACGGCAGCACTCCAGAACACCGAGACAAACAACATACGTTTGCCGTAACCAGAGCGCACCAGATCTTTCAACGTGACTTTGGCTTCCACCGACTCCGCTGGCATATTTTTCAGCGAGAATTCTGGACCGTAGACTTTCTTGATGATCTGCTCAGCTTCATTGAAGCGACCTTTGCTGACTAACCAGCGTGGCGATTCCGGCGTGCCGATGCGCAGAACGAAAAGGAGTACCCCCAACACGGCCGGGCTGGCCAGTACCAGACGCCATGCGGCATCACCGCCAATCGAGAGAATGAGGTTACCCACGATATAAGCGAGGGCTGCACCGGCAAACCAGAGAATGGTCAAACCGGCCAAACGTTTACCACGATGCTTTTGCGGCAGGAATTCGGTCAGCAGTGAACCAGCGACCGGATATTCTAATCCCACCCCAACCCCCACCAGGAAACGCAGGATAAACAGCGTCAGCGCCGATTCCGCCCAGAAGGTGCCGACCGAACCCAGGATAAACAGGATTGGCCCGACAAAGAACAGACGACGACGACCCACAATATCGGTCAACCATCCGCCGAGAAAACCACTGCAGAAGGTGCCGAGCATCGCTGAAGCGGCCACCATGCCCTGCCAGAAGGTATCAAGTTGCAGATGCTGGGAAAACTGCACGATCGCCACGCCGATAATACTCAGCACGTAGCCATCGAGGATCCAACCGCCACCCGCGCGCAGCGACATTAACTGGTGAAAATTATTAAGCGGGACATCTTCAATGGATATATTGGTGTTGCTCATAACAGGGTCTCTCCTGAATTATTCATTTCTCTGCAGGCGCAGCGATCTGTCCAAATCAAAAATGATTTGGCGGAACGTTAAAGAAACAGAAAAAACATCATTGACTGATTTAGGTATTTCTTTGAAAAAGAAATTGACCTATAAATTGAAAAACCCTGCGTTTAATCCCTGAACATAAATAATGAAATTAAGCATGACCCACTTGCAGATCGTCTGTCTTCATCATTGTTTAGCGGTGTGTTGACCCAATACGCATTTGTTCGCTTTTGTCTGTTAATCACAGGTTAACTCCATGTTCAAACTATGCTGAATTTCAGGTGGTGTAAACATGCCCAGGACACCCAAAACTTGAGATTGTGATCATCTCCAAAATTCATCTGAAAAAATAATTCGAAAAAGTTATACGTATAACTCATTGAAAATTAATTTATTAATTTCAAACCAAGGTAAAATCATACTACTTAATTGTATTTCCTTTGTATTTTTCATGTATGCAAAAAGTTACGTGGCGGGATGGATTTTCATGGGTTGGGGAGCAAGCAGGTAGGAGTGAGTCGGCGTGCAAGTACGCGAAACAGTGCGCCAGATCGCACTGTTTTTTCGCGGATAGAAAGTCAAAGAAGGGAATTAAACAACAAACTCATAATGCGAGCCATCGGGAAGCTCAATGTTGAGGCGCAGTTTTCCTCCTGCCGCTTCAACATAGCGCTTCAGCGTCGAGAGTTTTAAATCCCGGCCAGGCTTTTCCATTCCAGCCACGGTGGGTTGTTTAATATTTAATTGCTGCGCTATCTCTACCTGCGTTTTGTTTACTCTTTCACGCAATTCAGCAAGATGGATATTTAACAATACTTCTTCAGCCATGGCGTTAGCTTTAGCCACTACCTCAGACTTCTCAGACGCTAGAATCTGTTTGAGTGTTCTGCCCATGTCGTTACTCCTTTCTCTCTTCGCGTTGAAGATGATGGGTGAATTCTTTATCTGCGAGCGGGATCAGCTCAGCATAAAAACGCTTTCCATTGCCACTCTTATGACCTGCACAAAGCAACACACCGCTGCGCCAGGGGTCAAATGCGTAAAATGCCCGAATAGGATCACCTTTGCTCTGAATGAGAAGCTCTTTCATATTGCTAAAGCGAGAGCCTTTCAGGGAGTCGGCGTAGGGCCTGCATAATGCGGGGCCAGCTTGCTGCAATACAATCATTGCGGACAGAACGCAGGCTCGGTCAGTGTCGTCTTGCGCTACAAGCCAATCATCAAACGTGTCCGTTGTAATTATTTGCCACATGATACGCTCCTTGTGATATAGGTCAAATGCTATATAGGTTAAAGGCGATAATCAGTGTGTCGAGGCAGTTTGAATCATGCACTTGTTCTGTTAAAACGTGTCGATAAGGATTTCAAAAAAATGCCCGCTCAGTTATCCAGAGCGGGCATGAACAGAATCAACGACGATATTAATCCACGGCGGGCGGTAAAGGTGCCACATCTGCGTTGCTGTCGCCAATGATGGAATGCAATGCGCGAAGTCTAGTGTCGCTTATCGATGTGCTGCACCAGTCGATCGCCGACCCACTGAATGCCACATACCAGCACAATTAATACTGCGATCACCGCGATCATCACTGAGGTTTCAAAGCGTTGATAACCGTAGCGAATCGCCAGGTCGCCTAATCCGCCCGCACCAATCGCTCCCGCCATCGCCGATGCGCCGATTAATGCCACCAGCGTCACCACAAACCCCGAGAGAATGCCGGGCAGCGCTTCAGGAATCAGCACATCCCAGACGATGCGCAGCTTGCTGGCGCCCATCGCGCGTACTGCATCAATCAGGCCCCGCTCCACATCACGCAGTGACACTTCGGCCACGCGAGCAAAATACGGCGTTGCGGTGATCGACAGTGGAACTATCGCCGCCCACGTCCCCAGTGACGTACCGACCAGAAAGCGGGTAAACGGAATCAGCGCCACCAGCAAAATGATGAAAGGGAGCGAGCGGAAGCCGTTGATCACCAGCCCCAGCACCCGGTTAATGCCACGGTGTTCTGCGATGCCGCCTGCACTGGTCATCACCAGAATCAGCCCCAACGGTAAACCGGCAACCAGTGAAAACAATCCTGAAATCAGCGTCATCAACACAGTTTCGCCCAACGCGTTGAGCAATAAATCAATCATCACTGGCGACATAACCGACTAACTCCACTTGCACCTGCTGCGCGCGCAGCCAGCTGAGAATCTGTTGCTCATCGGCCACGTTGGCGACCGGAAGCGCAATAAAGAAGCGCACCACGGCGTAGTGCTGAATATGATCGATGCCGCCCTGTAATAAGTGGAACTTGCCCGGCAACGCCGCCGCAAATCGGGTCAGCAAATCGCCCTGCGCGTCCTCGCCAGCAAAGTGCACGCTGTAAATTGCCTCGCCCTGTCTCCTCTCGGTAACCCGTGCGGCCAGCGCTTCCGGTAGCTGCGGCAGCAAACCACGCAATAAGGTGCGCGTCAGCTCGGATTGCGGATGCGCAAACACCTCCCACACCGGGCCTTGCTCAATGATCTCACCCGCGTCAATTACCGCCACGCGGTGCGCCACCGACTTGATGACTTCCATTTCATGGGTGATCAGCAGAATAGTGATACCCAGCTTTTGATTGAGCGATTTAAGCAATGCCAGAATGGAACGGGTGGTTTCAGGATCCAGTGCTGAAGTCGCTTCATCACACAGCAGCAGTGCCGGGCTTGCCGCCAGTGCACGAGCAATGCCAACACGCTGTTTCTGACCGCCTGAGAGCGCCGCCGGATAGTGCTGTGCCTTATCGGACAGCCCCACCAATTCCAGCAATTCCGCCACGCGTTGGGCACGTTGCACCTTATCCAGACCGGCAATTTTCAGCGGCAACGCGACATTCTGCGCCACGGTTTTCGCCGACAGCAGGTTGAAGTGCTGGAACACCATACCGACGCGGCTACGCACAGATTGCAGCTGTTTTTCCGACAGGCCGGTAATTTTCCGGCCTTCAATTTCAATGACGCCTTCGTCAGGTTGCTCCAGCCCGTTCAGACAGCGAATCAACGTCGATTTGCCCGCGCCACTGCGGCCAATCAGGCCGAGAATTTCACCTTTCTGCACCGTTAGTAAAACATCGCGCAGCGCCTGAGTTTGCCCAAAGCGACGTGAAACGCCCTGCAAGCGCACCACGCTGCCGCTTTCGCGAGCAAAACGTTCACGGTCTTGCGCATTCTCTACCACGCCACGCGTTATCGCGCTAAACGGCGCTTCGACTCCTGTGAAAATCGTCATGCTAGATCCTTACCAGGCCGTTTCACCGATGCCTTTAGTGCCCGCCAGCAGCATAGCGCCAGCGGTTAACAAAAATGTCGTTTTGGCGGATGCCAGGCGAGTGTGCATAGTTATTTCCTCATCGTTATAATTGCAGCGGTCAAAGTACACTGTCGTGATGAACAGATAGCCGCAGTATACGCAGATGCTTATTCCTGCATTATGATTTATCCGGGAATGCTATTCCTGAAAAGAATAAAGACACGCAGCCGCTCGCATCGCCACAAGTGAAAGGACGGCTGTGGTACCATGCCGTTTTGATTGACCTGTTATTGAGCGCTATGTCGGACACTACAACGAAACGTAAAAATGACCCGGAAGGGCTGAAAAAACGCATCCTTGCCGGTGCCCTGAAAACCTTCGCCGAGTTCGGTATGCAGGGCGCACGCCTTGAGCAGATTGCTGAACACGCGCAGACCACTAAGCGCATGGTGGTGTATCACTTCGTCAATAAAGAGAAGCTGTATATCGAGGTGCTGGAGCAGGTCTATCAGGCGATTCGTGAACACGAAACCGGATTGAACCTTGCACAGATGGAACCCGAGCAGGCGATGATTAAACTGGTCGAAGCCAGCTTCGACTATCACGCCACCCATCAGGATTTCATGCGTTTGGTGTGTACGGAAAACCTGTTGCGCGGTCGCTACATTGTGCAGTCCGAGCGCATCAAAGCGTTGAACAAAAGTACGCTGGATCTGCTGGATGACATTCTGACGCGCGGTCAGCAGCAAGGCATCTTTATTGATGGCCTGAACACCGTGGACGTGCACCGCTTATTGAGCAGTATCTGTGTGCACCACGTCGCCAACCGCTACACCTTCCACTTCCTGTTCACCCCTGAGGATACGGAAGAGGACAGCATCCGTCGTAACCGCCAACTGGCCGTGACCGCAACGCTGCGCTACATCTGCAAGGCACCTTAAACCTGGGCAGTGCTGTGATGGTCTACGCTTAAAGCTTTGGGACCGTCACAGACCTCAGTATAAGGAACGCCGTAGTGAACAGAGATTCCCTCCTTTACCCCCTTCGCAACCCGCAAAATACCGAGCACGACAGTGTCCTGTGGAACTGGGCGCAAAACACCGTGGTGGGCCAGCGTGAGCAAGTTCATCAGCCGCAAAACGAAGCCGAACTGCAACAGCTGCTGAGTTCGTCAACAGGCAAAGTGCGCGTCATCGGCAGCCGTTTATCACCCGGCCGCATGCTGTGTGTGAATGCCGACGATCTGTTACTCGATCTCAGCGCCATGCAAGGCGTATTGGGAGAGGATAACGACAGCATCACTTTCGCGGCAGGCACGCTGCTGCAGCATGTGTTCGACGCACTCACCGCGCGAAATCGCATGTTAGGCTGTTCGCCAGGCGTGATATCCGTTCAGACGCTGGCGGGCGCAATAGCGACGGGCACCCATGGCCAGGGATTGGATCAGAGTTCACTGGCGGATGAAGTGATAAGCATCCGCATGGTTATGGCCGACGGCAGCGTGCGGGAGTTTCAACGTGGCGATAGTGATTTCCCTGCGGCGCAAACCTCATTAGGTTCGCTGGGGATTGTGACCGCCGTGACGATGCGCACCCAGCCGTTCCGCCTGTTTACCTGCCATAAATTTGCCGAGTCCGCCGATACGCTGGAGCAGGATCTGCCGCGCTGGAATCAACAGTATGAGCTGAGCAAAGCCTGGTGGTTTGTGGATGACAACCTGATGCACGTCTGGAATGCCAACCCCGCCAGTGAAGCAGATGTTCAGGCGTGGCACACCAATGGCGGCGAGGTGATCGAGCATGGCGACGACACTGATAGCAGTCTGAATGACACCATCGATCAGACGCTGGCGCAGATGCATCGTGATACGCAAATTGAAGGTAAAGGTGGTAAACAGTTTCGCACCGTCACGCGCTTCCGCGATTTCACCGACCTCAGCGGCGACATCTATCAGCTGTTTTGTCGCGGTATTGCCGTGCCGCAAATCAACGTGGAAATTGGTGTGCCGTTGAATAAAACGCCGGAGATTATCAGCAAAATCAAAGCCTGGTATGCCGAGAATCATCCACACATGCACTACCCCATCATTCTGCGCTGCACGGGCGCGTCAGAAGCCTGGCTCAGTCCAGCGTATCAGCAGCCGACCTGTTTCTTTGGCTTCGTAGTCTATTACGCCGATGACGGTTCGCTGTCACAGGACGGTCTGCATTTCCTCACCGAGGTCGAGAAATTACTGGCAGCAGAAGGCGGACGACCGCACTGGGGAAAATACTACGATCCGCAGCGCTACAGCTGGCGGGATATCTATCCACAGTGGGATGCGTTCCGCGCGGTGCGGGAACAACTCGATCCGCAGCGTCGTTTTAGCAATGACTATGTCACGGCTTTGTTTGATTGAATTTTGACGGGGGAGAATGTATGTACGCCTGGGTAACACTACTGACACAACCGGATTATTTTATCGGCGTGAAAGCGCTGCACCGTTCACTAAAACGCAGCGAAACCGCATGGCCATTGATTGTGATGGTGACCGATGCGATTGACATCGAAACACGTGAAGATTTGCAGGCTTTAGGCTGTATGATTCATCCGGTCGAGCCTCTGATGCCGAATGCGGACCTGGAGCAGCATTATGCCTCTGCGCAATTTGGTGAAGTGTGGAGCAAGCTGCGGGCATGGGAACTGACCGGCTGTGAGCGCGTGGTATTTCTTGATGCCGACATGCTGGTGCTGCGCAATATGGATGAGCTGTTCACGCTGAACCTCGGCGATCATGCGCTGGCCGCCTGTCACGCTTGTCGCTGCAATCCGAATAAAATCGCCAGTTATCCCGCCAGCTGGCAGCCGGAAAATTGCCACTATACCTGGCAGGATCGCGGTGAAGCGGCACCTGCCAGCCTGGACCGCTATCTTAATGGTGGCTTTTTGGTGCTCGAACCGGATGAAGAGGTGTTTAACTGGCTACAGCAAAAAGTCGCTGCTATCACTGATTTACGCCGCTATCCGTTCTCTGAGCAGGATTTGCTTAATGAAGTGTTTGAGAATCGCTGGCTGCCGCTGCCGTATATCTACAACGCGCTGAAAACGCTGCCGTTCCAGCACAGCGCTATGTGGCGTGAAGAGGATGTAAAAAACCTGCATTTTATTCTGGCCAAGCCGTGGAAGCGCGATCTCAATCAATCTGAAAGCGAACGCGACCGTTACTATGCGCTGGATAAGCTGTGGTGGGAATTAGGGGTGAATTAAGAAAAGAGGCGCACTTCACAAAGTGCGCCTCTTTAGTTTTAACGCCAGCCCAGCTCCGGTGCCACATGGGTCAGGATGCTTTCCATCACGTGCGCACAGTAATCCACGCCCAGCTGGTTAGGGATGGTGAGCAGCAGCGTATCGGCTTCTGCAATCCCTTCGTCCTGTGCTAGCTGTTTGATCAGCTGCTCAGGCTCTGCGGCATAGCTACGGCCAAAGATGGCGCGGGTTTTCTCATCGAGGAAGCCCACGGAGTCCTGATCCTGACCACTGCGACCAAAGTAAGCACGGTCGATATCATTGGTCAGCGCAAAGATACTGCGGCTCACTGACACTCGCGGCGTGCGCTGATGTCCGGCGGCTCTCCAGGCTTCACGGTAAGCGCGAATCTGTTTCGCCTGCTGGATGTGGAACGGTTCGCCAGTTTCATCATCCTTCAGGGTGGAGCTTTGCAGATTCATGCCCTGCTGTGCTGCCCAGACTGATGTCGCATTTGAACCGGAACCCCACCAGATACGCTCACGCAGCCCTTCTGAGAATGGCTCCAGACGCAGTAAGCCCGGTGGATTCGGGAACATCGGCTGTGGATTCGGTTTAGCAAAACCCTCACCGCGCAGCACTTCCAGCAACTCTTCGGTGTGACGACGTCCCATATCGGCATCGGTTTCACCCTCTTTCGGGTTAAAACCAAAGTAGCGATAGCCTTCAATCACCTGCTCCGGGGAGCCGCGGCTCAGACCGAGTTGCAGACGACCGTTAGAAATCAAGTCTGCCGCACCGGCATCTTCCGCCATATACAGCGGGTTTTCATAACGCATATCGATCACGCCGGTACCAATCTCAATGCGATTGGTTTTGGCACCGACTGCCGCCAGCAACGGGAACGGCGAGCTTAACTGACGCGCAAAGTGGTGCACGCGATAGTAAGCGCCATCCGCGCCCAGCTCTTCTGCAGCCACGGCTAAATCGATGGATTGCAGTAACACATCCTGAGCGGAACGGGTGGCTGACTGCGATGACGGGGTCCAGTGACCAAAGGATAAGAAGCCAATCTTTTTCATGGTGAAATTCTCCAGGGGGACCGCACTGGCCCGCACATGATGCATTAAGTTTCGATGGAGAAAGGTTACGCCAGGCGAGAGGTGACTGATAGCCAATAGTTTTCGCGCGCTTCATCAACTTTTTTGCATAAGTCATAAAAACACGGTCTTTGTGTTTATCACGGTGATCAATCATCTTGCGGGGAATTCATCCGATTCACAGGTTTATGGCATCCGCATGGCAAACGACTATATCAACGCACAGCAGCGTGAAGTGGTGCATCAGCTGGGCCGCAATTGGCTGTGGCGCAGTGAACTGCCCACCTGGGCGCTGATGGTCGGGGTGTATGGCGGCTGGTTTGGCTGCGTCATCTATTGGCAAACGCTGGGTCTGTTTTTAACCACTCTGCTGCTGATTGTTTTCACCACCTGGTATATGTCGCTGCAGCATGAGCTGATCCATGGCCATCCCACGCGTTTTCCAAGGCTCAATCAGCTGTTTGGTACCCTGCCGCTGGCGGTGTGGTATCCCTATGGGCTGTATCGCGATTCACATCTGGCACATCACCGTAATCACACCCTCACCGAACCGGATGAAGATCCGGAAACCTATTACCTGTCGCCGGAACGCTGGGCACAGCTTAAGCCGTGGCAGCAACGCTTGATTCACCTGCGTAATACGTTTCCCGGCCGTTTGCTGTTAGGTCCGCTGCTGGATATCGTGGCGCCCCTGAAGATGATGCTTTTGGCGCGTGATCGTGCCGCTATTTCGATGTGGGTGATTCATCTGACGCTGCTGGCTGGGCTTTTCTACTGGATGCAGCAGCAAGGATTGTCGCCGCTGTGGTTCGTGGTTGCCGTGAGTTATCCGGCATTGGCGTTGACCAAAATACGTTCTTTCTACGAGCATCGCGCAGAAGAAGCCCCGCTGGCCCGCTCCGTGAACAATGAAGCCGCCTGGCCGTGGCGTTGGCTATTTCTGAATCTCAACTATCATTCTGTACATCACGATCTGCCCGGTTTGCCCTGGTACGGCTTGCGCAAAGTCTATCTGCTGTATCGCGACGGCTACCATCAGCGCAATCACGGTTTCCGCGTCGCGGGTTATGGCGAGTGGTTGCTGCGCTTCTGGCGCAAACCGGTCAACGTTAACGCCCATCCGGGAACGCACAAGGATGCACAGCATGCCGATCATTTCACTGCCGATGTACGATATCCACCATCCAACGACGCTTGGCCTGACCGCAGCGCTAACGACGCTGCTGAAACAACGCGGCGTGCAGGCTGAGGTTGAATGGCACAACGAACTCTTACCCCACTGGCGCGACACTAATTTGCTGTTAAGCCAGACCTGCGGCTATCCACTGGTAACATCTTTGCCCGATGTGCAACTGGTCGGCGCGTTTCAATCCAGCGCGCAAGGCTGTGAGGGACTGCGCTATCGCAGCTGGCTGGTGGCGCGCAAAGAGGATGAAAATCTCACCCTGAGCGATTTTCGTGGTCGCCGCGCCGTATGCAACAGTGATGACTCGCACTCGGGCTACAACTCGCTGCGCTACGTGATCGCGCCATTGGCGCACGACGGGCATTTCTTCAGTGAAGCGCTGCAGAGTGGCAGCCATCGTCAATCGTTAGCCGCGTTGCGTGAACAACGAGCGGATATCGCGGCGATCGATTGCATCACCTGGGCGCTTTTACGTGCTCATCACCCTGAAGAACTGGCCGGGTTAGAGATCATTGGCGAAACCCCGCTGTGTGCCGCATTGCCGTTAATCACCTCAGCAAAAACCGATGCCAAAACGCTTGAGCGTCTGCGCAGCGCCTTGACCGAACTCACTACTGATAAGAAACATCAGCAGTTGCTGGCAGCGAGTCTAATCAGCGGTTTTGCGGTGCCAGAGCGGGCGTTTTACGATGAGGTGCAAGCGTGGGAAGATCAAGCAGCGGAATATGGCGTGAAGTTGCTGTGATTTGAACAGCCGCGATGTAATTTATCGCGCAACGACCATCTTTCATCGCGCTGCAGCTATACGCAATATATCGCGCAGCTTAAAGGCGGCATCCTTGCCGCCCAAAAAATCACTCTGCGCGTGACGCAATAATTCCCTCGGCCACATTGCGTGGCGCTTCAGCGTAATGCGCAAATTCCATGCTGTAAGTGGCACGGCCCTGCGACATGGATCGCAGCGTGGTGGCGTAGCCAAACATCTCTGACAGCGGCACTTCGGCTCGGATGATGCGCGCACCAAAGCGCTCATCCATACCTTGCAGCGTACCGCGACGCGAAGAGAGATCGCCCATCACCCCACCGGCGTAATCCTCTGGCGTTTCCACCTCCACCTGCATCACCGGCTCAAGGATCACCGGATCGGCCTGTTTAGCCGCCGCTTTGAAACCAAAAATCGCTGCCATGCGGAAAGCCATTTCCGAAGAGTCGACGTCATGATACGAACCGAAGGTCAGTGTGGCCTTGAGATCCACCACTGGATAGCCCGCCAGCACGCCGGAATTGAGCGCTTCACGAATCCCCTTCTCCACCGAAGGAATAAACTCGCGTGGCACTACGCCGCCCTTGGTGGCATCTTCAAAGGCAAAACCTGCGCCTGCTGCATGCGGCTCCAGCGTCAGCACCACGTGGCCATACTGACCTTTACCACCCGACTGGCGCACAAACTTGCCTTCCACATCGCGCACCGTTTTACGGATGGTTTCGCGATAGGTGACCTGTGGCCGACCAATGTTGGCTTCCACGCCAAATTCACGCTTCATGCGATCAACGATGATCTCCAGATGCAACTCGCCCATGCCGGAAATAATCGTCTGCCCCGACTCCTCATCGGTGTGCAGGCGGAACGACGGGTCTTCCGCCGCCAGGCGCTGCAGCGCCAGCCCCATTTTCTCCTGATCCGCCTTGGTTTTCGGCTCAATCGACAGCGAGATTACCGGGTCCGGAAACTCCATGCGTTCCAGGGTGATCACCGCATTCGGATCGCACAGCGTTTCACCGGTGGTGACCTCTTTTAAGCCCACACAGGCGGCAATATCACCCGCGCGAATCTCTTCGATTTCGATACGATCGTTGGCCTGCATCTGCACAATACGCCCGATGCGCTCCTTGCGTCCTTTCACCGCATTCCACACGCTATCGCCTTTGCGCAATACACCGGAGTAGACACGCACGAAGGTGAGTTGGCCCACATAGGGATCGCTCATCAGTTTGAAGGCCAGCGCCGAGAACGGTTCCTCGTCATCAGCATGGCGCTCATCGTGCTCGCCTTTTTCGTTCACACCGGAAACCGGCGGCACGTCCAGCGGCGACGGCATCAGCTCAATCACCGCATCAAGCATGCGCTGCACACCTTTGTTTTTGAACGCGCTACCACACAGCATCGGCTGGATCTCGCCAATCAACGTGCGCTGACGTAAGCCCGCGATGACCTCTTCTTCGCTCAGGTCACCCTGCTCCAGATAACGATCCATCAACGCTTCACTGGCTTCCGCCGCAGCGGCCACCATATTCTCACGCCATTCGGCAGCCAGCGCCTGCAACTCATCAGGGATCGGCGCATAGCTGAACGTCATGCCCTGGCTGGCGTCATCCCAATAGATGGCGCGCATCTTGTTGAGATCCACCACGCCTGCGAAGTGCTCTTCCGCACCAATCGGAATCACAATCGGCACGGGGTTGGCATGCAGACGATCTTTCATCATCTGCACCACGCGGAAGAAGTCCGCACCCTGGCGATCCATCTTATTAACGAAAGCAATGCGCGGCACATGATACTTGTTGGCCTGGCGCCACACGGTTTCCGATTGCGGCTGTACGCCACCGACGGCGTCATACACCATCACGGCACCATCCAGCACGCGCATGGATCGCTCCACTTCGATGGTGAAATCGACGTGTCCGGGTGTGTCGATGATGTTGATGCGGTGCGGCGTGAAGCTGCCATCCATGCCCGGCCAGTAGCAGCTTACTGCCGCCGAGGTGATGGTAATGCCGCGCTCTTGCTCCTGCGCCATCCAGTCTGTGGTTGCCGCGCCATCGTGCACTTCACCCAACTTGTGACTCATCCCGGTGTAAAACAGAATGCGCTCAGTGGTGGTGGTTTTACCGGCATCGATGTGCGCGGAGATGCCGATATTGCGATAACGTTCGATAGGTAGGGGTCGGGGCATGATGCGTCCTTAGTCTGTTCGACTGGATAAATGGGGCGAGCACCATTGCCCGCCGCTGCGCAACAGCATAGACCCATTGTACGAGTAAATACGAACAGTTTGAGCCTTTTTTAGCCATCGGAAAAATCTTGTGACGGTTTCAGCATTTACGGGCTGGCAAGCCCGACCCTTCCCGATTTATGGTAAGGGTCTCACTCTCAACGGGAAATCTAACCATGCGCATTCTGGTTGTCGGCGCCGGTGCCACCGGCGGATATTTCGGTGCACGTCTGGCGCAAGCAGGACGTGATGTGACTTTTCTGGTGCGCGAGCGCCGTTTTCAGCAACTGCATCAAAACGGTCTGGTGCTAAAAACACCGGGCGGCACAGAAGTGATTCACCCGCAGCTGGCGCAAACCGGCAAGCTGACAGGCCAGTTTGATCTGATTATCCTGACGGTGAAAAGCTTCGGGCTCGATCAGGCTATCGAAGATATTGCACCCGCCGTTGGGCCAGAAACGCTGATCATGCCGATCCTTAACGGTATGCGCCATATCGATACGCTGCGCGCACGCTTTGGCGACAAGGTGATTGGCGGCTTGTGCAAAATCAACGCCACGCTGGGTGAACAAGGTGAAGTGGTGCAGATGACGCCGCTGCATATTCTCTACTACGGTGCACTCGATGGGCACAATGATGCACGTCTGCAACGTGTCAATGAGACGCTGAACATCGCGCAGTTCGATACGGTCTTTGCTGACAACATCATCAGCGAACTGTGGGAGAAGTGGCTGCTGCTGAGCACATTAGGGGCGGTGTGCTGCATCGCGCGAGGTAATACCCAACAGGTGTTGCGATCCCAAGGTGGTGAAGCCTTGTTGCAGGGCATTTTTACTGAGGTGCTTTCCGTGCTTGGTGCTGACGGCTATCAGGAACGGCCAGCGGTAACGGCAAAGATTTATGAGACGCTAAATAATCCGCAGGTGGCGATGACCTCCTCGATGTATCGCGACTTAACCCAGGGTTATGAGATTGAGGCGGACCAGGTGATTGGCGATCTGCTGGTGCGAGGCGCACGCAGTGGCGTGGTGACGCCGTTGTTGAATGCGGTGTATGTGAATTTGCAGGTGTATTTGCAGAATCGTTAAATCGCAGGTTAATACCGTTGCGGTGCAATATTATCGCGCGAATCTGAGAAGGCTAATTCGCTGACTTATGCGCAATGAATTGCGCCGCTACGGGGTTAGGCGTGAGTCTGATAGAGCCAAATCGCCGCCCCATGCGCAATAAAGTGCGCCGCATCGGGGTTATACGCGTTTTATCCAAGCCGCGACTGCACGCCTTTCAGTTGCATCAAGCGCTGCCAGCCTGCTTCTACCTCGTCCGGGATATCCACATGCCCGAGGAAACCTTTGCCGCGTGGACCGTAGCCGTTTTCATCATCGCGCAGGCGCTGGATCTCGCCCATCAGCAGCGAAAGAAAACGCTCCATTGACCACAATCCTTGCGGCGGCGCACCGATAATGCGCAGCATACCCGCATCCATCATCACCTGCGGGACGAACACCGGCCAGCTGATGAATTCTGGTGCGTCGGCACGGTCACGCCATTGATAACGGAAGGTTTCCCAGGTACGTCGCTGCATCAGTGGGTCCTGCACCAGCAATACATGCTGCGGCTGCCACTTCTGCTCATCGAGCAGTTTTTGGCTGAAGGCGGCATTCTCTCCACAGTTGCGTGAGGCGGTTTCCAGCAGCAGCTGATCGTCCGGCAGTGCGGCAAACACCCGCGCCATATCCCCCAGCAATTCAGCCTCGCTTTTGCCTTGAGTCGGTATCTGACGATAGAGCGGATGATTAGCGATCATCTCCGCCAGTAAAACTGTCGAATGACCGATACCGCCGCTGATCATCAGAGGCAGCTGATACTTCTTCGCCAGTGCTATCACACCTTCAACGTTGGGCAGTACCGCGTGACCGGCAAGAATTGCCAAATCCACCTCGAGCGTGCCATCTGTCGGCATGTGGTCAAGCGCCAGCCAGGCCGCAAGCGTATTGATATCCTGAATCTGTTGGCTATTGAGCTGCATCGCGTTCTCCTCGCATTAACACTGGCAGTGTAGCGGCTTAACTCCGCGACAGCAGAGAAAAATTTGCTACACTCGCCGCTATCAGATTCAGGAGAGTTTATGACTGCGCGTTCCGTTACCCTCGATGATGTCGCTGCACTGGCGGGGGTTTCCTACCAGACCGTTTCCCGTGTGCTCAACCATTCCGTGCAGGTTTCGCCACGCACGCGCGCCAAAGTCGAAGCCGCGATGCAACAGCTGAACTATGTGCCCAACCGCGTGGCACAGCAGCTGGCAGGAAAAGCCACGCGCACGCTGGGGCTGGCCACCAGCGATCTGGCATTGATGGCCCCGGCACAGATTGCCTCGGCGATTCATGAACGTGCCGCCGCACAGGGTTACCATCTGGTGATCGCCATGGCGAATGCGGCCGGAAATGCCCAGGACACGGTGAATGAACTGCTGGCGCAGCGCGTTGATGCACTACTCATCAACCTGCCGCTCGATGCTGAACAGGCGGCGCAGGTGCAGCAGCAGTGCGGCAGCAAGCCTGTGCTGTTTCTCGATGTTGAACAACATGCTGCTGTCAGCCAGTGCCAGTATCAGAGTGAATCGGGTGCGCAGCAGGCAGTGGAGCATCTCGTCGCGCTGGGCCACCAGCAGATTGGCGTGCTGAATGGGCCTGAAAGTTCGGCTTCGGCGCGGGCGCGCTTCACTGCATGGCAACGGGCGTTATCGTCACACCAGTTGCAGCCAATATGCGTACTGCATGGCGACTGGAGTGCGGCATCCGGGTATCAGGCGCTATTGCAGTTACTGCCGGATCGCCTGCCACAGGCCCTGCTGGTGGCGAACGATCAGATGGCGCTTGGGGCGATGCGTGCACTGCACCAACACGGCGTGAAAATTCCTGGAGAGATGTCGATTATTGGTTATGACGACACTGCCGAGAGCGCGTGGTATCAGCCGCCGCTCACCACCGTGCGTCAGGATTTGCAGCAGTTGGGTGCAGTATCTGTGGACCGCTTGTTGGCGGAACTGGCCGGAGAAGCTGTACAGCCCCTACCGCTGGTAACCGAGCTGATATTGCGCGAAACGACAGCTGCGCCGATGCATGGGGATGTGGATATAGCGGAGATCGCCGGTCAGTTGCAGGCATTAGCGCGACAATTAAAACCCAAAGCCTGACCAGGTTAAAGCAGCACAGGCTATTGCGCACGCCACGGCAGGCAGTGCGGAAGCCGTTACGCTGCAAAAAATTTGGGACCTTACGGTCCCAACATTTTTACTGCGGCTTTGGTTCACCCATCGCTTTCAACTTCTTCGACAGCTCGCGACGCTCTTTCGACAAGTCAGCATTTTTGATGATGTACTCATCGACGCGGTCTTCATAGTCCACACGCATGGATGCAATGATTTCCTGAATCGCCTCAACGCTCATGCCTGGTTTGATGTACTCGCTCAGGTTGTCCAGCAGCAACACACGTTTCTGGTTATCACGGACTTTCTTCTCGTTATCCACGATTTCGCGCTGCAGTTTGTTTTTACGACGAAACATACGTACAAACTCCAGAACGTCCTGAAATGATTGCTTGGCATTTTCCATGTTGGCACCTTTCTTTGAGCCTGCCGCGGCAGGCGGAATAGTCATGAGCTACAGCTTAGCGGCTTGCTAGCTGGATTCGCAATTTTCACAGCTAATTTCGGACTGGCACTTATCTTAGCGCAAAGAAAGGGTGATTCACATTAAGTCATTGCCTGAGAAAACTATTTGCGCAGTGCCAGACGGACCAGATCCGTAATGCGCTCCAGTTGACGCGCCTGTTCCAGACTCAACCACACGTAGCCATAGATCGCCGTGGTCTCTAAGCGCCCGCTGCGGTTGGCAATCAACTGTTCCAGTTCCTGGGTGATCTCCTCCAGTTCATGGCTGTTGGCGATCACGCCTTCCGTCTCCCCTTTCACCATCAATGTGGCCAGCGCTTTCAACGTGTCTTCGGTCATTTTCTGACTGCGGCGCAGCGTCGGGGCATTGAGCAGCAACAGGTGGCTCTCACGTGATGACCACCATGCATCAATTTGCATCTGCATCGTGTTAACCATATTACGGTTGATGGTCTGAATCGCTTCAAACACTGATTTCGGAATACGCGTCTCTTTACTCGCCGGTTCCAGCAGCGCGCGCATTTTAATCACGCTGGAGAGCTGCTTCTGGAATGGTTTGTTCAGTCGCGGTTTCTCCAGCAGGTTGGCGGAAAAGCCGGTGTGATGCAGTTTCGCCATCGCCAGAAATGAATCGGACAGCTGAATGCGCCAGTGCGTGTAGGCACGCTGAGCGAGAATCGCACTGAACAGCAGCGCCATAATCGAACCCAGGATCACATCGCCGCCACGCCACAACGCCACAGTGAAGTCACCGGCCGGAGCACCCACCACCACGCCGAGCGTGATACCAATCAACAGCGCCATATAAGGATGTTTACCCAGCGTCAGATAGCCGCAAATAATCATCACCACGAAGCACCATGACAACATCATCGGCAGCGAGATCAGTTCCAGCTTCAGAGCAATCAAACCCGATGCCAGTCCGGCAAAGGTGCCGCTGATGCGTTGGATCACACGCGGAAACACATTACCCCAGGTCGAGATCGGCCCCATCACCACCACCAAGGTAATCAGCGGCCAGGTGCCTTCCGGAATATCCGTCAAACGCACAAACAGAAAACAGAGCACAAAGGCGATAGCGATGCGCACGCCGTGCACAGCGCGATAGTGGCGGTAGAACCAGAACTCAATGGCAGAGATGGGTTTGTCGGCGCGTAACATGGTGGTCCGGGAACGATAAAAATTTGCGCGCTATGTTACCCTGGCGCGACACGAACATTGAGTGCTGCGCAGCACTATTTCCGCTCTTTTTTTGTGATTCAACAAGTGCGCTACATCTTATTTTCGCTTATGAAACATAGAAGTAACGCACTAATGATATTAGTCGGCTGCACGTACCGGAATATACATATCCACCAGCCAGTCGCCGCTGTCAGAGCCGTCGGAAAGGTAGTGCTCGAAGCAGGGACGATTATCCACCTGCCAGTCGGTTTTCGTCTTGAGATGATCAAACAGGCTGTGCCAGGCGGTGAAGAAATCGTTGTTCATCACTTCCATGCGCGCATGAAAATATTGCCCACCGGGCAGCAGGCCTTGCTCGATGTCGTCACCATAAGAGGGCACAGCATCGGTGGGCGCAGTGATCACCGTTTCAACGCGCAGCTCTTCCGGCGGGAGAACTTCAGGATTGCCGTAATAGATGGCCAGCCATTCGCCTTCGACACCATGCTGCTCGACCCAGCTTTTTAGCTGGTTAAATCCGCGCGGCACGGTTTCCTGCCACGGACCCTGCAAATGGTAGCCCAGCCAGCTTTGAGGATTGCGTTCAACGATAGATGCTTTCATACCTTTGCCTCCGTTCAGCAGCAGAAAGCCCGCTCTGGCCGCTCCCCGATATCGACGGGAGCGGCCGCGACATCCGCTGCGGATTACAGTTTCTGTTTTACGTAGTCACTGATACGCGTGATGATGCCGGCTTTATCCACACCTTGTAGGGCATACAGCGGATAGCTCGCCAGCTGCTTGTCTTTGTCCATTACCTGGATTTCACCCACCTGCTCACCGGCTTTCAGCGGTGCTTCCAGGTCTTTACGCTCAATCACATATTTCGCCATGACGTTTGAAACTTCGGTGCGCGGCAGAGACAGATAAATATCCTGAGTGGTGCCGACATCCACTTTGTGCGGATTGCCGTACCAGACGTTTTCGGTGCCGATTTTCTTACCTGCATGGAAGAGTTGCACGGTATCGAAGTTGTTCTGGCCCCATACCAGCAGTTTACGCGCCTGCTCTTCACGTCCTTTCGAGCTCTTACCGCCCATGATCACCGCAATCAGGCGATGACGACCCACCACATTCGAGGCGATGATATTGAAACCTGCCGTTTCAGTATGGCCTGTTTTCATGCCATCAACGTGAAGGTTTTGATCCCATAACAAACCGTTACGGTTGTTTTGCGTAATCCCGTTCCAACTCAGGGTTTTCTCCGCGTACATGGCGTAGAAATCCTGCTCACCATTGATGATGGCACGCGACAGCACCGCTAAATCACGCGCGGTGGTGTGCTGGCCGGGTGCATCCAGGCCGTGCACGGTTTCAAAATGGGTATGCGTCAGACCGAGCTTCTGTACGTAGTTGTTCATCATATTGACGAAGCTGTCCTGGCTGCCCGCCACATAATCCGCCAGAGCCACACAGGCATCGTTGCCGGAGTCGATGATCACGCCACGCATCAGATCGCGTACCGTCACTTTGTCGCCGGGCTTAAGGAACATCAGCGAGGAGCCTTTGAACACCGGATTACCTGCAGCCCAGGCATCCTTACCCACGGTGACCACATCATCACGGGTGATTTTTTTCTGATCAACCGCGCGATCCACCACGTAGCCGGTCATCAGCTTGGTGAGGCTGGCCGGGTTACGCTCTTCATCGGGATTGCCGGCAGTAAGGATCTGGCCCGTGGTGGCGTCCATTAACACCCACGAAGCCGCATCGATCGGCGGAGGCGTCAGTGGGAATGGCATGCTGTCGTCAGCGTGTGCCAGTGATGCCCAAACAATCATTCCAGATACAGTTACCAGCAGACGCCTTTTCAACACTTCTTCCTCTAATCAAAAAATGAATTTACCGCCGCACGTTTTACGGCAATTAGCGCCTGGATAGTTGAATAAATTGAAAAAAAGTATGAACTGCGGACAAATGCTGTGCGCCTGCCCACAGCAGCGGTAAACAAGGTTGTGCTGCCTGCTGCACACGACTATTCTGTGCGTTGATTTTCTATTGCCAGGATACTGCCGTGCCCGCCTCTGAGTTCACCTTTTTGTTCCACGATTACGAGACCTTCGGTAAAAGTCCCTCACTGGACCGTCCGGCGCAGTTTGCCGGGCTGCGCACCGATAAAGATTTCAACGCCGTAGGTGAACCGCAGGTGTTTTACTGCCAGCCCGCTGATGACTATCTGCCGCAGCCGGAAGCGGTGATGATCACCGGCATCACGCCACAGGTGGCTAAAGCGCGCGGCGTAACAGAGACGGCGTTTGCTGAACGCATTCATGGGCTGTTTACTGAGCCACAAACCTGTGTGATCGGTTACAACAATGTGCGCTTCGATGATGAAGTGACGCGCAATATCTTCTATCGCAACTTCTTCGATCCTTACGGCTGGAGCTGGCAAAACGGTAACTCGCGCTGGGATCTGCTGGATGTGATGCGCGCCTGTTATGCCCTGCGCCCGGAAGGCATTATCTGGCCGGAAAATGATGACGGCTTCCCCAGCTTCAAGCTGGAACATCTCACCAAAGCCAACGGCGTGGCGCACGAACAGGCGCACGATGCGATGTCGGATGTGTATGCCACGCTGGCGATGGCGAAACTGGTGAAAGAGAAGCAGCCGAAGCTGTTTGAGTTTCTGTTTACCCATCGCAACAAGCAGAAACTGATGAACCTGATTGATATTCCGCAGATGAAGCCGCTGGTGCACGTCTCCGGCATGTTCGGCGCGGCGCGCGGCAACACCAGCTGGGTAGTGCCTGTCGCATGGCATCCGGATAATCGTAATGCGCTGATCGTGGTGGATCTGGCGGGCGATATGTCCCCGCTGCTGGAACTGGATGCGGATGAACTGCGCGAGCGGTTGTACACCAAACAGAGTGAGTTGGATGGTCGCGCAGCTGTGCCGATTAAACTGGTGCACATTAATAAATGCCCGGTGTTAGCCCCAGCGAATACCTTACGTCCTGAAGATGCTGCACGCCTGAATATAGATCGTGAACGCTGTCTGGCGAACCTGGCGCTGCTGCGTCAGCATGCCGAAGTGCGTGAGAAAGCGGTGACGCTCTTTGCGGAAGCCGAGCCGTTTAAGCCATCGGATGACGTTGACGCACAGCTGTATGACGGCTTCTTCAGTGATGCCGATCGCGCAGCGATGAACATCGTGCGTCAGACGCCGCCGCAGAATTTACCGGCGTTGGATTTGACCTTCGACGATAAACGTATTGCGAAGCTGCTATTCCGCTATCGTGCGCGTAACTTCCCCGGCACGCTGGATGATCAAGAGCAGCAGCGCTGGTTGCAGCATCGCCGTGAAGCGCTGAATGCCGATCGCGTGCAGGCGTTCCTGTTAGAGCTGGAGTCGTTAGCGAGTTTGCATGAGGATAACGCGGAGAAGATGGCACAGCTGAAAGCGCTGTATTTGTATGCGCAGGAGTTGGTGTCTTAATCGCTCACGCGCGTGATCGCGGCATATCGCAACCAGGTGTGCACAGATGTGTATCAGATTGATGTTCGTTTGAAATGCATTTCAGATGCAGGCGCACATAAATGTGCGCCATACCCGTTGTCACTTAAGGGTCGCCTTAATGGCGACCGCTGTGAACCTTAAATCATCCCCCACACCAGCCAGGTCAGCGCAAAACCACTTAACCCCATCAGCGTAGTCAGCACCGTCCAGGTTTTCAGGCCATCGGCGACGGATAGCCCCAAATAACGTGTTACCACCCAGAAGCCGGCATCGTTAACGTGGGACAAGCCCAGGCCACCGAAGCACGCCGCCAATGTGACCAGCACACGTTGCATATCGGTCACATCGCCCACCGCCTGACTCAACAAACCGCTGGTGGTGAGAATCGCCACCGTGGCCGATCCCTGAGACGCACGCAATGCCAGTGACAAGATAAAAGCAGCGGGCACCAGCGGCAGATGCAGGGTTTCCAGCGTCACCGCCAGGGCTTTACCGACACCGGATTCCACCAGCACTTTACCAAACGCACCGCCCGCACCCGCCACCAGAATCACACTTGCAGAGCCAGGAATTGCGCGACCGGTCAGATCTTCCAGCTTCTCTTTACTCCAGCCGCGACGCACGCCCAGCAGCCATGCCGCCAGGGCCAGCGCAATCAGCAGGGCAATTGGCGGGTTACCAATCACCGTCATCACGTCACGCAGAATGCTACCTTCCGCCAGCATGGTGTGCGCCAGCGTACCTAACACGATCAACACAATCGGCACCACAATCAGACCGGCAATCGTCATCGCACCCGGTGGTGGCACTTCGCTTTTTGGCGTGCCTTCAGGTTTCGCCAGCTGCAACTGCTCAAGTACATCCACTGAGAGGTGGTATTGACGCAGGTTCATCACTTTTGCCACGTAGTAACCGACGATACCCACAGGGATCGAAATCAGGATGCCAAGCATCATTAACCAGCCCATATCGGTATGCAGAATACCGGCGGCGGCGGCTGCGCCTGGGTGTGTCGGCAACGCGACATGCACGGTCAACATCACGCCCGCCATCGGCAAACCAAACTTCAGCGGCGAGACACGCGCCACTTTGGTAAAGCCGTAAATCAGCGGGATCACAATGATAAAGCCGACTTCAAAGAACACCGGAATACCGAGGATAAACGCCGCCATGGTTAAGGCTGCGACGGTACGCTTGATACCGAGCGATTTACTGAAGCGCTGCGCCAGCGATTCGGCACCGCCCGAGGCTTCAATCACTGCACCAAGCATCGCCCCCAACACGATGATAATAGTGATATGACCCAGCAGGTTGCCCATGCCGCTAAAGATGGTTTCCATGATCTTATCAGCCGGAATACCGGTACTGATGGCGACGATCAAACTGACAATCAGTAAAGCAACAAACGGATGGACTTTGGCTTTAATCACCAACAGCAGCAGTATGACAATGCTGGCAGTAGCGATAGCTAACAGCAACGCGGTTGACATGATAAACCTCTAATTCTATTCCCCCCGTCATACTTCAAGCTGCAGGTGCGTTGGCTACGTGGATTCGCCCCAGTCACTTACTGATGTAAGCTCCTGGGGACTCACCCACTTGCCGCCTTCCTGCAGCTCGAATTATTTAGGGGGTACTTGGGTATATTTTTAATGTTTTATGAATTCAGGTAAGACTTCACCCGCACAGGGCGCAACGCACTGTGCTGGGCGGTACAACAAAAGCTATTTCGCGTAAGGCGCGAACCAACCGAGGCCCGCTTCGGTGCGACCGCGTGGGAAATACTCGCAGCCGACCCAGCCGTCATAGCCGACTTCATCCAGCAGGCTGAACAGGTACGGATAGTTGATTTCGCCTTCGTCTGGTTCGTGACGATGCGGCGCAGAGGCGATCTGAATATGGCGATAACGCCCAGCGTACTCGCGAATCAGATGGCTGAGGTTGCCGTCGACTAACTGCGCATGGAACAGATCCAACTGCGTGAACACGTTCGGACGATCGATACGTTCCATCATCGCCAGCGTTTGATACTGGCTGGAGTAGAGGTAGTTCGGCTTCGTCATCGGGTTCAGCGCTTCCAGCAGCAGGCGAATACCGTGCGGCGCAAAACGCTCAGCAGCGTAATGCATATTGCGCACAAAGGTCTCTTCGTAAGCGGCATGATCGGCACCGTTGGGCACTGTCGCCGCCATCACATGCACCTGCGGGCAGTTGAGCGCCAGTGCATATTCCAGCGCACGATCGATATCAGCACGCGCTTCTTCTTCACGACCAGGAATTGCGGAGACGCCCCACTCCCCGACCTGCACGTTTCCGGCTGCGGTGTTGAACAGCACCAACTCCAGCTGATGTTTCTCCAGCTCGGCTTTGATCACCTCGGCCGGATAGTCATACGGGAACAGAAACTCAACGGCACGGAAACCGGCGTTGGCCGCTGCGGCAAAGCGTTCAATAAACGGCACTTCGCCAAACTGCGTGGATAAATTGGCTGCAAACTTAGGCATCAGTAATTCCTCAATTCCGCCACTTCGCCATCAGTCAGATAACGAATAGAGCGGTCGCCGAGCGTGAACATCAGACGCGCGGTCTCTTCCAGTTCTTCAGTGTTATTCGCGGCTTCACGCAGCGATTTACCCACCACTACCGGGCCATGATTGGCCAGCAGGAAAGCGTTGTAACGTGGCGCGAGCTGCGCAAGATCTTCAGCCAGGCGGTCATCACCCGGTTTGTAATAAGGTACGACCGGCACATCGCCCACGCGCATCACCACATAGGGCGTGAACGGGCGAATGCAGTTTTCGCTGTCGAGATCGTTGAGGCACGAAAGCGCCGTCAGATAGTGACTGTGCAGATGCACCACCGCTTTACAGGCGGGATTGTTTAGATAGAGCGCGCGGTGAAACGCCACTTCCTTAGAAGGCTTGTCACCCGAAATCCACTCGCCCTGCATCGTCACTTTTGACAGGCGGTCGGCCTGCAGTTCGCCGAGGCAAGAGCCGGTAGGTGTCGCCAGCAGATTGCCATCTTCCAGCAACAGTGAAAGGTTGCCGGCTGAACCGGTGGCGTAACCGCGCTGGAAAAAGGAGGCGCCCAGTTGCACCATCTCTTCACGTGCTTGTTGTTCGGTCATGCTGAGAACTCCGTTTGTGCGCGGGCAAAGAATTGTTCGTCGCCAAAGTTGCCTGACTTCAGGGCCAGCGACAGCGGTTGCTGGATGTCACGCACCCACGGCACGCCAGGGGAGATCATCGGGCCGATGTGGAAGGCCGTTACGCCCAGGCTTTGTGCCACCACGCCAGAGGTTTCGCCCCCGGCGACGATAAAGCGCTGCCAGCCCCGTGATTTCAGCTCACGGGTGACGGCGGCAAACAAGTGCTCAACCGCTTCGCTGCTGCGTGCTGCGCCATATTGCTGCTGGATTGCCTGTAGTTGCTGAGCATCGGCAGTGGCAAAGAGCAAAGGTGCCAGAGGCTGCTGGTTATTCGCGGCAATCCAATCGCACAGTTCCTGCGCGTAGCCTTCAGCATCGTCGAGGCAGCGCTCCACCAGCACTTCATGTGATGGCGCCTGCTGGCGATAGGCCTGAACCTGACGATTGGTCATCTGCGAACAAGAGCCCGAGATCACCACCGCACGTTCGCCCTGTGGACGTCCGGCCTGCTCGGCATCGCTGTTTTGCTGCTGAGTGGCCCAGGCGCGCGCAATACCGATTGCCAGGCCGGAACCGCCGGTCACCAGCACGGTTTCTTTTAGCGCTTCGCCCTGGGTGAGCAGATGCTGCTCGTTGAGCGCATCCAGCACCACGTAGTTGATGCCCTGCGCTTTCAGCTCACCCAGCTGTTCACGCACCGCTTCCGCGCCTTTGTCCAGCTGAGCAGCATTGATCACCGCCGCCTGCCCTTTCGCCTGGCGCGTCATCAGACGCACCAGATTGCTGTCGGTCATTGGTGTCACCGGATGATGGCGCATGCCCGATTCAGACAGCAGCTGGTCGGCAACAAACAGATAACCCTGATACACCGTGCGGCCATTCACTGGCAGTGAGGGTGAGATCACCGTTTGCGTCTCGCCCAGTGCGGCCAGCAGTGCATCGGTGACGGGACCGATGTTGCCGTGTTCGGTGCTGTCGAAGGTCGAGCAATATTTGAAGTAAAAACGATCGCAACCCTGCTGTTGCAGCCAGGCCAGCGCAGCCAGAGACTGATCGATTGCCTGCTGTGCCGGGCAAGAACGTGACTTCAGGCTGATGACAATCGCCTGCGCGCTCACATCGTCATGACCTTGCGGCACACCGTTAAACTGAATAGTGGGCAAACCGTTTTGCACCAGGAAGCTGGCAATGTCCGTTGCACCGGTAAAGTCGTCTGCAATCACGCCTAAACGCATGGTTACTTCTCCTTTGACTCGGGCAGCGTGATGCCGCTGAAAATCTTGATGACTGCGCTGTCATCTTCACGACCGTAGCCAGCATTACTCGCTTCGGTAAACATGTTGAGGGCGGTAGACGCCAGCGGCAGTGGGAAATGCAATGATTTCGCGGTATCGGCCACCAGGCTGAGATCTTTCACAAAGATATCGACGGCGGATTTCGGTGAGTAGTCGCCGTCCACCACATGACGCATGCGGTTCTCAAACATCCACGAGTTACCGGCGGCGTTGGTCACCACGTCATACATGGTGTCGAGTGGGATGCCTGCGCGCGCAGCCAGCGCCATCGCTTCTGCACCCACCGCAATGTGCACGCCCGCCAGCAGCTGGTGGATGATTTTAACGGTTGAGCCCAGGCCGATTTCGCTGCCCACGCGATACACTTTAGCGGCGACCGCATCCAGCACCGGCTTCAGCAGGGCAAAGGCTTCATCGCTGCCGGATGCCATCACAGTCATCTCGCCGACCGCGGCTTTAGCTGCACCGCCTGAGACTGGTGCATCCAGCATCAGCAGTTGATGTTGCGCCAGCTGCTGTTCAATCGCCTGTGCATCCTGTGAAGAAATGGTAGAAGAAACCATCACCACCGTGCCCGGCTTGAGTTGTGCCGCCAGACCGGTTTCGCCAAACAAAATCGCTTTCACCTGCGCGGCGTTGACCACCAGCAGCAGCACGGCATCTAACTCTGCGGCGAAGCTGGCAGCGGAAGTCTGTGCATCGCGCGCACCCGCCTGGCGCAGGGTTTCCAGCGCCTGCGGATTTAAATCAACGCCCCAGGTGTTCAATCCAGCGCGAATACAGGACTGCGCTGCGCCCATGCCCATGGAACCCAAACCAATGACGCCAATGTTATTCACGGTTGCTGACACGGCACACCTCCGTTGTTAATTTAAGTGATATTTTGTTCAATGCTGTTAATTCTGCCGCAGTTGCTGGTGGAGAAACGTGCGGTAAATCACAAAAATTAACTTACACGCACAGCGTATAACATCGATTCACACCCTTGCATCACGGCGGGAACGCCCATTTTGGCTGGATATTTGCTAACATTTGCCTGGGATAAATTGTGCTGCAGGCTGTGAATTGATGCCTTACAATGTGAAAAATTGGTAATTCAGGGAGAGCGATGTGATTCCGGTAGAACGTCATCAACAAATTTTAGCGCTGGTTGCCGAACGCGGCGTGGTGAGCATTGCCGAGCTTACCGAGCGTTTGGGCGTTTCACACATGACGATTCGTCGCGATGTGCAAAAGCTTGAGGAGCAAGGTGCCGTGCTGTCGGTATCGGGCGGCGTGCGCTCGGCGGATCGTCTGGCGGCCGAGCCATCACATCTGGCGAAAACCAGCATGTACAGCAGTGAAAAGATGGCGATTGGTCAGTTTGCCGCGCGGCATATTCCGCGCAACAGCTGCATTTATCTCGGTGCAGGCACCACCACGCTGGCGCTGGCTCGCGAACTGGTCGAGCGCGACGATTTGCTCGTGGTCACCAATGATTTCGTGATCGCCCGTTTATTGATGGAGAGCAGCGGCTGCAAGCTGATTCACACTGGTGGCACCGTATGTCGCGAGAATCGCTCCAGCGTCGGCGAATCAGCGGCGAGAAGTCTGCGCATGCTGGCGATTGATATCGCGTTTATCTCCGCATCCTGCTGGGGGCCACGCGGCTTGTTTACGCCGGATGAAGACAAAGTGCCGGTCAAGCTGGCGGCCAGCGATGTCAGCAGTAAGCGCGTGCTGCTGAGCGACAGCTCGAAATACAACAAGATTGCCACGCATCTGGCGTTACCGCTGGAGCGCTTCGATACTCTCGTAACCGATACAGAATTAAGCAAAGCGGGACGCGAGACGTTGAGTGCGGGGAGTTGGGAGTTGGTGCTGGCGGGTTAAGTTTGCTGGTTTAAAAGCAAAAGGTCGCCAACATGGCGACCTTTTGCATACGACACGAAATCTTCTTCAACTGCGCATAATGCGCAACGAAAATTACACTTCTTCGCTGAATTGCGGCACTGGATTACGGAAAGTGCGCGTCACAAACGCCAGGTAAATAATACCGACCGCTGCCCACACTAAGCCGAGCACCATTGAGGTCTCTTCCAGGTTGATCCACAGAGCGCCCACTGTCAGCGCACCCAACACTGGCAGTACCAGATAGTTGAGGTGATCTTTCAGCGTCTTGTTACGCTTTTCACGGATCCAGAACTGCGCAATCACTGACAGGTTAACGAAGGTGAATGCTACCAGCGCACCGAAGTTGATCAGCGCAGTGGCGGTCACCAGGTCGAAGTTAATTGCCAGCAATGCCACAGCGCCCACCAACAGTACGTTCAGCGACGGCGTGCGGTATTTCGGATGCACGAAGCCAAAGAAACGCTGCGGGAACACGCCATCACGGCCCATCACATACATCAGACGGGAAACGCCCGCGTGTGCCGCCATACCGGAAGCCAGTACGGTAACCACAGAGAAAATCAGGATGCCAATCTGCAGCGCTTTACCAGCTACAAACAGCATGATTTCAGGCTGTGAAGAGTCCGGATTCTGGAAACGCGAGATGTCCGGGAAGTACAGCTGCAGGAAGTAAGACACACCGATAAAGATCACACCACCAATCAGCGCGGTCAGGAAAATCGCGCGTGGGATAGTGCGTTCTGCATCTTTGGTCTCTTCTGACAGCGAACTGATGCCATCAAAGCCGAGGAACGAGAAGCAAAGTATGGTTGCACCGGTAATCATCGGCACCACATGGGCATTCTCAGACCAGAAAGGCTTGCTGCTGGTCAGGGTTCCTGCGCCAACACCGTGCGCCACACCGTAAACCACCATACCGGTAATCACCACCATCACCACAACCTGCAGCACGACAATCACGCTGTTGAAGTTGGCAACGGTTTTAATACCACGGAGGTTAGAGATGGTCATAAAGGCCACCAGCAACACCACGAAAATCCACGATGGAATGCCCGGCACCAGCGTCTCAAAGTAGCTTTTCGCCAGCAGGATGTTGATCATCGGCATGAACAAATAGTCCAGCAGTGATGACCAGCCCACCATAAAGCCGACGTGCGGACTGATAGCCTTCTGAGCATAGGTGTAAGCGGAGCCCGCAGATGGGAAGCGGCGTACCAGCTTGCCGTAGCTCACGGCAGTAAACAGTATCGCGATCAGCGCGAAAGCATAAGCGGTGGCGACGTGGCCGTCGGTCAATCCAGAGACGATACCGAAAGTATCAAACAGGGTCATTGGCTGCATATACGCCAGGCCCATCATGACAACCGGGATCAAGGTCAGGGATTTTTTCAGGTGTGCACGCTGTGGTGCGGCGGTGTTAAGCGACATTGTTCAGGCCCCCAACAGAGGTGATCTGCGGGATACTGCGCAAAGTGCTGCAGTGAGAAGTGATATTAGTGTTTGCGATTGTCGCCGCGCCGTAATCATCACGAAAGCGAGAACCAGCTTGCGCCGGTGCAATTGTAAACAGCCCCATCTTTGTTTTCCTCAAATCTCACGCCCAAGCGTGTTGTCAGTATTTATCTATCCGGATGCGTGTCCGGCCTCGGTAATTTGTGTGTGTACTGCAATCTGCAAAAAAATAACCGACGTGATAAGCGTCGGTTATGTTTCGTATTTTGCAGGGGACGTATTCTGCCCCAACTTATGCCATCGGCACAAGACGTTAGCGAAATTCTTCTGCGAGTCAGGCGTTCTTGAGCATCCAGTCAATCTCAGTGGCAGTGATAAGCCGCTCAAACTGCATTAACTCGTTCTGTTTGCAGCTGTGCCACACGCCGCTGAAATGCTCGCCGAGCAGTTTTTGCAGAGGATAGCTATTCTCGAATTCGTACAGCGCATCGCTCTGTCGCACCGGCAATGGCAGCCCTTCTGCCTCATGTCCATTGCCCTGCACCGCATGCGGTAAGGGTAGCTGATTATCCAGACCGTGCAAAATACCGGCAAGAATTGTTGACACGACCAGGTAAGGATTTGCATCCGCACCGGCCACACGATACTCCACGCGATGGTTATCCACATCGCCGCAGGGAATACGTAAAGCAACAGTTCGGTTATTGTGCCCCCAGGAGGCCTGTAACGGCACGTAGGCTTCCGGTAAGAAGCGGCGATAGGCATTAACGTTCGGTGCCAGAAGTGCCATTGAAGCCGGCATCAAATCGATCATCCCGGCCAGCGCGCGTTTCAACAGCGGTGAATCGCTGCCGTCGTCGAGTGAAAAGGCATTATGATCGGCGGCATCCAGCATGCTGATATGCACATGCATCCCGCTACCCGCGTACTCTTCATAAGGTTTCGCCATAAAGGTCGCAGTCATACCGTGGTTTTCGGCCACCTGACGCACCAGGCGTTTGAGCAAAATCGCATGGTCGCAGGCTTTCAATACATCACGGGTATGGTGCAGGTTGATTTCAAACTGGCCCGGCGAGGCTTCCGCCAGCGCACCATCAGCGGGAATGCCCTGCTGTTTGGCAATATCGTCGATATCCCGCAGAACATCAGCGAAATGGTCGAGATTATCGACTGAATAAACCTGACTCTGGATATTACGTTCGTCACTACCCGGCGCACAGGGTGGCTGGATGTACCCTTCCGCATCACGCTTTTTATCGACCAGATAGAACTCCAGCTCTACCGCTACCACCGGGAATAGCCCTCGATTGCGCAGTTGCTGCCACAGCCGATTGAGGACATTGCGGGGTTCAACGTCAAAGGGAGTGCCATCTTGGTTACACATTGTCAGCAGCAATTGCGCGATGCGTTCAGGATCGGCGGCAGAAGGAATTAAAGTTCCGGGAACCGGGATACAGAGGTTGTCGGGTTCGCCCAGTGACTGTCCGAGTCCGGCTTCTTCGACGGTATTTCCGAGGATATCCATGGCGAAAACCGAGGCCGGGAAGTAACACCCTTTTTCCAGTTTTGCCAATGCAGAGATGGGAATGCGCTTACCGCGAAAGACCCCATTTAAATCATTAAGAAGAATATCGACATACTGCGTTTCAGGATGGCGTTCCAGCCAGGATTTAACCTCCAGCTGGAACGCGCTTGTTCGTTTCTCTTCACTGTGCCGCGTGAAGTCTTCTACTTCTACGAGGTTCGTCATGTTCCCACCCGCCCTTTACCGTTAAATATTGGTTCGCGCAATGCTCAAAATAACAGCCACTCCTCTAACATAGCGCTAACGCAAAAAGTGTGCAAATGTAACAATTCTGTTGAAAGAACGAACAACCGGTTGCTAGATTGACAATATATTGCACACTTTTCAGGCCGGATGCGCAAAAACGGTGAAAATATTGAACAGCAACGCGGAGACGTTATGGGCATTATTTTTGACAAACCCTTGATTGGCGTAGTGATGTGTCAGAACCACATCGGCAGCCATCTCGGGCAAACGGTTCACAATAAGTATCTCGATGCCATGGTGCTTGCCGGTGGTGTTCCCTTGCCTTTGCCGCATCAACTGATGCATGCCCCTCATCTATTAGAAAACAGTATGACGCTGCTGGACGGCATTTTGCTTACCGGCAGCCCGAGTAATATCGAACCCTGGCATTACGGTGAAGAAGGTAAAGAGGAGCATGCCGATCCGGCGCGTGACCGCCTCGCCTTCGGCATCATCACTCATGCGATTGGCAAAAAGATGCCGATTTTCGGTATTTGCCGTGGCTTGCAGGAGTTGGTGGTGGCCAACGGGGGTTCCCTGTATCGCCAGCTGCATATGACGCATCTGTTTCAGGAGCATCGTGAAGATGATGCGCTGCCGCTCGAACAGCAATACGCGCCGGTGCATGAGGTTCAGCCTGAAGCGGAAGGTTTGTTGAGCCAGGTGCTTGTCAGCGCTCAATCCTTTGCCGTGAACTCTCTACATGGACAAGGCATCCGCGAACCCGGCCCGCAGCTGCGTATTGAAGCACGTGCGCCTGATGGGCTGATTGAAGCGGTGAGTTTGCGCCAGCATCCGTTTGCACTTGCGGTGCAGTGGCATCCGGAGTGGCACTCCGATGACGACCCGGTTTCGCAACGCCTGTTTGCGGCTTTTATCCACGCGGCTCTCTGTTATCACAAGGAAATACAGCCATGAATGATGCCACTCTGGCGCCCGGACGACGTTTATCGCAAATCCGGCAGGAGATGGGATTGTCTCAGCGTCGCGTCGCTGAGTTGTCAGGACTCACACACAGTGCTATCAGCACCATTGAGCAGGACAAAGTCAGCCCAGCGCTGAGTACCTTGCAGAAATTGCTGAAGGTGTACGGCTTGTCGTTGTCAGAGTTTTTCTCGGAGCCAAAGGTAAACAGCACGCCGCGCGTGATCGTGCGTCCGGAGGAGTGTGTGGAGATCGGCAGCCTCGGTGTGTCGCTGCGTCTGGTGGAGAACGGCGCTGAAAAACGTGCGCTGGCGATGTTGATTGAACGCTACGAACCGGGTTCCAGCACCGGAGAGAAACTGCGTCATCCTGGTGAAGAGACCGGCACGGTGCTGGAAGGAGAAATCACGCTGGTGGTTAATGGTCAGAGTTATCACCTTTATTGTGGCGAGAGTTACGTGATCGATACCGGCTTGCCGCACAGTTTTACCAATACGTCTGAGCTGCCGTGTCGCATCGTCAGTGCGCACACCCCAGCGAATTTCTGAGTTCACGCGCTAAAGGAGGATGTGATGCAACATGTGGGAAGTTATTACGCCGCAACCGCGAATGCGCATGAGCCGTGGCCCGAACTGCAGGAATCGGTGCAGTGTGATGTCTGTATTATTGGCGGCGGATTTACCGGCCTCTCCTCGGCGCTGTTTTTGACCGAAGCCGGTTATGACGTGGTGCTACTCGAAGCGGCAAAGATTGGTTTCGGAGCCAGCGGTCGTAACGGCGGCCAGGTAGTGAATTCTTACAGCCGCGATGTGGATGTAATTGAACAACGCTACGGCAAAGATGTGGCGAAGATGCTGGGCAATATGATGTTTGAGGGCGCGGAGATTATTCGCGATCGCATCGACCGTTATGCTATCGCCTGTGATTACCGTCCTGGCGGCATTTTTGCCGCGTTGAATCAGCGTCAGATGGGGCACTTGCGCAGCCAGAAAGCCAACTGGGAGCGCTATGGTAACCATAATCTGGAGCTGCTGGATGAGCGCGCGATTCGTCGTGAAGTGGCGACCGATCGCTATGTCGGCGGCTTGCTGGATAAGCGCGGCGGGCATCTGCATCCGTTAAACCTGGCACTGGGTGAAGCGGAAGCGATTCGCCGTCACGGTGGGCGCATCTATGAACAATCTGCGGCACTGGAAGTGAAGTATGGCGAGCCGCATCGGGTTAAGACCGCTAAAGGTGAAGTCACTGCCACCTTTGTGATTTTTGCCGGTAATGCTTATCTCCCCTCACAACTTGAACCGCGCCTGAGCCGTAAAAGCATGCCGTGTGGCTCGCAAATCCTCACCACTGAACCATTAAGCCGCGACCAGGCGTTGGGTTTATTGCCAAACAATCACTGCGTCGAAGATTGTAATTATCTGCTGGATTACTTCCGCCTCACCGCCGATAAACGCCTGCTGTACGGCGGCGGTGTGGTGTATGGCGCCCGCGAGCCGGATGATATTGAAGCATTGATCCGCCCTAAGTTGTTACGCACTTTCCCGCAGCTAAAGGATGTGAAATTTAGCCACCGCTGGAGCGGTAACTTCCTGCTGACGCTGTCCCGTATGCCGCAGTTTGGGCAAATCGAGAAGAATGCGTTCTTTATGCAGGGGGATAGCGGACATGGTGTGACCTGTACCCACTTGTCGGGAAGGCTGATTGCCGAGGTGCTGCGCGGACAGGCAGAAAGGTTTAATGCGTTTGCCAAATTGCCGCATTTGCCGTTTCCGGGCGGGAGACGGTTTAAAGTGCCACTGACGGCAATGGGCGCGGTGTGGTATGCGTTAAGGGATCGGTTGGGGGTTTAGGCTAACGTATTGTAGCGGCGCAGTTTAATGCGAGTGTTATTTAAAACCCGCGATAAATCGCGCCGCTAGCGGAATAGTGCAGAAGTCTGCACTCGCACGTCAATCTCACTCCAGCGGCATCTTCATCGGGTCATCGTAGCTGTACTCAAATCCCAGCTCGTTGCAGATCTTCGAGCCATCGACCACCTTCCCCGCCGAACGCACGGGCTCGGCAGTAAAGGTCGGAGCCACCAGCCCCAACTGCTTCGAAACAAACGGATAAAAATCATCGCGCGCGGGATGTTTCGACGCGCACAGGTTGTAGACGCGTCCACCTTTCGGCGTTTGCAGCAGCAGCACAATGGCATCCACCACATCATCCAGATGCACCAGATTGACCGCATGACCGCCATGCTCCAGTCCAACCTTCCCGGCGAGAAAGCGCCCCGGATGACGGTTTGGCCCGACGAGACCCGCCAGTCGTACAATATCCACGCTGGTACCGGGCAGATCATGCAACCAGTTTTCCAGTTCCACCAGCGTTTTACCCGCCACGCTTTCTGGCTGCAGTGCACTGCTCTCTTTCATTACGCCCGAACCGGTGCCATACACCGATGACGAGCTGGTGAAGATGATGCGAGGCACCTTGTGCACCAATGCGGTATCCACTACGTTCTGTACCGCTTGCATATAGTCTTCGCCACCCTGCACGGTGCGGCTGGCAGGCAAGGTCACTACCAGCGCGTCCACCGCCATTAGCGTGGCCAACTCATCTGCTTCACATTCAATCTCGGGTGTTAGCACCAGTTGAAATGCCTCAATACCGCAGCGGCGCGCAGCATCCACACCATCGGGGGAGGTTTTGCTGCCGGTCACCTGCCAGCCGCGCGCCGTCAGCGCCATCGCCAGCGGCATACCCAGCCATCCCAGACCTACAATCGCGACTTTTTTCATACCGACTCCTGCTTTCCAGCGCTAAGACACTTCATCTTAGTCCCAGCGATTATGGCAAACCAGCGCAAACTGTTGCGGAAGGTTCCGAGAACTGACGTTAAAAAAGGGTTGCCAAGCGCCGCCATCTTCGTTAGGTTAATCAGCACGCAAATGAATACTCATTCAGCAACGGAATTTACTATGACACGCGTTCAGTTCAACCACCATCATCACCATCATCCTGACTAGTCTTTCAGGCGATGTGTGCTGGGAGACGATTAGGATCTTCCAGTGGTGCGAACGCAAAGAGAGCCCCCGGAAGATCATCTTCCGGGGGTTTTTTTATGGGCGAACGCAACCCCACTGAGTTCAGACAGGATTGAATAAGAGGACAGGAACCATGTTAGATAACACCCGTATTCGCATAGCTATGCAGAAATCTGGCCGTTTAAGTGATGAATCACGCGAACTGCTGGCCCGCTGCGGTATCAAAATCAACCTTCAGCAGCAGCGTCTGATTGCGTTTGCGGAGAACATGCCTATCGATATCCTGCGTGTACGTGATGACGATATCCCTGGCCTGGTGATGGATGGCGTGGTGGATCTCGGCATCGTCGGTGAAAACGTACTGGAAGAAGAGCTGCTGGACCGCCGCGCACAAGGCGAAGACCCGCGCTACTTCACCCTGCGTCGTCTCGATTTCGGCGGTTGCCGCCTGTCGCTGGCGATGCCAGTGGATGCGGAATATACCGGCCCGCAGTGCCTGCAGAACTCACGTATTGCCACCTCTTATCCGCACCTGCTGAAGAAATATCTCGATAAGCAAGGCGTCTCCTTTAAGTCTTGCCTGCTGAACGGTTCGGTGGAAGTCGCGCCACGTGCGGGTTTGGCCGATGCCATTTGCGACCTGGTATCGACCGGTGCCACCCTTGAAGCCAACGGCCTGCGTGAAGTGGAAGTCATCTACCGTTCTAAAGCGGTACTGATTCAACGCGATGGCGAGCTGCCAGCAGCCAAGCAAGAACTGATCGACAAAATGATGACGCGTATTCAGGGCGTGATCAAAGCGCGTGAATCCAAATACATCATGCTGCACGCGCCAAGCGAGCGCCTGGAAGAAGTGATCGCCCTGCTGCCAGGTGCCGAGCGCCCAACCGTATTGCCACTGGCAGGCGAAGTGAGCCGCGTGGCGATGCACATGGTGAGCAGCGAAACCCTGTTCTGGGAAACCATGGAAAAACTGAAAGCGCTGGGTGCCAGCTCGATCCTCGTATTGCCAATCGAAAAAATGTTGGAGTAACAGCATGAGCACAATCATGACCCCGATTGACTGGCAACAGTGTGATGAACAACAGCAGCAAGCGCTGCTGATGCGCCCGGCAATTTCTGCTTCGGCGAGCATCAGCGAAATCGTGCGCGATGTGCTGACGCAAGTAAAAGAACAAGGCGATAATGCGCTGCGCGAGTTCAGCGCGCGCTTCGACAAAGCGCAGGTGGAAAACCTGCGCGTCACGCCAGAAGAGATGCAAGCCGCCAGCGATCGTTTGAGCGATACGCTGAAGCAGGCGATGGCAGTGGCTGTCGGTAATATCGAAACGTTCCATAACGCGCAGATTCTGCCCGCGGTGGATATTGAGACGCAACCGGGCGTGCGCTGCCAGCAGATTACCCGTCCTGTGCAATCTGTGGGGCTGTATATTCCAGGCGGATCTGCCCCGCTGTTCTCCACGGTATTAATGCTGGCAACCCCAGCACGTATCGCCGGTTGTGGTCGTGTGGTGCTCTGTTCGCCCCCGCCGATTGCCGATGAAATTCTCTATGCGGCGCAACTGTGCGGCGTAAAAGAGGTGTTTCAGGTAGGCGGTGCGCAAGCGATTGCTGCGCTAGCCTTCGGCACCGAAACTGTACCAAAAGTGGACAAGATCTTTGGCCCAGGCAACGCCTACGTCACCGAAGCGAAACGCCAGGTGAGCCAGCGTTTAGATGGCGCTGCTATTGATATGCCTGCTGGCCCATCAGAGGTTTTGGTGATTGCTGATGAAGGTGCCACACCGGCATTTGTCGCTTCTGATCTGCTATCACAAGCAGAGCACGGCCCGGATTCACAGGTTATCTTGCTGACCCCTTCGCTGAAACTGGCAGAAGGCGTGGCGCTCGCAGTGGAAGAGCAGTTGGCACAGCTGCCACGTGCGGCCACCGCGCGTCAGGCACTGGAGAGTAGCCGTCTGATTGTATTGCGCGATCTGGCGCAGTGTGTGGAGATCTCCAACCTGTATGGCCCGGAGCACCTGATTATTCAGACGCGCCAGCCACGTGATCTGGTGGATGCGATCACCAGCGCCGGTTCGGTGTTCCTTGGCGATTGGTCACCGGAATCGGCTGGAGATTATGCCTCTGGTACCAACCATGTGTTGCCGACGTATGGCTATACCGCAACCTGTTCCAGCCTGGGTCTGGCCGATTTTCAGAAGCGCATGACGGTGCAAGAGTTGACGCCGCAAGGCTTCCTCAATCTGGCTGCCACCATTGAAACCCTGGCTGCTGCTGAGCAGTTAGAAGCCCACAAAAACGCCGTTACCCTGCGTGTTGCCGCGCTGAAGGAGCAAGCATGAGCATTGAAGATTTAGCCCGCGCCAATGTGCGCGCGTTGACGCCGTATCAATCTGCGCGTCGTTTGGGGGGTAACGGTGATGTGTGGCTGAACGCCAACGAGTTCCCACTGCCGGTGCCGTTTGAGCTGTCTCAGCAAACGCTGAACCGCTATCCGGAATGCCAGCCGAAGCTTGTGATTGAGCGCTATGCGGCTTACGCCGGTTTGACGCCAGAGCAAGTGATAGTCAGCCGTGGCGCTGATGAAGGTATCGAACTGTTAATGCGCGCCTTCTGCGAGCCGGGTAAAGACGCGATTCTGTTCTGCCCGCCCACTTACGGCATGTACAGCGTGAGCGCGGAAACCATCGGCATCGAGTATCGTACCGTGGCAGCGTTGGATGACTGGCAACTGAATCTGCCCGCCATTGCCGAACAGTTAGACGGCGTGAAAGTGGTCTACATGTGCAGCCCGAACAATCCGACCGGCAACCTGATTAATCAGGACGATATCCGTAAACTGCTGGAGATGACCGCCGGTCAAGCACTGCTGGTCGCCGATGAAGCCTATATCGAGTTTTGCCCGGAGGCGACTCTCGCCGGTTGGTTGAAAGAGTATTCACATCTGGTGATCCTGCGCACGCTATCAAAAGCCTTTGCGCTGGCTGGCCTGCGCTGTGGCTTTACGCTGGCCAACAAGCCCGTGATCGACCTGTTGATGAAAGTGATCGCGCCTTACCCGCTGGCGACCCCGGTTGCTGATGTTGCGGGACAAGCGCTGAGCGAAGAAGGCATTGCGCTGATGCGTCAGCATGTCGCCGAACTCAACGCCAATCGTGCGTGGCTGTTTGAACAGCTACCACAGCTGAGCGTAGTGCAGCAGGTGTTCCCGAGCGAAACCAACTACATTCTGGCGCGCTTCACTGATTCGCCAAAAGTGTTTAAAACGCTGTGGGATCAAGGCATTATTCTGCGCGACCAAAACAAAAACCCCGGCCTTGCGGGATGCCTGCGCATCTCCATCGGCACCCGTGAAGAGTGCGAGCGCCTGATCGCCGCGCTGCAAGCCTTATCAGTGGAGCAAGCATGAGTCAGAAGACCCTTTTTATCGACCGCGACGGTACCATCATCTCTGAGCCGCCATCGGATTATCAGGTAGATCGCATGGAGAAGCTGGCGTTTGAAAAGAACGCCATTCCTGCGCTGCTGGCCCTGCAAAATGCCGGCTATCAGCTGGTGATGATCACCAATCAGGACGGCCTGGGCACAGACAGCTTCCCACAGGCTGATTTTGATGGTCCACACAACCTGATGATGCAGATCCTGACTTCGCAGGGTGTGAACTTCAGCGACATCCTGATCTGCCCGCATAAGCCGGAAGATAACTGCGATTGCCGCAAGCCGAAAACCAAAATGGTAGAAGCCTGGCTGGCGCAAGGCGCACTGGACACCGCGAACAGCTACGTGATTGGCGATCGCCTGACCGATATCCAGCTGGCGGAGAACATGGGCATTCAGGGCCTGCGTTACGGTGCCGAAGGCATTGACTGGGATGCGATTCAGGCACGCCTGACCAAACGTGACCGCCATGCGCTGGTACAACGCAACACCAAAGAGACGCAGATCAAAGTGGAAGTGTGGCTGGACCGCGAAGGCGGCAGCAAGATCAATACCGGTGTCGGCTTCTTTGACCACATGCTGGACCAGATTGCCGTACACGGCGGCTTCCGCATGAACATCGACGTGAAAGGCGATCTCTACATCGACGATCACCACACCGTGGAAGATACCGGTCTGGCGCTGGGTGAAGCGCTGCTCAAGGCGCTGGGTGACAAACGTGGTATCGGCCGTTTCGGCTTCGTGCTGCCGATGGACGAGTGCCTGGCACGCTGCGCACTGGATATCTCTGGTCGTCCGCATATCGAGTTTAAAGCCGAGTTCAGCTATCAGCGTGTCGGCGATCTCAGTACCGAGATGGTTGAGCACTTCTTCAGCTCCCTCTCCTACGCCATGATGAGCACTCTGCACCTGAAAACCAAAGGCAAGAACGACCATCACCGTGTGGAAAGCCTGTTTAAAGCCTTTGGCCGCACCTTGCGTCAGGCGATTCGCGTGGAAGGCAACACCTTGCCGAGCTCGAAAGGAGTGCTGTGATGAACGTGGTGATTCTCGATACCGGGTGCGCCAACCTATCATCGGTGAAGTGGGCGATTGAGCGCCTCGGTTATACGCCAGAGGTGAGCCGCGATCCGGATGTGGTGTTGCGTGCCGACAAGCTGTTACTGCCGGGCGTGGGCACCGCGCAAGCGGCCATGAACCAGCTGCAGGAGCGTGATCTGATCAATTTGATCAAAGCCTGTACCCAACCGGTGCTTGGGATTTGCCTCGGTATGCAGTTGCTGGGACGCGGCAGCGATGAGAATGGCGGCGTGACCACGCTGGGCCTGGTGGATGAACCGGTTTCGCTGATGGATACCCAGGGCTTGCCACTGCCGCATATGGGCTGGAACCAGATCACCTCGCAGGCGGGTAATCACCTGTTCCGTAATATCCCTGATGGCAGCTACTTCTATTTTGTGCACAGCTACGCCATGCCGGTGAACGCCGCCACCATCGCCCAGTGTGATTACGGCCATCCGTTCACCGCCGCATTGCAGAAAGATAATTTCTTCGGCGTGCAGTTTCACCCGGAGCGTTCTGGCAAAGCAGGCGCGCAGTTGCTGAAAAATTTCCTGGAGATGTGATGATTATCCCCGCATTAGATTTAATCGACGGCAAAGTGGTACGTCTGCATCAGGGCGACTACGGCCAGCAGCGCGACTACGGTAGTGATCCTTTACCGCGTCTGCAGGATTACGAACGTCAGGGCTCGGAAGTGCTGCACCTGGTGGATCTCACTGGCGCCAAAGATCCGGCTAAGCGCCAGATTCCTCTGCTCACTACCCTGCTGCGTGGCGTGAATGTACCGGTGCAGGTCGGTGGCGGTATTCGCAATCGCGAAGATGTGGCGGCTTTACTGGCAGCCGGCGCGACTCGCGTGGTGGTGGGTTCCACGGCTGTTAAGCAGCCGGAAGAAGTGAAAAGCTGGTTCAACGAGTTCGGCGCGGATGCCATTGTACTGGCGCTGGATGTTCGCATTGACGCCAACAATCGCAAAGAAGTGGCGATCAGTGGCTGGCAGGAAGCGGCTGGCGTAACGCTGGAAGAAGTGATTGGCTGGTATCAGCCGGTTGGGCTGAAGCACGTGCTGTGCACCGATATCTCCCGCGATGGCACGTTAAGTGGTTCCAACGTGGCGCTGTATAAAGAAGTGTCTGATGCCTTCCCGGATATTGCGTTCCAGAGTTCCGGTGGCATCGGCTCGCTGGAGGATATTGCGGCCTTACGAGGCAGCGGCGCGCAGGGCGTGATTGTCGGTCGTGCTTTACTGGAAGATAAATTCACCGTAGCGGAGGCGATTGCATGCTGGCAAAACGGATAATTCCTTGTCTCGATGTCCGTGACGGACAAGTGGTGAAAGGCGTGCAGTTCCGCAACCACGAAATTATTGGCGATATCGTGCCACTGGCGCAGCGCTATGCGCAGGAAGGCGCTGACGAGCTGGTGTTCTATGATATCACCGCCTCTTCCGATGGCCGTGTGGTGGATAAAAGCTGGGTGTCACGCGTCGCAGAAGTGATTGATATTCCGTTCTGCGTGGCGGGCGGTATCAAGAGTGAGGAGGATGCCGCGCGCATTCTGCAGTTCGGTGCGGATAAGATCTCCATCAACTCCCCGGCGCTGGCTGACCCGACGCTGATCACGCGTCTGGCGGATCGCTTTGGTGTACAGTGCATCGTGGTGGGTATTGATACCTGGTTCGATGAATCCACCGGCAAGTATCACGTCAATCAATATACCGGCGATGAATCCCGTACGCGGGTTACGACCTGGGAAACCCTCGATTGGGTGCAGGAAGTGCAAAAGCTGGGCGCGGGTGAAATCGTACTGAATATGATGAACCAGGATGGCGTGCGTAACGGCTACGACCTGGTGCAACTGAAGAAAGTGCGTGACGTGTGTAAGGTGCCACTGATCGCCTCTGGCGGCGCGGGCACCATGCCACACTTCCTCGAAGCCTTTGAACAGGCAAACGTCGATGGTGCACTGGCTGCTTCAGTGTTTCACAAACAAATTATCAATATCGGCGAGTTGAAAAACTTCCTGATCGACAACGGTGTGGAGATTCGCGCGTGTTAACTGCAGAACAACTGGCCAAACTGGATTGGGCCAAAACCGCGGGCATGATGCCCGTCATCGTCCAGCATAACGTTTCTGGCGAAGTGCTGATGCACGGTTATATGAATGAGGAAGCGCTGCAAAAGACGCTGGCGGAAGGCAACGTCACCTTCTTCTCTCGCACCAAAAACCGCTTGTGGACCAAGGGGGAAACCTCCGGTCACTTTCTGCAGGTCGCTAGCATCACCCCGGATTGTGATAACGATACGCTGCTGGTGCTGGCAAATCCGATAGGGCCAACCTGCCACCTCGGAACATCAAGCTGCTTCTCACCGGCGGCGCCAGATTGGGCGTTCCTGTATCAGCTGGAGCAGCTGCTGGCTTCACGTAAGAGCGCCGATCCTGAGAGTTCTTACACCGCGAAACTCTATGCCAGCGGCACCAAGCGTATCGCGCAGAAAGTGGGTGAAGAAGGCGTGGAAACCGCACTGGCAGCCACAGTGAATGACCGCCATGAGCTGACCAATGAAGCTTCTGACTTGCTGTATCACCTGATGGTGTTGCTGCAGGATCAGGAGCTGGATTTGAGCACGATTATTAATAATCTGCGGGCGCGTCATAAATAACGAATTGTGCAATAAGCTGCTCAAAATTGTCATTTCATAACTATTTTGAGCAGCATACTTCTCAAAAAAATCAAAGCTAGCTAGAATTGAGCAATATACTGCTCAATGGAGGTTAGCATGCTTATTCTACAGCTCTACCTTGATGGAAACTGGCACGACGTTGGCGAGCTTAATGTTAAAGATCCCTCTAAAGGTCGTGAAAGCGCAGCACTTCTTGCGTATGACTTCAACTATGCAGCTGAACAGCTCGATCGAAACGATATCGCTAGCTGTAGTTTGAATTATCCCGTAATGCTGATAGGCAGCCACTTTGCGCAGCCTTGGTTTGGTTTCCTGGATGATATTGTCCCAGCGGGAGCAAGCCGACGTTATTGGATTCAGCATCTTGGTTTACAGGGTAAATCTTCAGCTGAGCAAGATTATGCGCTATTGAAATCCGGCACAATTGCGCCAGTTGGAAATTTACGCATCAAAGATTCCCTACCCCAACTTCCTGAAAATAGCCAACTCAAGACTCGCCGCTTTCCTGCCGAATGGGCGATTGAGAGAGACAGTGATTTTCTTGAATATGCGCAACAGATGGGGGCCGCCAGCGGCGGGGCAACAGGTGCGGGAGGGGAAGCGCCAAAACTGCTGCTACGACGGAATACAAACAGCGAAGTGTGGATTGATACCTGGCAGGATGATCATCTGAACCGGGATACCCCTTATCTGGTTAAGTATCCGCGTGGTACACGAAGCCCAATCGACTGCGATATCCTGCGCGCAGAATATCATTTCTACCATGAGTTACAGGCTATGGGTGTCGAGACGATTGATACGCAGGAGATGTTGCTATGTGAAGGTGAACGTTACCCCTCTCTTTGGCTACCACGCTTTGATATTGCGTTTGTTGAAAACAGAAAAGTCATATACGGGCTTGAGTCCATCTATTCGCTAATGAAAAAACCACCGGGCAGTTATCTCAATCATTTTGAGGTCATTCGCTGCCTGGTTGAGCGATTAGCCTTGACGGGTGCAGATCGCGAAAAATTGGTCAGTGAATGGGTCAAACGTGACATGCTCAATGTTGCATTTGGTAATTCAGATAATCATGGGCGTAATAGTGCCATTCTAAAGAAACCATCAGGCATGTGGCTTGCACCGGTGTATGACTTCGCACCAATGAAAGCCGATCCAGAGGGCGTGGTGCGAACGACTCAATGGGGTTCACCTTACGAAGAAGGTGGCCATTACAATTGGCAGTTGATTGCTCAACAGCTCAACGAGTTTATCCCTGAAGCCTCATTACTCAATTCGTTGCGTGAGTTAACCTGCAAGCTCGCTGGGTTAAAATCCCGCCTTGCCGCTCGGGGTGTACCACAGTCAATTCTGGAAATGCCAGGCATTGGTTTTAACTATCTCGAAGAACGTATCGCGGGGTGGCAAATATGAAGAAATCGATGACGCCTTTTGAGCGAGAAGTGATGCTGCTAGGCCTTCTTCAGCAATTTATTGAGGAGAAGTTAACTCATGGCCAACTCTTAATGCAGCTTCGTAAAAAGGTGCTGGGGTTTTCACAGGAACGCTATGCCAGCTTAGCGGGCATCAGTCGTCGCACGTTATCTGACATTGAGCTGGACAAAGAAAGTATTACGCTGACTACGTTGAATCGCGTATTTAAACCTCTGGGATTGAAACTGGGCTTGCTGCCACGCCAAAAACATATGATGCAGGAATTACTCAGCAATCTTACTCAACAGGGAGCCCCTGATGACCACTCATGAAAAACTGATCGTCCTGCTCGACCAGCACAACGCCCGTTATCGCGTGATGGAACATCCCGCGACTGGAAAATGTGAAGCTGTTGCTGAGATTCGCGGGACGGAAGTGGGACAAGGCGCCAAAGCATTGGTGTGCCATGTCAAAGGTAACGGTATCAAACAGCATGTGCTGGCGGTTCTGCCGGCTGATCAACAGGCGGATTTGAGCAAAGTGGCCGAAGCGGTTGGCGGTCGTCGTGCTTCGTTAGCCTCTCCGGCTGAAGTGGATGCGTTAACCGGCTGCGTGTTTGGTGCTATTCCACCTTTCAGCTTCCATCCTGATCTACAACTGGTCGTCGACCCGCTGCTGTTTGAACGCTACGACGAAATCGCCTTTAACGCGGGTCTGCTGGAAAAATCAGTGGTACTGAGTGTGGCGGATTATCGCACCATGCATAATGGTAACGTCATGAAAATAATCTGCTAATTGCCATGGCGGACAGTGATCGGTACTCTGCGTTATTCCACATCACGAAAAAGAAGACCGAAATTATGGCAAGTTCTCGTTTTACTGCCCGCCTGCGTCAGACGCTGGCGCTGGCTGTGCTGGCAGGTTGCGCATTTGGCGCACAGGCAAAGATTGAACAAGTACGCTTCGCTGTTGATCCAACCTACCCTCCTTTCGAATCCAAAACCCCGCAGGGCAAACTGGTGGGTTTTGATATCGACCTGGGCAACGCACTGTGTGAGCAGATGCAAACCAAATGCGTGTGGGTTGAGAGCCAGTTCGACGGCATGATTCCAGCGCTGAAAGCTCGCAAGTTTGATGCCATCCTGTCGGATATGGGTATTACTGAAGAGCGTCTGAAACAGATCGACTTCACCGTGCCGCTTTATGATACGCACACCCAATTAATTGCACGCAAAGGCTCTGGCCTGCTGCCAACGGCTGAATCGCTGAAGGGCAAAACGGTTGGTGTTGAGCAGGGAACCGTGCAGGAGCGCTATGCACTGGCAAAATGGCAGCCACACGGCGTGAACGTGGTGCCTTATGGCGATCAGGCACAGGTTGAAAGTGATTTGATCTCTGGTCGTCTGGATGTGGTATTTACCGATGCAGCACAGGCAGCTAACGGCTTCCTGAAACATCCGCAAGGCAAAGATTTCGAGCTGGCTGGCCCGATTGTGGAAGACCCGATTATCGGTCCAGGTACAGCGATTGGACTGCGTAAAGGTGATGAAGAGCTGAAAACAGCCCTTGATAACGCCTTTGCTGAAATCAAGAAAAACGGCACTTTTGACAAGATCCAGAAGAAGTACTTCGCCACCGATATCTCGATCCAGCATTAATCAATGCAGGGGCGGTCTTCAGGCCGCCCTATTCGCGCTGCTAACATGAGCAAGCGCAAATTTAGCGGCTTCATACCCGCTCATTTTCACAGCAGCACTATAATTCCAGTCAATAAAATTAATCAGGCACGACGTTCAGCGTGCCGTAGATACAGGACATCGACCGCGCCATGCAACAACAACATCATCCCTTGTTAAGTGCTTCCCTCGGTACACAGCGCGAAATCGTCAGCTTTCATTTCGGTACCGATTCCCAGCGGCGCGTCTACATTCAGGCGGCACTGCACGGTGATGAACTGCCGGGTATGGCGGTGGCGTGGTATCTGAAACACAAGCTGCTGGCGCTGGAATCTGCCGGGCAGCTCAAATCCAAAATTACGCTGGTGCCGGTGGCAAATCCGCTGGCGATGGGTCAACACTGGCACGGCAGCCATTTGGGTCGATTCCATACGCTTTCAGGTCAGGATTTCAATCGCCGTTTCCCGGCGTTAGGCGATACCCTGGCTGAAGAGCTGGCCGGTTCCCTGACGCAGAGCGAGTATGAGAACAAGCGGCTGATCCGTGATGCTATCGATCGCCATTATCGCGATCGCATTGCTAAAACTGAACTGGATGCGCAGCGCTTCACGCTGATGCGTATGGCCAGTCAGGCTGATTTGATGATTGATCTGCACTGCGACTGGGATGCATTGCCACATCTCTACACCACACCGCACGCCTGGCAGGACATCGAACCCTTAGCGCGTTGGTTAGGTAGCGAAGTACAGCTTCTGGCCCAAATCTCTGGTGGCGAGCCGTTTGATGAAGCCTGCTGCGAACCATGGCTGACGCTGGCCGAGCGGTTTGGTGGTGAGTATCCAATGCCACGCGGATTACTGCCGGTGACGCTTGAATTGCGTGGTGTTGCTGATGTATCGCCTGATCAGGCTGAGAAAGATGCGGATGCGATTATTAACGCGCTGATTGAAGGTGGCTACATTGCGGGTGACGTGAGTGAGTCCCCTGCCCTGATTAACCCTGCAACACCGCTGGCAGGTTGTGAGTATATTCATGCGCCGCACTCTGGGCTGTTGTTGAATCGCCGTGAATTGGGCGAGTGGATCAAGCCAGGTGAAGTAGTGGCAGAGATTGTGGACCCGATTACCGACCAGGTGACGCCGCTGGTGGCAGAGTTTGGTGGGGTGCTGTACGCGAGGAACCTGATGAAGTTTGCTACGGCGGGAATGCTGGTGGTGCGGTTGGCGGGGGAAAATGCGAGGCGTGAGGGGGAGTTGTTGGTGGTTTAATTTTAACCAAAATAAAAAATGACCAAACATAACAATTGTAATTGTTATCAAACTTCATTTAAGGAAAAATATGTCGTTTATATAAATTAAAGTAAAAAAAATTGATATACATTAAACACTTACCCCATTAATATTTTACTTATGTTATATATAGTCTACCTTCAACATTAGATACAATGACTAAATAGGAACGTTGGTTTGTATGTCTTTTAATAGCGCATTTCTGCAGCTTGATTTAAATTCAGCCGATGCCTAGTAATTTATCCATAAATGAGATCTTGACTAGTTATAAGTCTGCACCAAGTCATTAACGATTTTCCGGGCATTGAGAACATCGTTGAACCATCGCTCATTAAGGTATTCATCAGGAAAGCTATCGTTGAAATTCTAAATAAATTCGTTCTGTGTTGGCTTAATCGACAAGTTTAAGCGCAGCTAAATACCCTGTAAAAGGCCCATAGATTTAATGCAAACAAAGTAGGTTTCTAGCCATGATCAGTTCTTATCATTGCCGGATAAAAAATAGACTGCACAATGTTGTGCCAAAATCCGTGTCACCTGAATGCCTGTCATCCCAAATGTTGTGATGAGCTTCATGCTTCCGGTGTGAAACAATCCACAAAGATAGGGCACTTAATGTGACAACTTTTGCCAAAGATGAGACGTGAAAATAAGAACATTTTCAAAATACATCCTTGTCAGAAAAAGCAATGTGTAGCAACATAGATCACCTCATTTTAAAATCAAAACTACAATGAAACTAAATATACCTATATCATTGACATTATTCAGGTTTTTTTTGATTCCGTTTTTTGTAATATCATATTACATAGATTATTCATGGTCAGCGGCTGTGACTACCATAATTTTTATTGTCGCTTCAGCTACTGATTGGCTAGATGGGTATCTTGCTCGAAGACTAAATCAAACTACTCAGTTTGGCGCATTTCTCGATCCAGTAGCTGATAAAGTTCTCGTCACCATCGCCTTTGTTCTTATAGCCGAACATTTCCATTCATGGTGGATAACCATCCCTGTATCGATAATGATCGCCCGTGAGATCATTATATCCGCGCTAAGGGAATGGATGGCTGAATTGGGAGAGCGAAACTCGGTAAAAGTTTCATGGGCTGGAAAGCTTAAAACATCATCACAAATGATTTGCTTAACTGCCCTCTTGTGGCGAAGTGGCTTGACCCTAACGTCAATTGGAGTAATAACCTTATATACTTCAACTGCTTTAACGATATATTCAATGTGTGGATATCTAAGGGCTGCAAAAAAGACACTTATAGGCCGTTAAAATTAAATTTTGGTCATTATTGATTTTGTTATATGGGATAAAAATATGCTTAGCTTGTTTATTTCATTTTTTTTTATGTTCATATCGCTTGTTTTAGCGAGGAAACTTATATCACAAAGACTCTCTGAAAAAATATTTGTCATTTCATTATATGTGATAATATTATTTATTAGCTGTTTTTATGTTGGAGCCAACTATTTTACAGGCGCGGGTATTAATGAGTCGGTTATCTACACTCTTCTTAGTGATTTGAAGGGCGCTGGCGTTCAAAAGTACGTCTTTCCATTTTCAATGATACTATTTACGTTCCTATGCATGGTAATCATGATGTGGAAAGCTGTAAATGTAAACAATTCCATTCCAACTAAATCGAGCAAAAAGAACACGTTGAAAGTGTTTATTGTTATTTTAGCATCTATTATTATCAATCCTGGTGTGATTGGGTTATATAAAATCATCAACACTAGACTTCACGATTCAAAAGATTTCACTCAATATTATATTGACCCATCCGAGTCAACGAAGAAACCAACAAAAAATATAATCTATATTTATGGTGAAAGTCTTGAAAGAACCTACTTTGATAAATCTTGGTTCCCTCATTTAACTGATGATCTCTCATCTATCAAAGATAAGTCATATGACTTTGATAACACAATACAGTTACCTGGTACGGATTACACTATTGCAGGAATTGTATCATCACAGTGTGGAATTCCTTTATTTGCTCCTTTCTCTGGCAATTCTTCTGACTCCTTGGCTTCATTCTTCCCCGGAACCACCTGCCTTGGAGATATACTAAAGAAGTCAGGTTATGAACTCTATTTTTACCAGGGAGCAGATCTCGATTTTGGTGGTAAAAGATTATTCTTTGAAAATCATGGATTTGACCATATATTTGGTCGCCAAGAATTAGCCGCTGATGTGGTAGATCGTTCATATGTTAACGATTGGGGATGGTATGATGATACAGTTCTAGATCTTGCATTTAAGCAGTATCAGAAACTGTCGAAATCAAACAAGCCATTTGGACTTTTTTTATTGACCGTAGATACTCATCACCCTGACGGATTTGTTAACAAATCATGCAGCAAAGATAACTACCTATTTAATGCTAAATCTAACTCATCAATGTCAGCAGTTTTTTGTTCACAAGAGCAGATAGCTAAATTCATTAATAAAGTCAAATCGTCTCCAGAATTTAAGAACACAATTATCGTCGTGACCTCAGATCATCTGGCCATGAATAATACAGCCTACGACGCGTTGATTTCTCATCCTCGTAGAGACCTTTTCATGCTTATTGATAGCGAAGGCAGTGCAAAAAAAGTGAATTTAAGCAAAGAAAGAAGCAGCCTTGATAATGGCGCAACAGTGCTTGATGCTATGGGAGGAGATTCACGGATTGGCCTTGGAAGAAGTTCTTTCAAGAGTGAGACTCTATACGAAAAGTTCCCGGATATGACTGAAAAGGTCAACTCATGGAAGAACTCTGTAATCGCCTTGTGGGGATTTCCAAAATCAATTAAAAATTTTGTAATACATAAGTCAGCGATGCAGATTGAGCTTCCTGAAACCTCATTCAAATTACCAGTGCTTCTTAAAATAACCAAAGACTCTATAGAACCTTATTTCGATAGAGATGTAAGCGTGTCGTTAGCTACACAACTTTCTGAGTTTGATGAAGGAAGCCAATTCTTATGGGTGGATGACTGTTTCAAAATCACCCATGTATTCTCTAATAAAATCGAACCAGGGCTTTGTGTTGCATATGGGAAAAATAACGGCGGAGTCTTTTTAAGTAAAATTGATGATGACAAGATTAAATTCACTTACGATATATCAAATGCTAAAAATTATGACGTTAGCTTCAAAGATCGTATTGCTCAACTGAAAACTCCACTTCGAGAATTAAAATACTCAGGTAATAAAATTGATTTTAGTTATCCTGGTATGCCAGAGTATGTAAAAAAAATAACTGGTTTATCTCATCGTGAAGATTGGGGAAGATGGAGTGATGCTTCTCTAAGTGCCTCAGTCATAATCGAAACCAAAGATCCTCTTCCTGAGGATGTAAGTATTGACTTAGATGCCAGCGCATACAAAGATGGTGATGGTGGATTGGTTGATGTAACTATTGGAAATGAAACTAAGCGGGTAGATTTCAAAACCATTGGAAATATTCAGGGTCTTTCTTTTGCTAACAGGCAGCATTCAAATGAGATTTTGATTACACCAATTCATCCTTCATCACCGCTTTCCAACGGTGAGAGCGGGGATGCAAGAATCTTGGGGATAGGCTTAAGAAACTTAATTGTTAACAATATTAGATAAAAAACACATACCCGAATCTTAAGAGATTTTCATTAGATGATGTAAGCCAAGTGGGCTCAGTAGTAACATTTGGGATTAAATAACAGGCCTGTCAATCGGGCCTGTCATTGCTTAATTCTCAACAGGTCACCTCAATCAATTTTGGATTAATAAAACATAACTATCATTTTAAATAGGGATGAATGCGCACCATACTGTCTCTGTTAATCTGAATTCACTAATTATTATAACCACCCCTTAATTAACCACGTAACAAAGCATTAAACATTTTCTTTTATTTTCATTTTTTAAATATACAGATTAACAATTTCACAGCGTTGCAGAATATTTATGAAACCTATATTTCCATTTATCACCCCTGCCTTAAGGTGTATTAACACATGTCTAACTGGTAGCAATAAATTCTGTGCTACAGCTATTTATTACTTACTCCACCTTATTTAAACCATCACCGCATGAGTGTAAGTAAAATCTTATAAATCATTCAATGAAGTAATTTATAATTATATTTAAATTATTATTTCAAGAATATTTATTTTATTTTCACGCCATTGTATCAAACCCGAAGAAACAATAATTTGGCGAGGTTGTGCTTATTAAAGAAATTCACATTCAAATGCATTAATATCAATTCAAAAAAAAGGCTCAATGCTATGCATTAAGCCATTTACTTAACTAATTATATATCTAATAGAAATTAGTCAAGCCACTCGGTATGGAAAACACCGTCTTTATCAGTTCGCTTGTAAGTATGCGCACCAAAATAGTCACGCTGCGCCTGAATCAAGTTCGCAGGCAGAACCTCTGAGCGATAGCTATCGTAATATGCTATAGCAGCTGAGAAGGTTGGCGTTGGAATACCGTTTTGGATAGCGTAAGAAACGACATCACGCAGCGCTTGCTGATACTCATCAGCAATGTTTTTGAAGTATGGATCCAGCAGCAAATTAGCGATATCGGCATTGCTTGCATATGCATCAGTGATTTTCTGCAAGAACTGAGCACGGATAATGCAACCCGCACGGAAGATTTTAGCGATTTCACCGTAGTGCAGATCCCAATTGTTTTCTTCAGAAGCAGCACGCAGCTGTGAGAAGCCCTGTGCATAAGAAACAATTTTACCCAAATACAAAGCACGTCGCACTTTCTCAACGAACTCAGCTTTATCACCAGTGAAGCCTTTAGCTTGTGGACCGCTCAATACTTTTGAAGCAGCAACACGCTGAGATTTCAAAGATGAAAGGTAACGCGCGAATACTGATTCAGTAATCAGTGACAACGGCTCGCCGAGGTCCAATGAGCTCTGGCTGGTCCATTTACCGGTACCTTTGTTCGCTGCTTCATCCAGAATCACATCAACTAAGTATTTACCATCTTCATCTTTCTTAGTGAAGATATCTTTAGTGATGTCAATCAAATAGCTGCTCAACTCACCATTGTTCCACTCAGTGAAGGTTTTAGCCAGTTCTTCGTTGTTTAGACCCAGCGCACCTTTTAGCAATGCGTAAGCTTCTGCAATCAGTTGCATGTCGCCGTACTCGATGCCGTTATGTACCATTTTAACGTAGTGACCAGCACCGTTTGGACCGATGTAAGCAACACAAGCTTCGCCATCCTCGGCGCGCGCTGCGATCTTATCCAGAATTGGTGCGACCAGTTCGTACGCTTCTTTCTGGCCACCAGGCATGATGGAAGGACCTTTCAATGCACCTTCTTCACCGCCGGAAACGCCTGTACCAATGAAGTTAAAGCCTTGATCAGAAAGTTCTTTATTGCGACGAATAGTGTCTTTATAGAAAGTGTTACCGCCATCAATAAGGATGTCGCCCTTGTCCAGATGCGGTGTCAGTGAAGCGATAGTTTTGTCGGTAGCTTCACCGGCTTGAACCATTAGCAAAATGCGGCGTGGTTTTTCTAATGATTCAACAAACTCTTCTACGGTGTAAAATGGCGCGAGTTTCTTGCCCTGATTTTCCGCGATGACTTCATCAGTCTTTTCACGAGAACGGTTGAAGATAGAAACAGTGTAACCACGGCTCTCAATATTTAAAGCCAGATTACGTCCCATCACAGCCATACCAACCACACCGATTTGTTGCTTGGACATTATCTACTCCTGTCTGAAGGTCTCATCACCAGACACATTCTGCTGGTGAACAAAGGTGGAAATTATGTTAACTCACTATAGTCATCTTCGGGTAGTGATTGATGCTAAATTCATTAATCGCATAAGTCATTAAAGATACTATTTTATCAACGACTTATACAAACCAAGGTAAGCGGAGACCATTTTTTCACCGGTAAAATGTTCCCGGTAACGTTGATAAGCCTTTTCTCCGTAAGTCTTTGCCAACGCCGGGTTTTCCCACAATCTTTCTAGGGCTATGGCCAGCGCTTCTGGATCAGAAGGTGGAACAACAATCCCTGTCTCGTGATGGATATTAATCCATGAAGTCCCTGTGCCTATCTCGCTTGAGATTAAAGGTTTGCTAAACATAGCCCCTTCTAGCAAAGAAATCCCAAATGCCTCTGACCTCAAGTGCGATGGAAAAACCATCGCACAGCAGAGATGTAATAAAGCTATTTTATCAACGTCATCTAATGCACCTAGGAAAATAATATTTTTGAGCCCTACTTCTTCGGCTTGCATTTTCAATTCGTTTTGAATGGGACCGGAACCCACAATTACAATTGGATAATCATTGGTCTTATTAGCCTCTAATAAGATATGCAGGCCTTTATAATAACGAAGAGTGCCAACAAAAAGGAAAAAACGCTCGGGAAGTCTGGCCCGCCATGAATCTAGCGCGGCGGGAGCGGGTAATTTATATCCTGCTTGGTTAATTCCTATGGGAATTATATCGACCTTATCAATATATTTTTTTAATATTGGACTTGTTTCAACATAGTTTGGTGACGTAGCGACTATTTTATCCACTGAAGACATAAACTTATGCATTAGAGGAGTGTAGATTTTCAGTAATTTCTTCTGCCGTACAATATCAGAATGATAACTAACCACCGTTGGTTTGTTTATCTTGCAGATAAAATGCAAAATATCCATAAATGGCCATGGGAAGTGGTAGTGAATAATATCAGCCTCACTGGCAAGTTTTTTAAACAGTGACAATGCGCGAATTGAAAATGGACTTGATGCTATGGAGAAATCCGCATGAATTCTGAAAGCCTTATGGGAGGCTATTGTGGCATTGAGATCTGTATCTCCTGGGGTCAATGAGAGTACAGTGGTTTCAATCTAGCTATTTTCCGCCCCTTCGGCGAGTTGAAATATAACCTGTTCAATGCCGCCGAAAGTATCTGGATAATACGTTTTATAAAAATGGAGAACTTTTATCATAAATGATTTAATTCTTTATAAACATCCATAGTTTGTTGGGCACATTTTTCCCAACTGAAACGTTTGGCATGAGTGATTCCCTGTTCGATAGCATGGTTTCTGTGTTCAACAGAGCACAATGCAATTTCGAGCTGACTACGTATGCCCTCAACATCCCCGGCTTCATGAAATAGTGAATTTTCACCGGCGACTTCGGTCAATGAGGAATTATTTGAACATACCACAGGTATTCCAGATTGTAGAGCCTCTAAAACAGGCAAACCAAATCCTTCATAATTACTGGGGAAACAAAATACTTTAGCAGCACTATAGAGCAAAGGGATATCTGAATTGGGAATGTATCCCAAATAGATCAACCATCCTTCACGTTGCGCTTTTTCAATTCTGAAAAGAATTTGCTCGTTTCGCCATCCTTTGAATCCACTGATAACGAGTGGATAGGAAAGCCTGAGCTCAGCTGGCATAGATTCATAAGCATCGATAAGAGAAACTATGTTTTTTCGCGGCTCAATAGTGCCGATAAAAAGAGAGTAGCCTTGATAATTTAAATTATATTTTCTTAATACCGCTAATGTTTGCAACTCATTTCTTGGAAAGAAATTATCTGAAGCAGCCAAATGCGTCGTTTTTATTCTATCACTTGGATAATCGAAATGTTCACTCAACTCTTTTTTAATATAATCCGAGACCGTAATAATGAAATCACTACGTTTAAGACTTTTCAAAATTTCTTGTTGGGTGTACTTACACCTTTTGGGCTCAAAAAAGTCGGGGTACTTGAATGGACTCAGATCATGAAATGTACTAACTTTTTTAGCTTTGTGTTCTGGCAAAAAAAAATTTGGACCGTGATAAATATAGTCACCATAACGGGACAACACTCTTTTTTTAATTTTTGGCGAGAGTGTTTGATAAATTTTTATTGCAGCGGAACTGTTTTTTAGAATGTTTTTCAGACCGTGCGACACGGTTACAGATGAATTTTCACCTGGTATATTCTGAACGATTTTTTTTCCATCAAAGTATAAAAGATGTTCAATTTCATTGAGTTTTTCAATAGCTCTTGCCAATTCGTATGTATAACGACCAATACCTGTTAAGGGATATTTGATTGGTTCAACAGAAAGAATGACCTTCATAAATTCCTCAAGAGAGCCACACTGCTATGGCTCATTCTACAATTAACGCCAATCTTTGATTGCTCTATTTTTAATCAATCCATTACAAATATTATTAAGTCGCATGCTTACAGCACTGTAGTCATGCTGGTTGCGCCAACTCTCTGCAGCATTAGTAACTGCTTCCCATTGTGGGGTTTCGCCTTCAATTTCTTTAAGCCCTGCAATGATGTCCTCAGCAATCTGTTTTGCAGTAAAACCATTAAATTTAAAAACAGCATCACCAAGGTCGTCGAAAATAGGAATAGGCGTAACCATGACAGGTTTGCTTGTAGCCATCCCGTATCGCACCGCCCCGCTTGCAGACTCTCCAGTGTCTTGATAGGCAAACAAAAGCAGGTCAGCATCAGACAATAAATCTAAACTTTCATCATCAGATAAGAAGCTATTATGGAATTCTACGAGATCGCCAATCTTGTTCTCATGAACGTATTGCTTCAGTTTATGTATTAAATCTCGCGATTCTCCAACAGGGAATTCAGCATTGACTAATTTTAATTTAACAGGAACTTTTCGATCTCTTAGTATTTTCACCGCTTCTACAATTTCACTCAAACCTTTATGAGGTAAGCAGAAACCATAACTAGCGATAACGTGCATATTTTTTTTAGTTTGATGCTTGATAGATAGTCTCTTGTTGCTCAATACGCCATGCGGAAAAAGTGTTACGTTATTTTCCAAACCAAGAGATTTTAAACGATTCATATCAGCAAAGGAATGCACTAATAGACGGTCACAGCATTTTAAGGCATCAATCATATGAACTAATTTAAAATTCTGTTCAGGTTTCTTCTCAGGATCGACTGTTGAATGCAGGGTCATCACAACAACTATATTTTTTTGTTTTAGTGCGTAAATTAACTCTGATAACTCGGCATGATTGAAGAAGCCATAGTTAAACTGAATTATAATGGTATTAATTCCAGCTTGCACTATATGCTTGAGGATGGCATCGAAGTCATTATTCTCTTTCCCGATACTCCAACTACGAATACTAGAGTCATTTTTTATGTCGAGGAGTTCTTGTCCATTGGGTGAGAAAATCACTGGGTTAACCCCAGACATATTATCTATCAAATGCTGTGAGTAAGTTGCTATGCCGCATTTAGTATTCCAGGTAGTTATCCAACCTATTTTAGCTTTCTGATTTAATTCCCAATTTTTAGTTTCTAATGTATGAATAGCGGAAACAGAACGCTCTGCCACAGCAGACCATGTAAAATCAGAAAGAATCTTCTCACGACCATTCTTAGCCATTTCACTTCGTTGATCGGCTGGCGTCAACGCAGCAAGTTTCATCTTCCTCGCCAGGTCATCAACATCAATGTTGACCCAAGCCGAAGAGTAAAGACCAAAATGTGTTTTAGCATGAGCATAGTGGTAGTCCACTAGCCAGCTATTCGTTGAATCACAAAAATCTTTTTGCCCACTCCAATCGGTAACAATGGCGGGCATTCCACTTAACATTGCTTCCGCAATGGGTAGCCCAAAGCCTTCCGCGCAACTTGGCGCGACGAGCACATCACATTGTTCGTAGATGCTCTTTAGGCTACCTTCATCAAGGTCCTCTTTGATGATGACAACTTGCGGAAAATCAGGATTTTTTTTCTGCCATGCTGTCAGGCTCTCAGATATTGTATTATGGGGATTGTCAAACGTCTTAATGATTAGTGTCACATCATCTTCAAGGCTGAATGCTTGACCGAAGGCTTCAAGCATGGCTTCTGCCCCTTTACGCGGGAAGCAAGATGAAACATGCAGGAAACGTAATGTTTTGACTGTTCCAAGCGAATAGTGCTTAGCACTAACATTTTCCCAATGATCACAACCATTCCCCGTGACAATTGCTGGTATGCGCAAGCCGTTATCAATAAGAACTTTTTTAACATGGTGTGAAGTGCAGAGAACAGCATCAAGCTCCTGATTGAAGTTATGAATCCACTCTAAGGGATACCCAGTCTCTTCCCAAGCATAACAATGAAGGAGCTTTACCTTCGAATTGAGTCCAGAAACGCGTGGCGGATAGATATTACGTGACTGAACAGAAACTGATACAGCCCTATCTCTGACTGCCTTCTCATTCCATGCGAGCAAGTCAGCATTAGCCGTTTTCTGCATGAAGGATATGTTTGGGGAAAAATCCCCTGGCCCCTCAGTGGAATGCAGTCTTATTTCTACGCCTTTTCTAGCAAGGCCACGAGCAAATTCACGATTAACCAGGGCGAGACTATAAGATGAATCAAAGGGGCCATCGACCTGCCACTGCAAAGTTTCTACTAGGGCATTATTCAGTTCAACTCGCTTAATATTACGGTCAATCGCCTCGGCGACTCGTAACAAGTCCTGATCAGTAGGCCTGACCTTAGTGCTGATTCTTTTTAAGCTGTCGAATGCAGAAATGCTTTCTCTGGTTTTTTCAACCGTTAAATCAATTTCCGACTTAAAGTGCTCTAAGGCATCAAGAGCACGTTGAGCAGAAATGTCCCAGGAAAATTTTGAGGCTTGACTCAATGCATGATTTTTGAGGGAGTGACGAAACTTGTCATTGATAATCACGTCACGAATTTTACTGGTGATCGACTTCACAGAAAATGGGTCGAAGAGCGCCTCTTCCAGCCCAATAACTTCGGGTATACTGGTCACATTGGAACCAATAGTTGGTGCACCACATCTCATTGCTTCCAGAATAGGTAACCCGAATCCTTCATGCTCTGAAGCAAAAACGAATAAGAAGCAGTTCCGGTAGAGAAGAATCAGTTCATCATCACTAATATAGCCGGTTAAAATAACGTCAAATTTTGACAGGCCCGCATTTTTAACAATTGATTGCAGATAGTTACGATCAGCTTCATTGACCTTACTTATAATAACTAATTGTTTATTAAATCGTAGTTCGGGTTCAATTTCAGAGAATGCAACAATGAGTCTTTCAAAGTTTTTGCGCTTATCAAAACCACCCGGTGCATAAAGAATAATATCTTTCCTGATTGAAAATTTTTCTCTAACAGCTTCGATATTGATATCAACTATCTCTTTATCGTACCACATATCCTCAGTGGCTGAAGATATTGACACAATTTCACCTATAGCATCAGGTAAATATTCATGAGTTTCTCGAGCTGTATAATCCGAATTTGTCAGAATAAGATCTGCCATTTTTAGACAATCAACTTTTTTCATGTAATATTGGCGAAATTGACCATCTTGCAAGTACGTTTTTTCGTTGACGAGGGGTATGAGATCGTGATGAAGCACAGCAACTTTCGTATTGCTTTGCAATTTTTTAATGGTGAGCGTGGCATCATCAATATGACCTTCAAATAGGCTGGTAATGAAAACCCAATCAACTGAAAGCGTGCGAATCATTTCCTCCCGAATAATAGCAGCAGCACTCTGTCGCCATTCATTACCCTCATCGCAGGCACGAAGAGGAGTAGGTAGTTGACATACCAAGATGTTTTTTTCTGGTAATAAACCATCTAGAGCTGTTTTGATATCTTCGATAGTATCTTCAAAGTTACCATTTAGGAGAACATAGAAGTCATGATATTTGTTATTACGTAGTAAACCTTTGGTAATAGATAATGAATAGCGCCCTATCCCTCTAAATCTGCTTTCAGTTTGTGCGCCCTGTAAATCGATTAAAATTCTCATTATTTATTACCTTTATGGTTCTTTACTTCATCTTTATGAAGATCTTCATAGATCTCCTTTGCCCTATTTGTCAAATTATCAACATGCGACATTGAAAAGGAATTATTATAATGATGCGAAATATTCTCTTCACTTATAGATTTAAAATAAAAGCGTCTTACTAAGGAATATAATCCCAGCTTACGCATCAGGCTCAACGCGCTAGTTCTTGCCTTTGGGTATTTCCCGGATATAAGGACGAGACGCTGAAATATTTTACGCACAAAAGCTTTAGCGAAATACTTATGTCCTTTTTTACGAGCAACATTTGTACGTTTACCTAAGTCTATCACACGTCGTAACGGAGCAGTTATACGCCAAGAGTTACTTGAATAAACGGCAGCCAATCTATTTTCTAACTGTTTGTTGAAATCGATAATATCTTTAATTTCAGCTCGAACATTTTCTATCTCCTTTTCGTACTCAAGGGATATAACTTTGAGTCTTTCTCCTAACACTATATCATAACGGTCAGCTAGCACCATATCATAGCGGTCAGCAAGTTCATCGAGAGTTACACCAATTTTTTTTACAAAGAATTCATTAAATTCGGTAATTAACTCATGAGAACCTGACTTTTGAGAGACAGTACTGTAATCTGGACTAACCCCCTTCAACACTTCCGATAGCGTTAGTTCAGAAGAATGATCTTTAATTCGAGCACTTTCTTGGAGTCTGACTATTCGCGTTCTTTCAAATCCGTAATAGTCAGGAAGAAACTTTAACAGTTCTGGTGGGAGGGGGTTTTGATGAGTGGGATCCATGTAGAACGAACAACTGCCAACACTTAAATTTTCTGGATTCGGTGTTTCAAGTATCAGTAGACCTCCAGGTTTTAACACTCGCTGTGCTTCTGATACCAAGGTATGAACAATTTCAAAAGGAAGATGTTCGACTAGATGAAAGCCTGTAATTGCAACTGCACTTTCATTTTCTTGCTTCTTCAAAAATTTGATGCAATCATTTAATTCTACGGTAAGACCATCTTTTAATGCTTCGGCAAGCATTCCTTCATCAAGATCGACTCCGACGGCACGTATATTATTATCACGAAGAAGTTTTAACCATTCACCTCGCCCGCAACCAATATCAATGACGCAACCTTCTGAAAAGTAAGAATTAAGTTTAGTGACTAACGGCAAATATACTGTCAATCTTTGACGGATATCGGCAACACTACCACGATGCTTGTCTTCAAATGCCCGGTAAAAATTATTACTCACCTTTAATCTCCAATTGGGGTGGCATCCAGGCTACGCCTATAAAGGATGGTTTACCGCTGTTCACAACTGTGAATACTAGAGCCAGATCACGCCATTCATAGTTTCTGGCTACATGTGTATCTGATGAGTGCAAAGCTACAGCAATCGAATAGGAGCCAACACCCAAATTGGCGTCAAAACTAAAAGTATATTCCAGTTTTTTACCAGCCGTCAGTTCACTCAAGACATTCCTCATGTGGTGAGTATTTGTACCGAATACAGGTTGTCCAAGGCGATCCTTAATAACATAGCCTACAACTAATTCATCGATATCCTCATATATTTCCGCTTGAATTTTTAAAGAAACTGCTTGTCCTACCTGCAAAGATTCAACAGACTCATTGTTTTCATTCAGCAGATCTATACGACTTATGCGCGCTTCACCAGTACCTGAAAGCGTCGCCAGCTTGCCATCGTTAATACTCAACTTAATGGATTTTTTTTCTTTGTCTGCTAATAGCGCGTTATAAAAGTCCATTACCGCTTCAGGTTCCCCCTCCATGGCCACCTCTCCTTTGTTTAACAGGATGGCGCGGTCGCAAATGCTTTGGATTGCCTGCTTATCATGTGAGACGAGGAGTAAAGTTGTCCCTTTTCTTCTGAACTCACGGATTCGCTCGAAACTTTTATGTTGAAAATAAGCGTCTCCGACCGACAGTGCTTCATCAATGATTAAAATATCCGGACGAATCGCTGTTGCAACGCTAAATGCCAGTCTTACCTGCATACCACTGGAGTAGACCCGGACAGGTTGGTCAATGTAGTCATCAATCTCCGCAAATGACTCTATTTCAGGCATGAGTTGATTAATCTGTTCAACCGATAAACCAAGCAGTTGGCCGGACATGTAGACATTTTGCCGACCGGTAAAGTCAGCATGAAATCCCATACCAAGTTCCAGCATGGCAGCTACCCGACCTGAAATATCAATCTTTCCTGTTGTTGGTTTTGCAGTACCAGTAATCAATTTCAACAACGTGCTCTTTCCAGCGCCATTGATGCCAATTATGCCAACTGCTTCGCCCTCATTAATTTCATTATTAATATCTTTTAAAATCCACTTTAGTGAGTGTTGCGATTTAATGCCAGGAATTATCCATTCCATCAGCCGATGAACTTTTCGCTGATAAATTTTATATGCTTTCCCTACACCCGAAACTAAGATATGTGTCATTAGAGTTCATCCACCATTTCAGCCGAGTGTCTTCTAAATAAAACAAACCCGTAAACACAAAAAATAATACTTAAAATTAAAACTGGAAGCAAAGAACCCCAGTCCGGTATTTTATGGTAAGCAAATATCCCTTGATAAGCCTGCATTAGACGAGCGACCGGATTATACATGAGTATTTTGTGCGCCCACTGAGGAAGAGAGTTCAATACGTATACAATCGGTGTAAACCAAAACCAAAATTGTGGTAACACACCAACAAACTGCCCAACATCTCTGAAAAAAACATTCATCACGCCAAAAATCATCCCTAACCCTGTCGCAAATGCGATTTGCAATAGGATAACTGGGATCATTGTAAAAATTAACCACCCAGGAAAGTTCCCGGTAAATATTAGGAAAAAGATAAAAAGTGAAAAAATTATCAAGAAATTAAGCACTGCTGAGGCGACAACAATCAACGGAAGACAGATCTTAGGGAAACTGAGTTTTTTTATCAGGTTAGCATTGTTAATAAATACCCCCTGACTTTTGTCTAAAATTTCAGTAAACAGCCCCCATGTTAATACACCTGAACAAAGATAAATACTATATGCAAATGATCCTGTGTTATCGGGCATTCTGGCTTTCATTACTTGAGAGAAAACCAATGTATACACTAATATCATCGCAAGTGGTTGTAGCACTAACCATAGTGCTCCTAGCATACTTGTTTGATAACGAGATTGAAAATCTCGCTTTATACTACTTATAATAAAACCGCGATACTGATAGATAGATTTTAACATATCAGGCACAATCACCTTTATCCAGGAAAGATAATATCTCTGAGGTCTTAATCATCATAAGTTCATTATCACAGCGACTTTCAATATTTAGTCGCATTAAAGGTTCAGTATTAGACATCCTCAAATTTAAACGCCAATCTCCGAATGTCATACTCAAACCATCAGTTTTATCAATTTCTAAAGCTTCTGCTCTGTATTTATCCTCTACCATTCTAATGAGAGTGGCCGCATTATTGACTTTTCGGTTAATTTCCCCGGAAGCTGGGAATTGGGCCATTCTCTCTTTGACTAAATATTGAAGACTCGTCTTTTTAGTCTGTAACAATTCAGCTATTAATAACCACGGTATCATTCCACTATCGCAGTAAGCAAAATCACGGAAGTAATGGTGAGCACTCATCTCCCCTCCATAAATCGCATCTTCTTCACGCATACGCTCTTTAATGAACGCATGGCCGGTTTTAGATATGACAGGGATTCCACCAGCTTTAGTCACCACATCAATAGTGTTCCATGTAAGGCGTGGGTCGTGAATTATTTTGGCACCCTTTTCTTTCTTCAGGAACGCTTCAGCCAAAAGGCCAACGATATAATAGCCTTCAATAAATGCAGCATTTTCATCAAAAAGGAAGCACCGGTCAAAATCACCGTCAAAAGCAATACCCATATCTGCATTGTGTGCACGTACTGCATCAGAAGTATCTTTACGACATTCAGGCAGTAAAGGGTTAGGGATGCCGTTGGGGAAGTTGCCATCTGCCTGATGGTGCACCTTAATGAAGCTGACAGGCGCATTTGCCAGCTGGAATCGCTTTTCTATTTCATCAACGACATGGCCTGCAGCGCCATTGCCTGAGTTGATTACCAGTTTCATTGGCTCTTTGAAATTGGCCAAATCTATGTAGCCCATCAAATGATCTACATAAGCGTCCAACACTGAAATCTGTTTGTAGCTACCGCGCTTTAATTCTTCGACACCTGAAAACTCATTCGCTTCAGCTAAGCGCTGTACGTCGCGGAGGCCGGTATCACCGCTAATAGGGCGTGCACCTTCACGTACCAGTTTCATGCCATTGTAGTTCATTGGATTATGGCTGGCGGTGACTTCTATTCCCCCGTCAATACCGAGGTGGAAAGTGGCGAAGTAAATCTCTTCTGTACCGCTCATGCCAATATCCAGCACATCTGTGCCAGCGTCCCGCAGACCATTTGCTAACGCCAGCTTCAGAGATTCACTAGTGAGGCGCACGTCTCCACCGACGACGATTGTTTTTGGCTTAATGAATTCGCCGTATGCACGGCCAATACGATAAGCGATATCTTCGTTGAGCTCTTTGCCCAGCTCACCACGAATATCGTAAGCTTTGAAACAAGTTAGTGCTTCCATTATTTCTTTGAATCCTTATTTACGGGCAAATTGATCTTTAATCAGAATGAGGTCGTCATCACCGAGGTATGAACCTGACTGGATTTCCAATAGCTCCAAAGGAATTTTGCCAGGGTTTTCCAACGTGTGCTGATGACCAATAGGAATGAAGGTAGATTGGTTTTCGGTTAACAACAGGGTCTTATCCTGAATCGTCACCTTCGCGGTGCCTGACAGAATCACCCAGTGTTCAGTGCGATGGTAATGCATCTGTAATTCGAAGGATTCACCCGGTTTCACCGTAATACGATTTACGTTAAAACGCCCGGTATTAACGATCAGATCGCAACGTCCCCATGGCCAATAGGTTTCACGGTGACGGCGATACTCACTACGACATTCTGACTTCAGGAATTCAACGACACGTTTTACGTCCTGTACCTGATCTTTACGCGCAACCAGTACGGCATCTTTGGTATTTACGATCACAAGATCTTCTACACCAATGGCTGCAACCAACTGGTCTTCACTGTTGATATAGCAATTTTTAGTGTTGTGCAGGAAAGTGTCGCCCTTCAGTGAGTTACCCGCAGCATCCTTCTCATTCACTTCCCACAGCGCTGACCATGAACCTACATCACTCCAACCCGCATCCAATGGTACAACCACAGCCGCGTCGGTTTGTTCCATTACTGCGTAATCTACGGATTCATCAGGACAAGCAGTAAAATCTTCTTTATCAATACTGATGAAGTCGCTGCCTTCTTTCACGTTTGCCATTGCACGCTGACAGGCTTCAAGAATATCAGGGCGGAATTTTTCCAGCTCTTGCAGGTAACGTTTTGCGCGGAACATAAACATGCCGCTGTTCCAGTAATATTCACCGGATGCGAGGTAATCTTCCGCTGTTTTAAGATTAGGTTTTTCGACAAAGCGTTGTACGCCGAATGGGGCGTTCAAATCATCCGAAATCTGGCTTCCACGATGGATATAACCGTAGCCTGTCTCAGGACCTGTCGGCACAATACCAAAGGTGACTAAATGGCCTTGCTTGGCATATTTAGTAGCTGTAGTAATCGCCTGATGGAATGCCGCACGATTTTCAATGACATGATCTGCAGCCAACACCAGCAGTACAGGGTCATCCCCCTGCTCAATCGCATTCAGCGCAGCGAGAGCAATGGCTGGGGCAGTATTACGGCCAACCGGTTCAAGGATGATGTTGTGAGAAAGCTTGTTGATTTGGCGAAGCTGTTCGGCGACCAGGAAGCGGTGCTCTTCGTTACAGATAACCAAAGGAGCGCGTGCTTCAACTCCGGTTAAGCGGTTGACGGTTTCCTGCAGCATTGAGTGCTGCCCATGCAAACTGATGAATTGCTTTGGATATAGTTCGCGTGAAAGGGGCCACAAACGACTGCCGGTTCCTCCGGCCATAATTACGGGAAGTAACATTCCTCAACCTCTAATGTGTCATTTAAAACTGCTTTATCAATTTAGAGCGGGTTATTTTTTCAACGCATTATAAAAAACAGCCACGCTACCGCCCTTGGCTTGTAGCAACCAATATGCTGTGTAACAAGTCAATTTTGTGTGCTCCGCCTCTCTTACATGAGACGGGTAATTATTCGTCAAGCCTCAGCCAACACCAAAGCCAGCACAAATAATACATTTTGTGCTGATGAAATAACATGGTTATCGTCTTATGCGATTGTTACTAACCTTTATGTCACGCAAGCGTTTCGCTTAAATCCAACCCATTGACCTGATTCAATATAGTTTCTTTTACTGGCAGTTAATGCTCGAATTTCCTTAATGGACAAACAAGGGTATATGGAGTTCGAACATTAATCATCTCTATGGGGGTTTAGGAATAATCTGTGTCTAAAATCACTCAATTGATTAAAAAATAGGCACCCATGATGTTAGATAATTTAGCCATAAAAAAACCCGGCAGATGCCGGGTTTTGATCAATTCATCGAGAGTTACTTAAACCCATCCGGGTTCTTACTCTGCCAGTTCCACGTGTCGCGCATCATCGCATCGATTCCACGCGTTACCCGCCAGTCCAGCTCGGTGTTCGCCAGACTTGCATCCGCCCAGAACGCCGGCAGATCGCCATCACGACGCGGCTTAAACTCAAACGGAATCGCCTTACCAGAAGCCTTCTCGAACGCTTTAATCATTTCCAGCACCGAGAACCCTACCCCGCCGCCAAGATTATACGCCTTGTAACCGGTGACTTTCGGCAGATGATCCAGCGCCTTCAGGTGTCCTTCGGCCAAATCCACCACGTGGATGTAGTCGCGCTGTGCGGTGCCGTCTGGCGTGTCGTAGTCATCACCAAACACGCCAAGCTTCTCCAGGCGACCAATCGCCACCTGCGCGATATATGGCAGCAGGTTGTTAGGGATGCCGGTTGGGTCTTCACCAATCTCGCCAGACTCATGCGCGCCAACCGGGTTGAAGTAGCGCAGCGCGATGGCTTTGAAATTCGGGTCAGCTTTAGCGAAGTCGCGCATCACGAATTCGATCATCAGCTTAGAGGTGCCGTAAGGGCTGGTGGTGCCACCGATTGGCGTGGTTTCCACGTAAGGAACCGGTGCATCGGCGCCGTACACGGTCGCTGAGGAGCTGAAGATAAAGTTCCACACGCCAGCGGCGCGCATCTCTTCCAACAGCACCACGGTGCCTGCCACGTTGTTCTCGTAGTATTCCAGCGGCATGCGCGTGGATTCGCCCACGGCTTTCAATGCTGCGAAGTGAATGACTGCCGAGATGTCGTTAGCCGCAAACAGGTCACGCAAGCAGGCGCGATCGCGGATGTCGCCTTCAACGAACACCGCTTTCTTGCCAGACAGCTTCTCCACGCGGTTAACCGCTTCGCGCGAAGCGTTGCAAAGGTTATCCAGGACTACAACGTCGTCACCGCGCTCTAACAGCGCCAGCACCGTATGGGAGCCGATGTACCCTGCTCCGCCCGTTACCAAAATAGCCATGTGTACTCCTTTAAACCGCGCAAGCGGCGCGGCATGAGAATGGATTATTTCGCCAGAATTTTCTGGATAGCTTCGCGGAAATCACGACCCTGTGCGTTGTTACGCAGACCGTAAGAAACGAATGCCTGCATGTAGCCCATTTTTTTACCACAGTCGAAGCTGGTACCGGTCAGCAGTTGTGCATCAACCGGTTTCTTCTTGCTGAGTGATGCAATGGCATCGGTCAGCTGAATACGCCCCCAAGCGCCCGGCTCGGTGTTTTCCAGCTCTTGCCAGATATCCGCAGACAGCACATAACGACCGACCGCAGTCAGGTCTGAATCCAACTGGCCCGCTTCTGGTTTCTCAACAATGTTAGTAATAGTGCTGATGTCGCCTGGGTTATCGATCGGCGACTCTGTAGTCAGAACACCGTATTCAGTCAGGTCTTCGCCCGGCATGTGTTTTGCCAGTACCTGTGAGTGACCGGTTTCTTCGAAACGAGCCACCATTGCCGCGAGGTTATAACGCAGGTGGTCAGCGGTTGAGTCATCCAGCAGCACATCTGGCAGCACCACCACGAACGGGTTATCACCGATCATCGGGCGTGCACACAGCACAGAGTGGCCCAGACCCAGCGGGTTCGCCTGACGCACATTCATGATAGTCACGCCAGGAGGGCAAATTGATTGCACTTCGCTCAGCAGCTGACGTTTTACGCGTGCTTCAAGCAGCGCTTCCAGCTCATAGGTGGTGTCGAAGTGGTTTTCCACTGCATTTTTGGAAGCATGGGTGACCAGCACAATCTCCTTGATGCCCGCCGCTACGCACTCGTCAACGATGTATTGAATCATCGGTTTATCGACGATTGGCAGCATCTCTTTCGGGATAGCTTTTGTTGCAGGGAGCATATGCATACCGAGACCCGCAACCGGGATTACTGCTTTAAGCTTGGTCATATTTATTCCATTTCATGAAGTGAATACGTGGGGTCGATTATGCAGGATCGGCCGGTGCAGCAAGTATAATCTTTATCTGAAAATCCGACACTAACTCTCTGTCACGACATCAAAAATCGCCAAAACGCCTGGCTGCCGCTTCGCCTGAGACACGGAAAATGAACCGGCTAAACTGCTGAAAAACAGTGAGGGATTGATGGAAAAAGCACGGGTGATAAGACCATTGATTTGCAGAATGGATGAGGGGGATTTGGCGCGGGCACTCGCTCAAAGCTCATACCCGCGCTGATAGCGTCGTTATCCTAAAACCTACAACCAGCCCTCAAACCACTCCGGCATCACGAACAGATTGAAGTGATTCACCAGCATCATCAGGCCGACAAACACCACCGACACCGAAACCCACTGGCGGGCATACGGCATAAAGCGGATACCAATCACCGGCTTGATAAAGAACGGATGGGCGAAGGCAGAAATCAGCACCTGCGAGATGGAGAGCGTCAACGCCACATACAGCACGTTCGGCCAGATGTAGGTTGTCGCCAGTACCACGACCACCACCAGACTCGCCACAATATTCCAGTAAAACTCGACGTTAGTCTTGCCGTTCGCCTGGGAAATCGCGCCGGTTAAGCCCCCCATCGGACGCAGCATGCCGAACAGCAGCATCAGCGGAATCAGATGGTAAACCTGCTCATGCGATGCGCCATACAGCACGCGTACGATGACCGGAGACAGAATGCCAATCGCCAGATACATCGCGCTGCTGAACAACATGATGACGAAGGTGCCTTTCAGGAACAGATTTTTCAGCTGCTCCGGATCGTGCTGCTTCTCGGCGAAACGCGGCAGTGCCAGACGGTTGATCACCGGCGATACCAGTTTCAGTGGCTGCAGAATCAACTCTTTTGCCAGCGAGTAGATCCCCAGCATCTCCGCGCCCATCACTTTACCCACAATCAGTGCATCCGCCTGGGTACGCAGTTGGTTGATGGTCTGCGAACCGAGCTGATAGATACCGTAACGCACCGCGCTGATGAAGGTCGCCCCTTCAAACTCCCACGTTGGACGCCACGACTTCTCCCCGAAGTAGATCATGCACAGGATGCGCGTAAAGGCATTGATGAACAGCCCAAGGATGGCCGCCGCCACCGTGAGCGAAGTGAAGTAGAGCATCGCCACGGTACAGATGAACGCGAACAACTTGGTGGCCATCTCAATCTTCGCCAGCGTCACCATACGTTTGGATTTCACATAGTGCGCCTGATACTGCGACAGATGTCCCAGCACGAGGAAGTTGAGGCTGGTAAGCATGATCAGCCCTGTCAATTCAGGCAGGTGATAGAACCACGCCACCGGGAAGGCAATCGCCAGCATAATCAAGCCGGTACACAAGCTGAGTGAGACGTTGACCCAATAAATCGTACTCTGCTGGCGTCGGTTGATGTCCTGGCGATGCACGATGTAGCTGCTCATCCCCATATCTTGCAACACCGTTGCCACCGCCAGAATGGCGTTGATAATGGCTAATAAACCCAACTCATGCGCTTCAAGTTTTCGCGCCAGAACGCTGAGCTGTAACACCTGCAGCAATGCCGCGAAGCAGGTACTGCCAAACAGCCAGACGGCCTGTTTTTTTAATCCGCTCACACCATGCGCTCCAGAATTTTAGCCAGCTCGCCATAAGCGATGTGCTGATTGAACTCGGTTTCCACTTTGTGTCGCGCAGCAGCCACGACCGGCGCGACATCGACATCACCGCGTGACAGACGCAGCAGCGTGTCAGCCAACTCTTCGGCATCGTTTTCGGAGACCAGCCAGCCGCTGACGTTGTTCTGAATCAGCTCCGGGATGCCGCTGTGATAGGTCGAAACCACCGGCAGCCCCACCGCCATCGCTTCCATCAACGCCACCGGAATGCCTTCCATGTCGCCATCGGCTGCGGTTTTCGACGGTAGCAGGAAGATATCAGCATCATTCAACGCCTGACGAATCTCCTCCTGCGGCTTGAAACCTGGCATAGTGACAAAGGCTTCCAGTCCGGCACGCGCGATGTGTTCACGCATCATGCCGTCCTGCTCACCGTTGCCGATGATGGTGAACTCGAACTGCCCACCGTTGTTGCGCAGAATTTCGCTGGCTTTTACCGCCACGTCTAAGCCCTTTTTCTCGGTCAAACGCGCGACCGATACAATTCGCAGCGGCTGATGAAACGCCTCACGCGGCCTGAAGTTAAACTTCTCAGGCTCGATGCCCATGCGCGTCACGTGCACCTTCTCGCGTGGACAACCCATCTCAATCAGCTTGTTCTCCCACAAATGGCTTATGGGTAACATCAACTCGCTCTGTTTGAACAGGTTGACGTAATCGAGCTTGTGCTCTTCGAGAATGTGACGGCGCGAAATATCCGCGCCGTGGAACACCGTCGCCTGCTTGCCTTTCAGCACGCCGAGCTCACGCAGTTTGTTGGCCAGCGCACCGGCATAACCAAAGTGCACCAGAAACACATCCGCGGTGAAGGTTTGCTTCGCGTTAGCAACAATCGCGGGCAGCAGCAGCTTTTTCGCCTGCTGGCCGTAGCGGCCGACGTTGAGTGATTTGATTAACGCCGGCTTCGCGATTTTCGGCAGCATCAAACCAATGCGCTGCGTCAGCTTATCGAGATTCGAAACTTTCTCTTCCGGCAGTAAATAGTGAGTTTTCGCCGCCAGATTGTAATCATCGAACGCGGCGTGGCGATTGATCATATCGCCCGGAAACACGGAGATGATCTCCACGTCATAGCCTGCATCGATGAAATGCGTTACCTGATTGAGGACAAACGTCTCAGAGGCAACCGGAAAACGCATGGTGAAAAAGGTCAGCTTCATCACTTACCCCAGCACGTTGAGAATTTCTGCCGTAATGCGGTTACCAATTTCACGCTCCTGCGCCACCGCGGTGTCCACTTTGCGTTTCACGTTGTCGTAGTCCGCCAGTACGGTTTGTACTTTATCGATCAGCGAACCATCCATCAGGCTCTGCACGTCGGTGGCCATCTGCGGCAATCCAAGCTGTTTCATCACGCCGAGCGATTTGTGCTCATAGTTGATGGCCACGGCTGGGGTACCGAAGTTCATGGAAATGATGGCGGAGTGCAGGCGGGTGCCAATAGTCAGGTGACAATGGCTTAGCAGGATGCCGAGTTCGAGGTCGTTGAACTCGTCCATGATGACATGGTAATGATCGGGATTATCGACGTGATCACGCAGCGTCAGCGCGACCATGCGGTCGTCTTTGGCGTAGCTGTCGATGCCGGTACAGGTAGAGAAAGCCACCACCTGATAGCCTTCAGCAATCATCGCATTGATGACTTTCCCAAAGGCCGCTTCGTACTCTTTCTGCGTCACGCCGAGACGTTTATCGAACGGTGCCAGTTCACGCACGGTGATGGCGATGGTTTTACGCGCGCTGATGATGTTTTTCCAGTGCAGCAGGTTGTGGCTCGGATTCTCCACATCGCGTGCTTTCACCAGGAAGGCGGTATCGACGCCCTTCTTCACGCGGCTGGTGGTGACGCCGTCTTGTTTCAGGCGATCGAAGCTGACCTCTTCACGCAGCACCAGGCTATCGACGCGATCAAACACGAAATTGGCCAGCGCATTCACGCGGGGGTTCTCAAAGGGTCCCACGGAGTGACCGACCATGTGCAGCGGCTTTTTCGCCATCAATGCACAGAGCGCGTGGTCAAACTGCGTCACACCATAAAGATCGACGAAGAACGAACCGCCCACCTGAATGATGGCGTCATACTGTTCCAGACTTTTGGTGAACTGCGCCAGATGGGGCGGCACAGAGAACGATTTGTACAGGCCACCCTTGCCCAGATGCGCCATCATGATTTCGGGCATCAGGCGGTTGGCCACTTTACGTTTAACGCTGCCCACCAGCCCTTTCGCTGATTTGCTGTTATGCAGAAACAAGGAATCCTGCTGGATATCCTGTTGCAATAAGTACCCGGAGCTTGTTGGATAACGACTGATCACATCAATATCGAGGTCGCCACGCGCAGACTGCAAAGAGTCGATCAGTCCACGTAAAATCGCGCCATCCCCACGATTTCCACAGGTATGGTTTCCCACCAATAAAATCTTCATAAACACTCCAGAAAAATTTTTTTAATTTTTTACAAGCCACGTCATTTCCTGCACGGGCAAAGTGAACTCTGTGTTAAAAAACTGCAATGGGAACAATGCCCAAAATAGAAAATCTGTCCTCAAACGGGCGACCTGCAGGCCGCTCCCAACCTTTCCCGGAGAGGGCGCAAACGGCTGCGCCCTCTCCGGTTACTGCATTACGACTTCACCGCAAAATAGGGTAACGCCACCTGTTCGCCGTTAATCACCACCGAGACAAATCCTTTCGGCTCGCGCGTATTTACCTGCTCCGGTTTCAGCGCGCGCGAGGCCAGCAGCAGATCGCCCTGCTCGTTGCCGCCTATACCCGCTTTACCGTTGTGCAGACTGAAGCGCTGCGGTGCTTGCTGGCTGCCGCTGGCAGGACTACCCTGCGCCATGGTGGCATCCACACGCGCACAGCGTCCGGTGAGGAAGCGGTCCTTGGCAGTGCTTTTAATCAAAATAGCGGTGGTGGGTGTCCAACCAGCCAGCTTGACGAACACTTTCGTGTCCGTCTCTGAGCGCGGTTCAAAGCGGACATCCACCACGGGTGAACTGCCTTCGGCAGACCAGCTGGCTTCCGCATTTTTGGTTTTGCGTTGCAGATGAATAACCGCACGACCGCCGGTGCCTTTACCATCAATGACGTTCATTAAGGGCTGATTAGCCGTGCCATTATTGAATTGCGATTGACCAAACACCTCGATCTCCCAGCTGTCTCCCACCGTAGGTGAGTAGAAGTTGCCGAGTTCAAACCAGGTTTCCTGGTTGGTGTTATTCGCCAGGCGGAAGCGTGAGGTGATGTAGTTGTATTTCAGGCTGCCATCGATGGCGACACCGTAAGATTCCACGCGCGTGGATCCCATCTCCCAGATGTTGAGCCAACGCTCGCCTTCCATCGAGTTGTCGATCCAACTCCCCGCCTGCAGGTTGGTCTGGCGCATGTTCAGTCGCGAGTTGTGCGCAATCAGCGGATTTTTACAGTCTTCAATGCTGAGCGCATCGATAATCCACTGCCCATTGGAAATGTCACCGGGAAACTCACTGTGCTCGATCCAGCCGTTATGAATGATCGACTGGCTGCAACGTGGCAGATTCAACACCTTACCGCCTTTACAGTGCTGAGCGTTGAAGTTGGAGAGTTCAATCGCCGTGCTGTGATCCCAGGCGCCAGCCTTTTGGCCCGACCAACTGGCTTTGATCACATCACCGGTACAGGCATTGGCGTACCACTGGTCGATTTTACAATCCAGCGTATCCAGTAAGCTCAACGACACTCCGCCAACCTGATTGAGTCGCAAGCAGGCACCACGGAAAAATTGCCCGCCGGGACACGTGTTGCGGAACAGCCCCTGCTTATTCGGTCGCTTGTCGTTTTGACCGTTGAAAATCAGATTGGAGATTTCAGTCCAACGCGCGTTCACCTGGAACAGGAATTCAGAGCGACCGTCTGAAGTCAGCGTGGTCGCCGGGAAATAGCCAAAATTGACCATCGCGCCGGAGATACGGAAGTAGCGTCGTTCTTCATTACCGAAATCGCACTCGGTGACGAAGAAATTGCCTGCCGGGAACTGCACACAGATCTGCTGATTGGCATCAATTGACCATTGATACATGGCTTTTATCGCCGGTGCGGCATCGGTTTTGGCATCGGCAATAGCGCCAAAATCGAACAGCGTCAGGCGGTTAAAATCTTCAACCACGCGACGCCAGTAGAAGCCTTTACCACTGAAGATAACGCCGCCATCATCTTTGCCGTCACCAAAAGCGCCAACGAATTCCCCGCCGCCCACTTCTAAGCCTTCATGCCAACTTTTCAGCTTGATTTTGGCACCCGCGAACAGCGGACGCGTTTTCCTTAACTCCTCAACCGACGGGATTTCGCCAATCAGCTGATAGCCATTCGGCTGCGCCAGACGCTGGCTAAAGTTACTCGGATTCGGTCGTGAAACATCTGCAATCGAAAACAGCGTATTCCCTTGATCGTCTTCCACCACCATGGAGTGAGCAGGATTGGCGATCAACGCTGCATTATCGTGAATGAATTGCGCGAAGTTGCCCTTATTTAGCGCAATAGGCTGGCTGATTTGTGACACTTTACCGCTGGCATCGCGCAGGAAGACCGGAATCTGATTGCCCGCTTTGCTGGCATCCTGACCGGCCTGCCCGATCCACAATTTGCCCTCAAAGTTCTGCCAAAACTGTGGTGGCATGGTGTAGACATTTTCTGGCGTTAAAATTGGTACATCGCCCTGCGGTACGCTGGACGGATCGACAGCTTTCAAAGCAGGTTGACCACTTTTTGCCGCATAGCTGGAAAATGCGCTCACTGAGAGCGCGGCAACAATGGAGGAGGCTGCAGTTTGCAAGACTTCTCTTCTTTTCATGCTTTCAATCCCGTGGTCATGGGGCTGCGTAACAGCCATAAATGTGATCCCGGAGGCATTTAGCCGTCATACTTCACGCCACAGGGGCGTCGGCTGCCTGCCTTCGCCCCTGTCACTTACTAGAGTAAGCTCACGGGGACTCAAGCACTTGCCGCCTTCCTGCGGCATGAATTATTTGGCTAAACCAAGGCTAGCCAGCTTTGTTTGATCTGGTTACCGTCAAACTTCAGCGCAGTTTCTTTGGTTTTTTCGCTCATGGCGTAAAACAGGCTATCGTCACTGGCCAGCTGTTCCATGCGCGCCAGGAACGTTGATTTGTCATTCATCGGCACCAGGAACCCATCTTCACCGTGATTGATAATCTCCTGCGGGCCGGTTGGGCAGTCATAAGCCACCACCGGCAATGACCAGGATTTCGCTTCGAGCAGCACCAGTGGCAAGCCCTCATAACGCGAGGTCATCAGCGCCATGTCGCTGTCACGGTAGTAATCGTTGATGTTGCTGACTTTGCCGACGAAGTTAACGCTATGGGTAATGCCCAACGCCGCAGCCTGATCGTGCAGTTGTTGACGCAGTTCGCCGTCACCCGCGATCACCAGCTTCCATTCAGGATGGGTTTTACTGAAGTCGGCCCAGATATCCAGCAGCAGGTCGAAGCCTTTTTGATTATCGAGACGACCGACCGCCAGCGCCTGACGGCTGCGGGTCTGACGTTGAAACGCCTTGTACACCACCGGATTGGGGATCTGCTTGCTGGCGATATTCCAGCGGCTGAACACCTGATGATCTTTGTCCGTCAGCACGATGACCTGGTCGTAATAGCGCAGCAGCATCCACTTCAGCGCTTTGATCGGCTTGCTGAAGGAGTTAATCGCGATGTGTTCACAGGCGTAGGCTTTAAAGCGTTTTTTCTTCATCGCCATCAGGTTCCAGAAGGCGAACATCACGCTCAGGCGGCCCATGCTGATCAGAAATACGCTGTCGAAGCCTTCCTGATGAATGCGCGCCACGGCGCTTTTAATCGGGTTGCTCTGCCCTTCAAAGCTGACAATTTCTTTTACGCGGTCGAACGGATAAAAGGTTTTGCCGTGTCCTTCCAGCGAATAAATGGTGACGGCGTGCTGCTCACCTAGGCACTCCGACATGAAGTTGCAGATGTTCTCGGTGCCCGCGTAGGAGTAGGCATCTTTAATCACTAAAACAATCTTTTTCATGAAACGCTTTCCACCTCAAAATTTGAAATTAAGGCCCAATTCCTTCGCGCGGCTAACACTGTTACAGCGTGAAAAATAGCGGGTCTTAACGATGCTTCAGGGTGAAGAGAACGCCGTTCACCATATACCAGCCGTAATAGTAATAGATTTTTAACGGATTGTTTTTATAGATAATTCTTAATAATTCGAGGTGCCATTTCGCCGCTTTATTCTTATTGCGCGAGAGTGAGTCGCCCAGCTCGTAATAGTTGACCAGCGTCTTCTGGATCACCCGAGCTTGCTTGTAGCGGAGGAACAGTTCGTAGAGGAACAGGAAATCTTCATGTCCTTTACGCTGGAAGAAGATGCCCTGAGGAGGACGGCGGAAACACACGGAAGAGAAGCAGACGCGATACTGCTTCTTCACGAAGTTTTCCTGCTGCAGATAGGGTTTGCTGTAGAGAATATCGTGGTCGGCGGTTTTGGTTTTGTAGTGATAATGCGTGATGACAAAATCATCACCCGCCGCGATCGCCGCAGTCTGTTCGGCAAGTTTATCGACGTGCCATTCGTCGTCACTGTCGAGAAACGCAATAATCTCTTCTTGCGCGGCACGCAGACCCACGTTACGCGTTTCCGCCGCACCGAGGTTGACTTCATTGTTAAGAATGGTGATGCGCGCATCAGTGCAGTGTTCGCGTACATAGGCCAGCGAATCATCGGTGGACTGATCATTTATTAAATAAAGATGCCAGTCGCTATAGGTCTGATTGACGATCGACTCAACCGCACGCAATACCGTTTTACGCGCGTTATACATCGGCATCACAATACCGACGGTGCCAACATGATTTGTCATTTGTATACCCGGAGTGTCAGGAACCAAAAAATTGCCCCCGGTGTGGGAGCAAGTGAAATTCTTTAAAATGAATCAGGAAACGGCTCGCCCGCCAGAGAAGCGCGATTTCACCTTATCGAGCAGGCGATTCATGAAGTAAGCGCGATTGTCACGGTTGGTCAGGAAGAAATAGCGCGCGAAACTAACGCTGGCTAACAGCGATTTGCCGTCCATCTTGTAACGCAGCGGCAGCTTGAACGCCTTATAGGTATGGACGTCACGTGCCGTGAGGTGCGGCTTCATGGTGTCCAGCCAGAAGAAGGAGTACTTCACCGACTCGCCTTTGTGTTTGGAACCAAATTTGGTCACCAGGTGATACGTTGCCAAAGGTTTATCGATCATCACGAACTCGTAGCCCATACGATCGGCGCGGATGCAAAAGTCATAATCCTGATGGCGAATGTAGCGTGCATCAAAACGGATTTTGTCGGCATCTTCGCGCTTCAGCACAATGGTGCTGGTCTGAATAAATCCGTAACAGCCGAACAGATACTCCGCCACGGTTTCGTTTTTGCCCGGCGGCTGCATCGGCATTACTTTCAGGAAGCTACCGTCCTGATGAATGTTTACCTGGCTGAAAATCACATAGCGCGATTTGCCCTGTGCCTCCAGTTTGCTAATGGTGTCGTGCACGGTCAGCAGCTTATCGGCAGCCCACTCATCATCGGCATCAAGGAAGCTAATGAAATCGCCTTCAGCCAGTTCAATACCCTTATTGCGGGCGCCCGCACCGTTCAGTTTGATCTGGGACAGTTCCAGCTTGATGTCCAGATCCTGATAACGCTCACTGCGTACGACCTGCGCCAGTTCGTCTGCATCAGCCGATTTGTCATCGACGATAATGACTTCAAAATTGCGATAGGTTTGCGCTTTGACACAATCTAGCGTCGTGACAATTGATTTCGACGCGTTATACGCGGGAATTACAATTGAGAAGCGGATGTCCTGCATTGCCAGCACCTCTTAAACAGCTGTTCCAGATTTAACGGTAGCGCGGACAGACCTCAGAAAGGAATCGGCTGTGTTCTGAAAAATCATACCGTTATTTCTCTTTCTCATTGAGCTGCTGCGTTCCATCACGGAGGTTCCTATGAAAGTTTGTGCTGTGTGTATTTTCGCGGTGCAAAACGCACCATAAAAAGGGGCGGATAATCCGCCCCTGAGTTTTACTTAGCTTTTGGTTTCTTTGCCGTATTCGTAGTTGTAGTAGTCGTAGCCATAACCGTAGGCATTCGACGCTTTACGTACCACGGCGTTAAGGATGACGCCCTTAATCTCGATACCGTTCTGCGCGAAGCGCTTGTAGCTGACATCCAACTCTTTAGTGGTGTTGGTTTCGAAACGCGCCACCATCAGCGACGTACCGGCCAACTTACCGATGATGGAAGCATCGGTCACCGCCAGAATCGGTGGGGTATCAATCAACACCAGGTCGTAGTTCTTGCTCGCCCAATCCAGTAACTCACTCATGCGACGATGCATCAGCAGTTCAGACGGGTTCGGTGGTACCTGACCGCGTGGCAGGAAATCAAAACCGTACACGCCTTTCTGAATCATGGCCGGGGAGAACTCACTCTTGCCGGACAACACATTGGAGAGACCCATTTTGTTTTCCGAACCGAGCAGCTCATGGGTATAACCACGGCGCATATCACCATCGATGAACAGCACACGCTGGCCTGCTTTCGATACCAGGGTCGCCAGGTTGGCACAGATAAAGGTTTTACCAATACCCGGGCTGGCACCGGTAATCATCAGAATGTTGTTTTTGGCTTCCATCATCGCGAAGTGCAGGCTGGTACGCAGGCTGCGAATCGCTTCGATGGAGAGGTCGGTCGGATTACCCAACGCCAGCAGCGTATTATGTGGGTCACTCTTCTCTTTGTGACCACGACGCGCCAGGGCTTCGGTATCTTTCTTACGTTGCCACTCTGACAGCGGTACGCTGGCATAGACGTTCATGCCCAGCTCTTCCAGCTGCTCAGGATTCTCAATACCGTGATGGAACAGCGCTTTCAGCAGCACCAGACCCACAGAGAGAATCAGACCCAGAATAAAGCTGGCGGCAATAATCAACAGTTTCTTCGGTGCCACCGGGCTACCGGCGGTTTCCGCACGGTCGATGATGCGCACATCACCCACGGTACTGGCTTTACTGATTCCCAGCTCTTGCTGGCGATTCAGCAACTGCATGTAGATTTCCTGACCTGACTGCACATCACGTGTCAGACGCAGAATTTCCTGTTGGGTTTGCGGCATACCGGCAATTTTCTTGTTCAGTTTTGCCTGCTCGTCTTCCAGGGTTTTGCGTTTTTCCAGCAGCGCGCGGTAAGTCGGGTGATCTTTGGTGTAGAGCTGTGACACTTCAGCTTCTTTGAAGGTCAGTTCGTTCAACTGGCTCTGCACGCTAACGGATGAGTCGAGAGCCGATTTCGCTTCCAGCGACATATCCACCGATTCATTCTGGCGGCGATAGGCGTTGAGCTTGTTCTCCGCATCATCCAGACTGCTACGCACTTGTGGCAGCTGGTTGCGCAGGAACTCCAGGCTCTTCTCAGCCTGCTCAGATTTGCGGTCAACGTTCTGCAACAGATAGTTATTCACGATCTGGTTCAGGACGCGACTCGCCTGCTCTGGATCTTCATCCTGGAACTCAAGGCCCAGCACACCGGTGGTTTTACCTTTGTCGGCAACGGTCAGCGCGCCCAGCACGTTTTTAATCGCCTGCAGATCGCTCAGCTTAGTGACGTTGAAGCTGGTGCCTTCGTCAGCCTGAATGCCGCTGACCAGCATAGTGACATCACCGTGCTGCTCCATCTGACCCACACGACCTTTGAACAGCTCATCGCCATCTTTGGTAACGGTGTAAGTCTGTGGACCGGTCACTTCCAGCTCGACGGTACGCTTGTCGATGGAGCGAGGAATTTCCAGACGCGAGATAGCAATTTGCGCCGGCTTATTGCCCATCAGGCGAGATAAACCTTTACCAATAACCGGGAAGTAATTCTGCTGCACCACGGTGTCCAGACCGAGGTCATTAACCGTTTTACCCAGCACCATGCGCGATTCAACAATCTGAATTTCCGTATCAGATGCTGGCGTGGTTGGCAGCACATCCTGCAATTCATTCAGAACAGAAGCCGTGTTTTTCTGCTCTACCTGAACCATGGCATCGGCGCTGTAAATAGGCGTTGCAAACAGTGTGTAGAGCGTTCCGGCCAACATGAAGAAGGCGGTAACGGCCACGATGATCCAGCGATGATCAATTAGCTGTCCCACAAGATGCGCCAGATCCCATCCACTCGAATCTTCCTTTGGCGCAGTCATAACCTTGTTTTTAATATTCATGGGTATTCCCAACTATCGGCTTAGTACGTTGACCCATTTCTGGGTAGCGTTTTCCAGTAACCCGTAGACCTCTTGAAAGGCCTCGCGACTTTTTTTGTACGGATCCGCAATTTCCTGCTGATTGAGCCAGTGCCCAATGAGCATGGTTTTTCCGCGTGCGGCTGGGTCGATGCGATTGACCTGCTCAACGTGGCGCTTCTCCATTACCAGAATCAGGTCATAGTCACGGCACATACTGGCCGTTAACTGCTGAGCATGATGGCCTTCCAGCGACACGCCATGTTCGGCGGCAACGTCGCTGGCGGTCTGGTCTGCCGGGAACCCCTTCAGAGCGCCTAGCCCTGCAGAAGCCACCCGAGTTGAAGGTAGCGCGCGTTGGAACAGACGCTCCCCTGTTGGGGAGCGGCAGATATTACCGACGCAGACGACTAACACGGACTTGATCATACTGAAACCTTAGTTAGACCAGTTGCGGAAACGCAGTGCTGCGGAGCTTGCATCGTCGATACCCACGATGGTTGGCAGCAGCCCAGAAATCACACGGTTCCAACGGGTAATTGGTGTGGCGGTGACGTAGACGATGTCGTACGGCTCCAGTTGGAATTCAGTCCCCATCACCATCGATGCCGCATCTTTGGTGTTCAACTGATAGATGTTGGCGATCTTGGTGCGGTTGGCACCACGAATAGGACGAATAACGAAGACACCGGTAGCATCGGACGTGGTTTGATCCATCCCGGCCGCATTACCCAGCGCTTCGGCCAGCGTCATGCCGCTACGGTCCATTTTCAGCGTGGATTGCTGTTTCACTTCGCCCATCACGAAGACTTTCAGGTCATCGTTACGCGGGACGTAGAGAATATCGCCCGGATACAGCAGATGGTTCTGGCTCAGGTCGCCGTTTTGCATCAGCGCCTGCAGCGAAATGCGCTGCTCTTTGCCCTGGTGCGTCAGCACCACGTTACGCCAGTCTGCATCGGCTGCTAAGCCACCTGCGGCGTTGACGGCATCAAGTACGGTCAACGGCACGTTAGTGATCGCCTGCTGGCCAGAGGTGGTCACCGAACCGGTCACGTAGGTTTTCTGTGAGCGGAAGGCTGCGACGTTGACATCCACCTGCGGGCTTTCAATGAACTGCGCCAGGCGGCGCGCAATTTCAGCGCGGATTTCCGTCACGGTGCGGCCGGCTACACGCACTTTACCGATGTACGGGTAGAAAATCGTGCCATCGGCCTGTACCCAGTTACCGGTGTCACTGGCGCTACGATACTGACCCGCTGGTGTGGTCAGCTCCGGGTGATCCCATACGGTGACGTTCAGCACGTCGCCAATGCCCACGCGATATTCGTAGCTTTGAATTTCGGTCTGCAGTGCCGGGTTGGCCTGCGCAACCAGAGGCTTCGGACGCATCTGTTCAACCAGACGCGGCGTCAGCGGGAAGACGTTGACGTATTTATCGATGTCATAGTTGCTATCCTGTTGCTCAATGACATCTTTTCCGCTAGTGGAAAGGTGCGAACCTGGTTCAATGGTGCACCCGGAGAGAAAAGTTGCGGATACCAGTAAAGGTATCAATTTAATTTTCATTATCATCTGATTCTTCGCTATCAGTTAATGATTGATAGAGGCGAAAACGCCGCTGTGTAGCGTCTTATAAAAAAATAAAACTGACGGGTTAAACACTGAAACTGTGGGTCATTATCATGCGCTCCCTTGGTTTTATGTTGTCACCGTGCCCTGAGACGACATCAATTAAAGTCGGTGATTACCCTGCCGGCAAAGCACCGACTCTATTCAGGCTCGATAATGGCAGTTGTCAGTTAAGGCACTCCCAGCACCGGCATTTCAGACGGGGATAATGATTTCGTCCCCTGCCCTTCTACTCTCAATAAGCGCCATCGCGTTTCAGTACGACACCCACTGTCTTAAACAGGATCGCGATGTCATTCCATAGCGACCAGTTTTTGACATACCACGAATCGAAATAGACGCGCGTTTCATAGTCAACGTCGTTACGACCGCTAACCTGCCACAATCCCGTCATGCCGGGTTTCGCCATCAGGTAATAATCAACATCACCGGCATAACGACAGAGTTCGTCTTCAATCACTGGACGTGGGCCCACCAGGCTCATGTCGCCGCGTACCACATTCCACAGCTGCGGCAGTTCATCCAGACTGGTTTTACGGATGAAGTGGCCAACTTTGGTAATACGCGGGTCATTCTTCAGTTTGAAATCTTTATCCCACTCGGCGCGAGCGACCGGATCGGTGCGCAGGACTTCCTCCAGCACCTCTTTCGAGTTGATCACCATCGAACGGAATTTAAGGCATTTGAATTTACGTCCGTTCAGGCCGACACGTTCATGACCGTAAATCGGTGGGCCGCCATCGCGTCCAACCATAAAGCCGAGGACCAGCAGCGCCGGTGACAGCGCAATAATGATGCTGAGTGCGCCGACGATGTCGAAAGCACGTTTCAGGAAGCGCGAAGTGCGTTTCGCCAGATTATTGTTCACGCGCAGAATCATCACTTCATGGCTGAAGATGTAGGCCATGTCAGTACCATAAAGGGGCACGCCGCGCAGAGTTGGAATCACTGAGACTGAACGGCAGTTATGCATTGCCAGCATTTTCAGCCAGTTGTCACGATGCTGGCTCTGTTCAAACTCCACAGCCACGATGAACTGGGTTTCGCTGTGCGTCAGCTGCCACAGCTCTTGTTCATTGTGCAGTACCGGTACGCCAGAGATGCTGGCCTGCGGGCAACTGCCATCAACATCGAAGAACGCAATGACATCAAACCCCATCACCTCTTCGCTCTGCAGCGCCTGCCAGGCTTCTTCAGCATTGCGGCTACTGCCGATGATGATGGTTTGTTTTTTCCACATACCGAAGTGATTTAGTACGCGTTTAGAGATGGCGCGCGCCAGCGGAATTAATATCAACGCCAGAATCCAGGTGGTCACCCAGACAAAGCGCGACATCTGCCATTGCGATAATGCTGAAATTGACAAATCGATGACAGAAAAAATAAGAATGGTACGAAATATCTCTTTCAGCTCAAACCAGAATGGCTTGCGATAGGTGTAATGACGCAGGCGAACCCAGAACCAGCCTACGCAAATAATCGATAAACAAACGTGGGTGGCGATTTTTAAGTGCAGGTATTTTTCAGATATATCTGCCAGTGGAGAATCTGTGAACGAATTAATCACCGCCAGAGCAATAAACAATGCCGCGTTGAAACAAATTAAATCCGAGCACGCCAGTAAAATTTTAGTGAGGAGACTTTTATATGTAATTTGGTTATCGCGCATATTTAACTCTTTTATTTTATTTCCCTAATCCCTAACGCCTCTGCCCTGTGTAATAAATGAGCGATATATCCACTGCTAACGGGGAGGCAATCTGCGGCAAACGCTCCGGTGTTTATGCCAATTCTCTTTTTAGTAAAGCCAAAGAATTGCAATAAATACCAACAGATTAGTCTGACTTCCCTTGCCACGATTTAGCCCTAATCTGAACGGAGAAAAGCACTTCAGGCACGCTACCGCCCTTGGCTGTCGCTGCCAATACCGCTGCAATCGCATCTATTTTCATCGCATTCACTGAGATTATTCTTAGCCAGCGGCAGGCTAATCCCGTGCACGATCACAATTCATAACATTAAGAAGCTAAACAGCGCGCTATTAACAACTTCGGCGCAGACATTTACTAACACGTTGCTATACTAGTTATTACTGGCTTGTTTACAAGTAGGCCCCGTGTCCCCTGCACTATTTTAGGAAAAAGACTACCAGCCATAAGTATTGATGCCATCCCTTTCAGCCCATTCCTGCGTAAAATTCAGAATAATTCGATACTCACCTTCGGACTGCTTCGCATTAAAAACGTACGCTTGCGCGTGAATATTAGAATTAATCGTCACTATCACGATGCGGTGAAGTTTATCCATACATTCATCTTATCGATGAAATGTACCTTCTCAGAATATGCCTAAAACTCCGGGCAACAGGGTGATATCGCGCGATTTGCCTCATTTGTACCTTGCCTGCTGATTCACTATCATCAGACAAAACGCATTTTCAGACATTCAGGTGATGAAAGCATGATGGAGTGGATCCTCGATCCGTCGCTCTGGGCAGGGTTAGTCACGCTAATCGTTCTCGAGCTGGTGCTGGGTATTGATAATCTGGTTTTTATTGCCATCCTGGTCGAAAAGTTACCGCCTGCGGCGCGTGACCGGGCGCGCGTAATAGGTTTGCTGTTGGCGTTGCTGTTGCGACTGGTGTTGCTGGCATCGCTTTCCTGGCTGGTGACTCTCACGCAACCGCTATTTACCCTGTTCCAGCACAATTTCAGCGCCCGCGATCTATTGCTGCTCTCCGGCGGGCTGTTTCTTCTTTATAAAGCCACGACGGAACTCAATAGTCGTCTGGAAGGCAGCGACGAAGAGAGCGGTCAAAGTAAGAACGGTGCTAAATTCTGGCCAGTGGTCGCGCAAATTGTGGTTCTGGATGCCATCTTCTCGCTTGATGCGGTGATTACCGCTGTAGGCATGGTGAACGAACTGCCGGTGATGATGGCGGCGGTCACCATTGCCATTTTACTCATGCTGCTGGCGAGTAAGCCGCTCACGCGCTTTGTGAATGGTCATCCAACCATTGTGATTCTCTGCCTGAGTTTCCTGCTGATGATTGGCTTCAGTCTGGTGGCGGAAGGCCTCGGCTTTATTATTCCGAAGGGCTATCTCTACGCGGCGATTGGTTTCTCAATCGTGATCGAGATGTTTAATCAGCTGGCGCTGTTTAATCGCCGCCGCTTCCTCACCGCCGGACGCCCGCTGCGCCAGCGCACCTCTGAAGCCGTGCTGCGCATATTGCGCGGTGAAGCCCAGCGTGCCGAACTGGACGCCGATACCGCCTCATTGCTCAGCGACAGTGATGAAGGTGCGTTATTCAATCGCCAGGAGCGGCGCATGATTGCCCGCGTACTCGGTTTAGGGCAGCGGCACATCAGCAGCATCATGACGTCACGCCACGATATTGAGCACATCGATCTGGGTGAAGATCCCGCCGCGATCATGGCTAAGCTGGATAACAATCAGCACACCCGCATCCTGATTACCGAACGCGGGCACGATCCGCTCGGCGTGGTGCATGTGATTGATTTGCTCCATCAGTCGCTGCACAGCCATTCTCTCGATTTACGTGCTTTGGTGAAGCAGCCGCTGATCTTTCCCGAACGCCTGACGTTATTGCAGGCACTGGAGCAGTTCCGCCACGCCCGCACCCATTTTGCGTTTGTGGTCGATGAGTTTGGATCGGTGGAAGGCGTGGTCACCCTGAGTGACCTGATGGAAACCATCGCCGGGAATCTGCCGAATGAAGGTGAGGAGATTGATGCGCGTTATGATATCCAGCCGTTGCCGCATGGAGGTTGGGTGGCGAACGGACATATTCCTCTGGAAGATTTGGCAGCCTATGTGCATTTGCCACTGGATGAGAAACGTAATTACCACACGCTGGCCGGATTATTAATGGACAGCCTGCAACATGTGCCAGAAGAGGGAGAAGAGTTACAGGTAGGGGATTATTTATTGCGCACGCTGCAGGTGGAAAATCATCGGGTACAGAAAGTGGAGATTGTGCCCGCGCCTGAGCTGGCAAGGTAACCAACGCCGTTATGCCCAATCAAACCAGGCATAACGGCATTTTACGTGGATTAAGGTTGTTGTACCGCAGGCTTTTGGCGATCCAGCCACTCGTTAAGGCGCGACTTCGCTTCACTCTGCAACTGCTGGCGCACCACATCGTCAATCGGCAGTGAGTACTGCAAGTTGTTCCAGCCACCGTACATCCGCAGTGGAATTGCCTGGCCATTGAGCAGAGTCGCTAACTTATCGTCGCCTTTCCAGCCGCGCAGCATCATATTGAAGGTGACGTCGAGCTGTTGGTTCACCACATCAACCGTGCCTTTGGTCTGCACTGCCAGCCGGTTACTGCCACCCTGCAGATCTGGCATGACAACCTTGCCCTGATTCAGGCTAATACGACCGCTCAACTGCTGAATCCCCTGTTCGTCCGGCTCATCATTGGTCACGCTATTGCTCACGCGCGCCACGGCACGGCGCACCATCTGTTGCAGATTAAGTTGGGCGAGTTGCAGGTTGGTGGCCTCCAGCTCGGCATTACCCTGCCAGTTACGCTTCGCTTCATCCACGCTCAGGCCCGTGCCGCTGAGATCGCCTTTCAGGGAGACCGTGCCCTGCAAACTCTCCGGCAGTTCCAGCGCTTTCATTAAGGGTGCAATGGCGATGTTTTCGATCTCCGGCTGCAAGGCGACTTTCGTCACCGGCTGGCGGATATCAATGCTGCCCGGGATCGAGAAGTGCCCATCACCAATTTTCCCCTGCAGTTTGTTCAGGATCATCAACCCTTCCTGATTGCTGGCATCGATCTGCAGATTGCTCAGCGTCAATCCGCGCCACACGCTGGAATCCGCATTCAGACTCAGCGTTAAATCCATCAGATTTAACGGCGAGTCAGCGTTGGTACGCGTGCGTGGTTCAGCAATCACCGGCGTGCGCGTCACGCTGGCGTGCTGTGGGGTGCTGTTGTCGCTGGCGGGCGCGCTGGCCATCAGATTATCAAGATTCAATGTCGTGGCGTGTAAAGCCAGATTGAGCTGCTGCGGCAACATTAAACGCCCTTCGGCACTGCCATCCAGCGTGCTGTCGTTGGCCGTCAGCTGCATCTTTTGCAACGAGAATTGCTGTTTATCGGCATTCCACTCACCCTGCCCGCTTAGCGCCCCTTTGATGCCCTGCGGCGGGAGGTTAGCGCCGTCCAGCGTGTAATCCATCTCTTCTATCTGCCCCACCAGCCGATGCGGATACTGCGCCACATTCATCTGCCCTTTAAGGTTGACGCTAACATTACGCTGATTGCGTGAAATGCGCGTGGCGAGTTCGATGCTGGCATTTTTGCTGGCATCCTGATCAAGGTTGAGATTGAGATTACGGAAGTTATATTCATCGCCACCGGGCTGCTGCCAGATCAGCAGACTGTCGGCGAGGCGCAGTTTAGCAATGTCGAATGACCAACCATTGGTGCGCGTCACCACCGGTTCCGCGTCCGTGGGCGCCACCGGTGCACCACTCGGTTTCTGGGCGGCGCTGTCTGGCGTAACACGAATGACGGCATTTTTAAGCATCACCTGGCTGACGCTTAGCTGATGCGACAGTAGCGGCCAGAGGTTGACATCCAGACGCATATTTTCTGCAGTGACCATCGGCTGGCTGGCGCCAGGTGCGGTCAGGCTCATGCGCCCGGCGAGAATACTGAGTTGCGGCCAGACGTGCCAGCGCAGGCCACCACTGACTTCAAGTTGATAACCACTGCGCTGTTCTACCTGCTGTACCATATAGGTACGAAAGTCGTTGGGATTGACCAGCAACACCAGTGCCGTCATGCCCGCCACGACCACCACTAACAGGATGGCCAGCGTCGTTATCACTCTTCTCATAATCCCTCATCACCGTCATTCTTCATGCTGCAGCGGCGTTGGCTGCGTTCATTTACCCCAGTCACACACTGATGCCAGCTACCGGGGATTCACCCTCTTACCGCTTTGCCGCACGTTGAATCATTCAGGCGAACATCAGTCTTTGTCGATACGACTGGCATCGGCACCCTGCTGACCACGATATTTTGCATCTTCGCGGCGGTTATAAGGGCGTGCCGCTGGGCCAGACAACGGTTCAAAGCTCAATGCGCCAATCAACATGCCCGGACGCAGCGCCAGCGGCAGCTTACCGGAGTTGTAGAATTCCAGCACAATGCGGCCCTGCCAGCCTGGATCGATACGGTGTGCCGTCACGTGCACCATCAAGCCCAGACGCGCCAGCGAGGAGCGGCCATCCAGCCAACCCACCAGATCATCCGGAATCGTGACCGATTCCAGCGTCACTGCCAGCGCTAACTCACCCGGATGCAGGAAGAACGCTTCCCCTTCCGGCAGCACAATCTCATCGCTCATTACGCGATCCAGTGCGGCGCTGACTTCGTGTTTTGGACCACTCAAATCAATAAATGGCGCAGTGTGACCACTGAAGGTGCGGAACTGATTGCCGAGGCGCACGTCCACGGTTGCGCCATTAATGCGCTCAACCGGTGGGCGCGGATCAATCGCCAGTTTACCGTTGTCGAGCCAGGCTTCAATGTCGCGATCGCATAATCTCATCGCAGAGTCTCCATGCTTTAAGTGTAGCGAAAGGTCGCCACTGTTGTGACAACCTTCACGCGTCACGTCCATCCGGACGCAGTATTTTCAAAGATATTGGTTAATCTTGGCTTTGAGAATATCGATGGCGATGCGGTTCTTCCCGCCACGCGGCACGATAATGTCAGCGTATTGTTTGGAGGGCTCGATAAACTGCAGGAACATTGGACGCACGGTCTTCTGATACTGGCTCATCACCGAATCCATGGAACGACCACGCTCATTCACATCGCGCTTCATGCGACGCATCAGACAGATATCCAGCGGGGTATCTACGAAGATAGAGAAGTTCATCTCCTGACGCAGACGCGCATCGGTCAGCAGCAGAATGCCCTCAAGGATGATCACTTTTTTCGGCTTAAGATGAATACAGTCACTGGTGCGCGTGTGTTCAACGTAGCTATAAACCGGCAACTCAATATCCTGACCCGCCTTTAACGCGCGCAGATGCTGCAACAGCAGATCGTGGTCCATGGCGCTGGGATGGTCATAGTTGGTTTTCACCCTCTCTTCCATTGTGAGGTGGCTCTGATCTTTGTAGTAGGCATCTTCGGGGATCACACCGATATGCTCGTCACCGACCTGGTCACGGATTTCACGATAGAGCGTGCTGGCAATAAGACTTTTTCCGGATGCGGATGCACCTGCGATGCCAACGATCACGCACTGATGAGACTTGTCAGTCATACTTTTTTAAGACCTGATAACTGGAGCCAATTGAAGCCGAAACCGCAATGGGCCGATTGAGAGGGTTAGTTGGCGGCAATTATAGGTATTTCACCTGTTTGATGCCAGAGAAATGGGCCCGCCGCTTTTCAGAATATCCCCTTTTGCAGCCAGACGCTTAATCGATACACTGTTCTCCTGCCCGAGTTGAGTACCACTCAGGTTGACTCAATAAAGCCCAAGGAAAAATATGAGTTGGAAAACCCTGACCTATTTTGGTGACAGCATGTTGCTGATCCCGACCGCCGTGATTATCGCGCTGGTGTTGCCGTGGAAAAGCGACAACCGTCAAACCGTCTGGTATTGGCTGCTCGCTTTTGGCCTGGCGGGCTTGCTGGTCAGCCTGTCTAAAATTCTGTTTCTCGGGTTTGGCATTGGCAGCGCCAGATTTAACTTCACCGGATTCAGCGGCCACAGCGCCATGTCAGCAACGCTCTGGCCGGTGATGATGTGGCTGGTTTCAGGCCGTTTTCCGACCTTTTGGCGTACACTGACCATTGGTATTGGCTATCTGATCCCGATGATGGTCGGCCTGTCACGGCTGGTGATCCACGCGCACTCCTTCAGTGAAGTGCTCACCGGCCTGATGCTGGGCTTCACGCTGAGCAGCGCCTTCCTTGTCACACAGCGTCGCACCGCATTGAAAGGCTTCAGCCTGGCGCAAGTGTGTGTCGCCCTGCTGGTGCCGCTGGTGTTGATGAGTCATGGCCGCGTGGCCACCACGCAGCAATTTCTTGAACGTTTTTCCGCCCATCTCGCCGGATTAGAAAAACCCTATACGCGTGCCGATCTGTTTCGCGATTAATCTTTTTTTGTCAGGGCCAAAACATTCATTGAATCAGGGCTAAACTAGATTCTGCGCAGACATCTGATGCAGATGTGCTAGCATGCAAAACAGAGAATGATTGGCGCATTTTTCGACCTGTAACGAATGCGCGCTGCTGGATTCGTGCATGACCCTCGAAATATTGACCTCACAGGATCGACCGCAAAGAAAATGGCTCAATGCTCTATTTTTGGGAGCATTAGCCTTTTTACTGACGCTGTTTTGTCTCGAACTTATCGTTGTAAGCGGACGTATTTCCCCGCTTTGGTACTCCACCGCCCTGATGACGGTGGTGGTTTTTCGCGCCCCCTCAAAACATGTTCCGTTGCTGCTGCTCAGCTGTGTGATTGGCACCTCGCTGGCCAATTTAATCGTCATTGGTCCGGCGCTGAGCAACCTTAAATTTGCCATCCTGAATATGCTGCAGGCCATTCTCGGCGGCCTGATGTTGCGCGCGCTGCTGGATCGCAGAAATCCCCTGAATTCGCTGCTCGATTGGGTGCGATTTGCCGTCTGCGCCGGGTTGATTGCGCCGCTGATTGGCGGTGTGGTGGCGGTCTGGATGCTGCAGGTGGGGCATCGTGCGTCGTTGCCCTTCTTTTCTACCTGGGTGATCTCCGAAGTGATTGGCGTGCTGGCATTCGGCCCCGTGCTGTTGTTATGGCCCAACAAGCCGCTGCGTCACTTAATCACCCCCGGTCGTCAGCTGGAAACGCTGCTGACACTGTTCGTCACCCTGCTCGCCAGCTATTTGTCGCTGCGTTTTCTGCCGTGGCCGTTCACCTTTATTGTGGTGATCCTGTTTTGGTGCGCGGTGCGGCTACCGAAGTTCGAAGCCTTTTTACTGTTCTTTCTCAATGCCAGTTTTATCTCCATTCTGCTGGCATTCAGTTTCGTTAACCTGGCACAGACCGGTCTGTTACTCGGCCAGGTCAGCAACTGGTTACCATTCCTGTTAGTGCTGCTACCCAGTCATGTGATGGCGCTGGTGATGGATGCGTTCCAGCGCGAAAAGCATCATATCAGCGAGAAGGAGACCCGCTTCCGCCATGCGATGGAGTATTCGGCGATTGGCATGGCGCTGGTGTCGCCCAATGGCGGCTGGCAGCAGGTCAATCAATCGCTATGTCACACGCTGGGCTTTCCGGCTGACGAGCTGAAAAAACTCACTTTCCAGCAGATTACCCATCCTGATGATCTCAACAGCGACCTGCAACAGCTGGAGCGTTTGGTGGCGGGTGACATCATGAGCTACACCATGGAGAAGCGCTATTTCCGCAAAGATGGCGAAATTGTCTGGGCGCGCCTCACGGTTTCTATGGTGCGCGATGCTGAAGACCAGCCGCTCTATTTTATTGCGCAGATAGTCGATATTTCTGAACTCAAACAGAGTGAACAAGTGAATCGCCGCCTGATGGAACGCATCACGCTGGCTAACGAGGCGGGCGGTATCGGCGTATGGGAGTGGAACCTGCTGAGCGGTGAGATGCTGTGGGACAAGCGCATGTACGAGCTATTTGCGCTCGGTCCGCATCAGGTGCCCACCTATGACGTGTGGTTGCATCTGATAGAACCAACAGAACGCGAAACGGCCGCACTCATCGTGCAGCAGGCGATTGAACAGCGCAGCGCTTTCCAAATGGAATACCGTGTCAATCTGCCCAGTGGCTCGCGCTATGTGCGCACCGAGGCTAACCGCATTCTCAGCCAGGATGGTCAAATCGAACGCATGCTCGGCATCTGTCAGGACATTACACCACTGCGCGCCCTCAACGAAGCGCTATTCCAGGAAAAAGAGCGTATGGCGATCACCCTCGATTCGATTGGCGAAGCGGTGATCAGTACCGACGATGAGATGCGCGTGACCTTTATGAACCCGGTGGCCGAAACGCTGAGCGGCTGGCCTCAGGAAAAAGCGGCGGGAGTGGCGTTAAGCGAGCTGTTAAATATCACGCGCGGTGCTAACGGTCCGCGCGTAGAGAATTTGCTGCTGTGTAACTTGCCGGGCATAAAAACCTCACCCGACCTGGAAGAAGAGCTGGTGCTGCACACGCCGGAGGGTGTGCAGGTAGAGATTCACTACAGCATTACCCCTTTGAAAACCCTCACCGGCGCCAGCATCGGTGCGGTGATGGTTATTCAGGATGTCAGTGAATCACGCAAAATGATGAAACGCCTCAGCTACAGTGCTTCACACGATATGCTGACGCGGCTACCGAATCGCCATAGCTTTGAACAGCAACTCAAACGCGTGGTGAACGATGCTGCGGCCAACAACACTCAGCATGTGCTGGTGTTTATCGATCTGGATAAATTCAAAGCGGTGAATGACAGCGCAGGTCACGCGGCAGGCGACGCGCTGCTACGTGAACTGGCAGAGTTGATGCAAAAGCACCTGCGCAGCAGCGATCTGCTGGCGCGTCTGGGTGGCGATGAATTTGGCGTGCTGCTGCCTAACAGTGACGTTGACCAGGTGCGCGATGTGGTTCAGCGCATTGTCACCTCAGTCAACGAATACACCTTCCTGTGGCACGATCACCCTTATCACGTGGGCGCCAGCGCCGGTATCACGCAGATTGATCAGAACAACTGCATCAGCAATGTGGTGATGTCACAGGCGGATGTCGCTTGCTATAGCGCAAAACATGCGGGCCGTGGTCAATATCACGTTTATCAGGAAGTTCAAATGTGATCATTGCCAGCCCGCGCTGGCTGCGCTAAAGTCGCCCCCTTTTTTCTGGCATGGGGGATAAAATGTTCATTGGATTCGATTACGGCACGGCCAACTGTTCTATCGCAGTGAGCGATAACGGTACACCGCGCCTGCTGACACTGGAGAACGGTCAGCGTCTGCTTCCCTCCATGATTTGTGCACCCACGCGTGAAGCGATCAGCGAATGGCTGCACCGCCATCATCAGGTGCCGACACCGGATACCGAAGGTACCGCGCTGTTACAGCGCGCACTGCGTTACAACCGTGAAGAAGATATCGATGTCACGCCAGGCAGCGTGCAGTTCGGCCTGACCGCGCTGCAACAATATATGGTGGACCCGGAAGAAGTGTGGTTCGTGAAATCACCGAAATCCTTCCTTGGTGCCAACGGCTTAAAACCACAGCAAATCGCCTTCTTCGAAGATCTGGTGTGCGCCATGATGCTGCACATTCGCCAGCAGGGCGAAACCCAACTCGACCGTCCGATTGAGCAAGCCGTGATCGGCCGCCCGATCAACTTCCAGGGCCTTGGCGGCGAAGAGGCAAACCAGCAGGCGCAGGGTATTCTGTTGCGTGCAGCGAAGCGTGCGGGTTTCCGCGACGTGGAATTCCAGTTTGAACCGGTTGCCGCCGGGCTGGACTTTGAAGCAACGTTAGAGAAAGAAACGCGCGTGCTGGTGGTCGATATCGGCGGCGGAACCACCGACTGCTCGATGCTGTTGATGGGTCCAGAGTGGCGCAATAAAACCGACCGCCGCGAAAGTTTACTGGGCCATTCAGGTTGCCGCGTGGGCGGTAACGATCTGGATATTATCCTCGCGTTCAAAACCCTGATGCCTTTACTGGGTCTGGGCGGTAACACGCAAAAAGGCACCGCCCTGCCCGCACTGCCGTGGTGGAACGCGGTGGCGATTAACGATGTTCCGGCGCAAAGCGACTTCTACTCTGCCGCGAGCGGTAAACTGCTGCGCGATTTGATTCGCGATGCAGAGCAAGGTGACAAAGTGGCGCACCTGCTGAAAGTGTGGCAGCAGAAGCTGAGTTATCGTCTGGTGCGTGCGGCGGAAGAGAGCAAAATCGCCTTGTCCGAATTGCCGGAAACCGAAGCGTCGCTGGCGTTTATCGCCCAGTCACTGCAGGCTGATATCAGCGCCACGCAACTGGAAGAAGCCATCAACCAGCCACTGGAGCGCATCCTGGAGCAGGTGCATCTGGCACTCGCCACCTGTGAAACCAAGCCGGAAGTGATCTACCTGACCGGCGGCAGTGCACGTTCGCCAGTGCTGCGTGCGGCATTGCAGCAGGCCTTGCCGGACACGCCAATTGCGGGTGGTGATGACTTTGGCTCAGTGACCGCCGGTCTGGCGCGCTGGGCAGAAGTGATGTTCCGTTAATCGCAACCGCGACCTGCACCCTCGGCCACCGCACAAGCGACTGACTCGCCGGCTGAGGCGAATGGCGTTGTGCCACTATGGGTAAGCGACAAAAAATGGCGGCCACCCTGGCCGCCATTTTCATGTGCATCCGCGAATCAGAAATTAATATTCGCCGCAATGCCACCGACAAACGCATCTTTCACTTCACTCACTGCACCCGGTGCCACCACATACTGCAGGTTCGGACGCAGCTGCAGCCATTTGGTCAGCTGAGCGTTGTAATAGATCTCATAGTTATATTCCGAGCCATCCTGAATCGGCAAATAGGTCGGGCTGTTGAAGTCAGTTTCGCCGTTAGCGTTGTTCTGCTCACGCAGCGAACGGGTATAGGCGCTATTCACGTGGATACGCGCCGCACCGACACCGATTTCATCCTGTGGACGCGCATCAAACGGCCCTTTCCAGGTGAAGCTAATGGACTGGTAGTTGTCGGTTTTCGAGGTTTTGTGGTCGTTCATCACTGCCTGTACCGTCACGCCCAAACCACGGCTGGCGTCACCGCCCTGCGCTGTCAGCTGCTGTTGCAACAGCACGTAGCCACCGTAGGCGTGATCCTGGCTCTGATAAGCGCCATCGCGCCAGCTGCCATAGTTATCGCTGTTGGCTGACGAGTAGTAATACCCGATACGGTAGTTACCCGGCAGTTTGTCGGCACCGAAAGTCGGTTTCCAGCCCAGTTCCACCGGCACCATATTGCCTTCGGAATTGCTGGTGTCGAGACGGAAGCCATCGCCGCGATCGTAGTTGGAACTGTTCTGGTTATAAAAGCCGACCTGGAAGAACACTTCCGGGGTGATGTTGAATTTCACACGGCCGCCCCACTGGGAAACCGGCCAGTTAAACCAGCGATCGCCACGCCAGTTACCCGCCTGACCACTACCAAAGGCCAGGTTCTGGAACTTACTGTCGAAGTTATCGAAGTCTTCACCGACAGTGACACGACCGGCTTTCAGGTTAACCGCGTCATCAAACAAACCTTTGCTCAGCCAGAACTGCGTCAGGCGCCAGGTTTGTCCACGGCCATACACTTCCTGCGTTGAAGAGAGCATGCCCGTGCGACGATCGGCGACCTGATCGGAGATGTTTTGCCCATTACGGTCAGTGATGGTCATCTGGAATTGCGCATCCTGCCAGTTCAGCAGTTTTTCCAGGTCAAAGTTGGCGCCAAACGCCCACTGATCGCTGTAACGCATGGAAGTGTTGGTATCCGCGCCGCCGCCGAGGTTAGAAGCGCTCTCCATGGTGTAGTTGACGTCGAATTTGATGCCGTCTTTTTCCAGCTGCGTTCGGGAACCACCCCAATCGCCGAACATGTAAGGTGAGTCATAGCTGAATGCATCAGCCGCCATTGCTGATGTACTCAACATCGCAAACATCAGGGTGCCCGCTGCCAGACGGGGCATATGCTGCACTGCTTTTTTTCTGTTCATGATCATTATTCTTTTGTGATGTAACGGGAAAGGGTCGAACAGAGGATAGTGCTGGCGCTATGTCAATTTTTGCAAATATGTGCGCACTCATTGGCAGGGTGATAGTTAATTAACGCAACTGTGACAAGGGTCTATGAATGAATATGTTTTTACAGAAATGGCATTTTTTGCATGGCAAAAAAACAAAATAAAGCGGGACGCCGTCGCGTCCCGTGAGGATTACGCCTTACTAGCGCTCGCCAGTTCCTCGATCTCTTGCTTACTCAACTCTAACTCAGTGGCTTTCACCAGTTCGTTAATCTGCTCCAGCGAGGTGGCACTGACGATAGGTGCGGTGATGCTCGGACGAGCAATCTGCCACGCCAGCGCGACCTGAGTCGCTGATGCATCGTGTGAAGCCGCCACATCCTCCAGCGCTTCGACAATGCGCTTGCCGCGCTCGTTAAGATACTTCTCGACGATGCCCTGCCCGCGTTTACTCTTGCTGGCATCTTCCGGCTTTTTGTATTTGCCGCTCAGGAATCCGCTGGCCAACGAGTAGTAGTTGATCACGCCGAGGCCATTTTTAACCGCCACCTGCTCCAGCCCACCTTCATACTCCTGGCGGTCATACAGGTTGTATTCTGGCTGTAGCGTTTCATAGCGCGCCAGCCCCTCTTTTTTGCTGATATCCAGCGCTTCCTGCAGGCGTTTTGCGTTGTAGTTGGAGGCGCCAATTGCACGCACTTTGCCTTCTTTAATCAGCGAATCAAAGGCTTTCAGTGTATCGACCAGCGGCGTATCCTGGTCGTCGCGGTGCGCCTGATAGAGATCGATCACATCGGTTTGCAAACGACGCAGCGAATCTTCCACTGCCTGACGGATGTAAGCCGGTTTTAGCCCGGTTTTCTCCGGAGACAGCTCCATCCCCACTTTCGTCGCCAGCACGATACTGTCGCGCTTGCCGCTTTTTTTCAGCCATTTACCAATGATGGTTTCAGACTCGCCCCCTTCATTACCGGGAGCCCAGCGCGAATAAACGTCCGCGGTATCGATAAAGAACAGCCCTTTTTCCACCAGCGCGTCGAGCAGTGAGAACGAGGTTTTCTCGTCGACTGTCCAGCCGAAAACGTTGCCGCCAAAAGTGAGAAGCGGAACCTGAATACCACTGTCGCCAAGCTGACAGGTTTTCTGTTGACTCATTTTGTTCTCCTTATTGAAACGAGACATGACTGCCTTTGAGCTTAGCAAAGGAAATCGCTGCGCTTATGCGTTTTCCTGCCAAAATGTTTACACAATATGAATACTTAGCCCGCTAGCGGAGATATTCTTAATTCCTTCAATTTTTGCCCGGCCCGGGCGTCTACAATCATTTCGTTTGCGAAACGGCCATTTTGCTTTCGCATTTGGGGAATACGAAACCGCTGGAGAGCACGCAAGCAGATGAACAGTCGACTGAAAACAAGCCTGATAACACTTGTCGCGATCGCCGCAGTCGCGGGCGGATATTACTGGTGGCAGCATCCTGCGGAACCGAGTAAGCAGCCGCAAGCCGAAGGCCAGCAGCATCATGGCCGCGGCGCAGGCGGCGCAAATCGCCGTCCTTTAGCACCGGTGCAGGCCGCTGCTGCAACGACCCAGAGCGTGCCCTACTATCTCAGCGGGCTTGGCACCGTCACCGCCGCCAATACCGTGACGGTTCGCAGTCGCGTTGATGGCCAGCTGATGGCTCTACATTTCCAGGAAGGTCAGCAGGTGGCAGCGGGTGCACTGCTTGCCGAAATCGATCCCCGCCCGTATCAGGTGGCGTTGATTCAGGCACAAGGCCAGCTGGCAAAAGATCAGGCCACGCTGGCCAATGCACGCCGCGATCTCAGTCGCTATGAAAAACTGGCGAAAACCTCACTGGTGTCGCAGCAGGAACTAGACACGCAACGCTCGCTGGTGAGTGAAACGCTGGGCACGATTAAAGCCGATGAAGGCAACGTCGCCAGCGCGCAGCTCAATCTCACCTACAGCCGCATTACCGCGCCGATCTCCGGTCGCGTGGGCCTGAAGCAGGTCGATGTCGGCAACTACATTACGTCCGGCGATACCACTGGCCTGGTCGTGATCACTGAAACCCATCCGATTGACGTGGTGTTTAGCGTCGCCGAGAACAACATCAGCCAGATCCTCAAGGCACAAAAAAGCGGCCAGCCGCTGATAGTCGAAGCCTGGGATCGCAGCAACAAAACCCTGCTCACCAGCGGCACCCTGCTCAGCCTAGATAACCAGATTGATGCCACTACCGGCACCATCAAACTCAAAGCGCGATTTGATAATCAGGATGACACGCTGTTCCCCAATCAGTTTGTGAATGCGCGTCTGAAAGTGGACACGCTGCAGGATGCGGTGGTGATCCCAACGGCTGCGCTACAAATGAGCAACGACGGTCACTTTGTCTGGGTGGTCAACAGCGAAAACAAAGTGAGCAAGAAGCGCGTAACGGCGGGCTTGCAGGACAGCCAGAAAGTGGTAATCAGCGCCGGGCTCGACGCCGGTGAGCGCGTGGTCACTGACGGATTGGATCGTCTGACCGAAGGTGCCACCGTTGAAGTGGTATCACCGCAAAGTACCGCCACACACAGCACACGCGCCGCCCAGCCTGCGCGCGGAGAGCGTCAATAATGGAGGTGATGCCTAAGGACAGCAGTGGCGGCCCGTCACGCCTGTTTATTCTGAGACCGGTGGCGACCACGCTGCTGATGATTGCCATTCTGCTGGCGGGCGTGCTCGGTTACCGCTTTCTGCCGGTATCGGCGCTGCCCGAAGTGGATTACCCGACGATTCAGGTGGTCACGCTCTATCCCGGCGCCAGCCCGGATGTGGTGACGTCCTCGATTACCGCCCCGCTTGAACGTCAGTTCGGCCAGATGTCAGGGCTGAAGCAGATGGCATCGCAGAGTTCCGGTGGTGCCTCCGTGGTGACCTTGCAGTTCCAGCTTTCACTCTCTTTGGATGTCGCCGAGCAGGAAGTACAGGCGGCGATCAACTCTGCCACCAATCTGCTGCCCAGCGATCTGCCCAACCCGCCGGTCTACAGCAAGGTCAATCCTGCCGACCCACCGATCATGACGCTCGCCGTCACCACCACCAGCATGCCGCTGACCCAGGTGCAGGACATGGTGGAGACGCGTGTGGCGCAGAAAATTTCGCAGGTGACCGGTGTGGGCCTGGTGACGCTGTCCGGCGGGCAACGCCCAGCTGTGCGCGTGAAAATGAACACCCAGGCACTGGCCGCGTTAGGCTTGACCAGCGAGACGGTGCGCACCGCGATTACCAACGCCAACGTCAATTCCGCCAAAGGTAGCCTGGATGGCCCAACGCGATCGATTACGCTGGCCGCCAACGATCAGATGACCTCCGCCGAGGATTACCGCAAGCTGATCATCAGCTATAACAACGGTGCGCCAGTGCGTCTTGGTGATGTTGCCTCCATTGAACAAGGTGCGGAAAACAGCTGGCTCGGGGCCTGGGCTAACCGTCAGCAGGCGATTGTGCTCAACGTACAGCGCCAGCCGGGTGCCAATATCATTGCCACCGCTGATAGTATTCGTGCAGTGCTGCCCTCACTTACCGCCACACTGCCCAAATCGGTAGACGTGAAACTGCTCACCGACCGCACCACCAATATCCGAGCATCAGTAGCGGATACGCAGCACGAGCTGATGCTGGCGATTGGTCTGGTGGTGATGATCATCTATCTGTTTCTGCGTAACGTGCCTGCCACCATCATCCCGGCCGTGGCAGTACCGCTGTCGCTGGTCGGGACGTTTGCGGCCATGTATTTCCTCGGCTTCTCGATCAATAACCTGACGCTGATGGCACTCACCATTGCCACCGGCTTTGTGGTCGACGATGCCATCGTGGTGATCGAGAACATCTCGCGCTATATCGAAAAAGGCGAAAAGCCGATGACGGCGGCGCTGAAGGGCGCGGGTGAAATCGGCTTTACCATTATCTCCCTCACCTTTTCGCTGATTGCGGTGCTGATCCCGCTGCTGTTTATGGGCGATGTGATTGGTCGCCTGTTCCGTGAGTTTGCTGTGACGCTGGCGGTGGCGATTCTGATCTCAGCCGTGGTGTCGCTCACGCTCACGCCGATGATGTGTGCACGCATGCTTAGCGCCGAATCGCTGCGCAAGCAGAACCGCTTCTCGCGAGCCAGTGAAGCGATGTTTGATCGGGTGATTGCCGGTTATGGCCGCTGGCTGACCCGCGTATTGCAGCATCCGTGGATCACACTGTCGGTGGCGCTCGGCACGCTGCTGCTGACGGTAGTGATGTGGATTGCTATACCGAAAGGCTTCTTCCCGCAGCAGGACAACGGCATTATTCAGGGCACCTTGCAGGCGCCGCAGTCGGTGTCGTACAGCAGCATGGCGGAACGCACGCGCGATGTGGCGTCGATCATCATGAAAGATCCGGCGGTGCAGAGCATGACGTCATTTGTCGGCGTCGATGGCACCAATGCGGCACTGAACAGCGCGCGTTTGCAGATCAACCTTAAACCGCTCAGCGAGCGTGATGACCGCATTCCGGCGGTACAGAAACGCCTGCAGCAAGAGATTGATAAAGTGCCTGGCGTCTCACTGAGGCTGCAGCCGGTGCAGGATCTGACTATTGAAACCCAGGCGAGCCGCACGCCGTACCAGTTCACGCTGCAATCGGGCTCGCTGGAATCACTCAGCACCTGGGTACCGAAGCTGCTGGCACAACTCAATAGCTTACCGCAGCTGCGTGACGTCAGCAGCGACTGGCAGGATCAGGGGCTGGAAGCCTTTATCCGTGTCGATCGTGACAGTGCCAGCCGCCTCGGCATCACCATGGCGGATGTCGATAACGCGTTGTATAACGCTTTCGGTCAACGATTGATCTCCACCATTTATACTCAGGCCAATCAGTATCGCGTGGTGCTGGAGCAGAACAATGAGCAAACGCCGGGCCTGGCCAGTCTCGACGGTATTCGCCTGGCCAGTACGGACGGCGGCAGCGTGCCGTTGAGTGCCATCGCACAGATCGAAGAGCGTCATGCGGCGTTGAGCATTAACCACCTCGATCAATTCCCGTCAGCCACCTTCTCGTTTGATGTCGCCGAAGGCTATTCACTGGGCGAAGCGGTGAAAGCCATCAGCGCAGCCGAAGATCAGGTCGGCATGCCCGCCGAAATGATGACGCAGTTCCAGGGCAGCACGCTGGCGTTTGAAGCGGCGCTCACCAGTACCGTGTGGCTGATTATTGCGGCGGTGGTGGCAATGTATATCGTGCTCGGCGTGCTGTATGAGAGCTTTATCCATCCGATCACTATTCTCTCCACACTACCGACGGCGGGCGTGGGCGCGTTGCTGGCGCTGATGCTGAGCGGCAACGAGCTGGATATCATCACCATCATCGGCATTATCTTGCTGATCGGTATCGTGAAGAAAAACGCCATCATGATGATCGATTTCGCGCTGGCCGCCGAGCGTGAGCAAGGTATGGCACCACGTGAAGCGATCTATCAGGCCTGTTTACTGCGTTTCCGTCCGATTCTGATGACCACGATGGCGGCACTGCTCGGTGCCTTGCCATTGATGTTGAGCACCGGTGTTGGCGCAGAGCTGCGTCATCCGTTAGGTATTGCCATGGTCGGCGGCTTGATCCTCAGCCAAATCCTGACGTTGTTTACCACGCCAGTGATCTATCTGCTGTTTGACCGACTGGCCCACGCAACGCGCCGTCGCTTTAAGCGTTCCGAGGCGCAGCCGTGAAGTTCTTCGCGCTGTTTATCCATCGGCCAGTGGCGACCACGCTGCTGACGCTGGCAATCGCGCTGGCCGGTATTCTCGGTTTCCGTCTGCTGCCAGTCGCTCCGCTGCCGCAGCTGGATTTTCCGGTGATCGTGATTACCGCTTCGCTGCCCGGTGCGTCGCCGGAAACCATGGCTGCTTCGGTCGCCACGCCGCTGGAACGTTCGCTGGGGCGCATTGCCGGTGTCAGTGAGATGACCTCCACCAGTTCTCTCGGCAGCACGCGCGTGATTCTGGTGTTCGATTTTGACCGCGATATCAACGGTGCCGCGCGTGACGTGCAGGCCGCCATCAACGCCGCCCAAAGCCTGCTGCCGACCGGCATGCCAAGCCGTCCCACCTATCGCAAAGCCAACCCATCGGATGCACCGATCATGATCCTGACGCTGACCTCGGACATTTATAATCCCGGTCAGCTGTATGATTACGCCTCAACGCAACTGGCGCAGAAGCTGTCGCAGATTCAGGGCGTTGGTGATGTCACCGTGGGCGGCAGTTCATTGCCTGCGGTGCGCGTCGATCTTAATCCGCAGGCGCTATTTAATCAGGGCGTATCACTGGATGCGGTCCGTACTGCCATCAGCAATGCCAACCAGCGCCGTCCGCAAGGGGCGATTGATGATGTGCAGCAGCGCTGGCAGGTACGTACCAACGATGAGCTGCAAACCGCCAGCGAATATCAGCCGCTGGTGGTGCATTACAGCAACGGCGCGGCGGTCCGCCTAAGCGATGTGGCTAACGTGCAGGACTCGGTGCAGGACGTGCGCAACGCCGGGATGACCAATGGCAAACCGGCCGTGCTGCTGGTGGTGCGCAAATCGCCGGATGCCAATATCATCGAAACCGTGGATCGCATCCGCAGCGAGATGCCGCTGCTGCATGAGGTGATCCCCGCCGCCATCGATTTACAGATCGCTCAAGACCGCTCCCCCACCATTCGCGCCTCGCTGCAAGAAGTGGAGCAGTAATTGATGATTGCGGTGGCGCTGGTGATTCTGGTGGTGTTTGTGTTCCTGCGCGACGGCCGTGCCACCCTGATCCCGGCCGCCGCCGTGCCGGTTTCGCTGATTGGCACCTTTGCCGCCATGTATCTGTGTGGATTCAGCCTCAACAACCTCTCACTGATGGCGCTGACCATCGCCACCGGGTTCGTGGTCGATGATGCGATTGTGGTGCTGGAAAATATCGCGCGTCACGTTGAAGCGGGGATGAAACCGCTACAGGCGGCGCTAACCGGCGTGCGCGAAGTGGGCTTTACCGTGCTGTCGATGAGTCTGTCGCTGATTGCCGTGTTCCTGCCACTGCTGATGCTGGGCGGCATTATCGGGCGCTTCTTCTCGGAATTTGCCATCACGCTGTCGGTGGCGATCCTCATCTCGCTGTTTATTTCGATTACGTTGACGCCGATGATGTGCGCCTACCTGCTGAAGCCGCAGGAAAAGCGCAGCCAGCCGCGCACGCGGGGTTTTGCCAAAGTGATGCTGAGCGTGCAAAACGGCTACGCGCGCTCGCTGGGTTGGGTGCTGAATCATGCCATCTGGGTGCTGATGCTACTGCTCGCCACCGTCGGGCTGACGGTGTATCTGTTTATCTCGATCCCCAAAACTTTTATGCCGGAACAAGACACCGGCCGCTTAAACGGTTTTATCTCGGCGGATCAGAGCATTTCGTTCCAGGCGATGCGTGGCAAGCTGCAGGACTTTATGAACATCATCAAAGCCGATCCGGCGGTGGATAACGTCACCGGCTTTACCGGCGGTTCGCGTACCAACAGCGGATCGATGTTCGTGTCACTTAAGCCGCTGTCGGAACGCAGTGAAAACGCGCAGGAGGTGATTGCCCGCCTGCGCACCAAGCTGGCGAAAGAGCCCGGCGCTAACCTGTATCTCAATGCGGTGCAGGATATTCGCATCGGCGGACGTGAATCTAACGCCAGCTACCAATACAGCCTGCTGTCGGATAATCTCGCCGACCTGCGTGAGTGGGAGCCGAAAATTCGTCAGGCGTTTGCCGCGTTGCCAGAACTGGTGGACGTGAACTCCGATCAGCAGGACAAAGGCAGCGAAATGGATCTGACCTACGATCGGGAAAGCATGGCGCGGCTGGGTATTGAAGTCTCGGTCGCCAATGCGCTGCTGAACAACGCCTTTGGTCAACGGCAAATCTCCACCATTTACCAGCCGCTCAATCAGTACAAAGTGGTGATGGAAGTCGATCCGCGCTACACCCAGGATATCAGCGCCCTCGATCAGATGTTCGTGATCAACAGCGATGGCAAAGCCATTCCGCTGAGCTGGTTCGCCAAATGGCAACCAGCTAACGCGCCGCTGTCGGTCAACCATGAAGGTCTGTCGGCCGCCTCAACGATTTCGTTCAACCTGCCGGAAGGTGTGTCGTTATCTCAGGCTTCAGCCGCCGTTGAACGCACCATGACGGCGCTCGGTGTGCCCTCCAGCGTACGCGGCAGCTTTGCCGGTACGGCGCAGGTGTTTGAGCAGTCACAATCCAACCAGCTGTATCTGATGCTAGCGGCGATTGCGGCGGTGTATATCGTGCTGGGGATTTTGTATGAGAGCTACGTGCATCCGCTGACCATTCTTTCCACCCTGCCTTCGGCCGGCGTGGGCGCGCTGCTGGCGCTGGAATTGTTTAATACGCCGTTCAGTTTGATTGCGCTGATAGGGATATTGCTGCTGATTGGCATCGTGAAAAAGAACGCCATCATGATGGTGGATTTCGCGCTGGAGGCACAGCGCAACGGCAATCTCAGCGCGCGTGACGCCATTTTCCAGGCCTGCCAGATGCGTTTCCGCCCGATTCTGATGACCACGCTGGCAGCGCTGTTTGGCGCACTGCCGCTGGTGCTGACCAGCGGCGACGGTGCCGAACTGCGTCAACCGCTGGGCATCACTATTGCCGGCGGCCTGGTGATGAGTCAGCTACTCACGCTCTACACCACACCGGTGGTGTTTCTGATGATGGATAAGCTGAGTCGGCGTAAAAAAGCGGCATTGATTACCGAATGACCATGCTATACACCTTTGCTACATAGCATAAAGCGAGTAAACTTTATCCAGTCACTATGAAGGAGGTTTATATGTCTCAAGGT